>NZ_WSTA01000159.1 GCF_009789225.1 Agromyces seonyuensis | reverse complement strand
GTCCAAGCCAGAGATGACAACTTCCGCCATCATCCGGCGAAACCCGATCTACCCAGAAATTTTCCTCACCGATGGTCAGCGTGTCTCCACGCCGCAGCTGCCGCACCTCATCAGTCCGGACAAACAGGGACGGGCTGGAGCCTTCAACGCGCACGCCCTGTCCGGCATAGCTGATATTTTCAGGGTCATCAAAAACACCACGTATCACCGCACCTGACTGCTCACCGGATGTAATGGTGGCTGACGTTCCCATGTACCCGCGTATCGTTTCATCGGCGCGGGCAATGGCAGCATCGAACAGGTTATCGAAATCAGCCACAGCGCCTCCCGTTATTGCATTCTGGCCAGGCCGCGCTCTGTCATTTCGGCTGCCACACCGGCAGAGACACGAAACGCCGTTCCCGGCAGCACAAATGCCACAGGTTCATCCCGCGTGGCGTGAAGTGCATCAGTATGCAGCTTCACCAGTGCCACGACCGTGACCAGTTCAGACGTATCCAGAATCACGGTATCCGGCTGCGCTGATCCCACCTCATTTTCATGTCCGGTCAGCACATTTTCCCGGCTGAGAGGGGTGTCCTGACCGGCAGTTTCATCCGTGTCATCAAGCTCCTCTTTCAGCTCTGCCACACGGAGCGCCAGTTCTTCTTTCGTCCCCGTCAGGCTGACATCACGGTTCAGTTGTTCACCCAGCGAGCGGAGACGGGCAATCAGTTCATCTTTCGTCATGGACTCCTCCACAGAGAAACAATGGCCCCGAAGGGCCATGATTACGCCAGTTGTACGGACACGAACTCATC
>NZ_WSTA01000158.1 GCF_009789225.1 Agromyces seonyuensis | reverse complement strand
GCATCCGGCCCGCTCGCCTCGGCGCTCGCCCGCGCGACGTACCGCGGCCTGCCCGGGCATCCGGTGCTGCTCGGGCGCGACCACTGGGCGCCGCTCGCCGCCGCGCTGCACGGCGATCGCGGCGCGGGCCCGTATCTCGTCGCCCAGGGCGCGCTCGCGGTCGAGTGCGGCGACCTCGCGACGGGCGCCGATCGCGACCGGCCGGGCGGTCCCTGACTACTCGGTCTCGCCGAGCGCGCGGTAGGCCCGGTCGATCGCGCTGACGCGGCCCCGTCCCGCGCGCAGGTCGGCGCCGAGCACCGCGCTCGCGAGCAGCGCGACGAACGTCATCGCCGCGGCGTAGGAGTCGAACGCCCCGGGCGCGGCGACGGGGCATGGCACGAACCCGACGAGCGCGTCGCCGGCGTCCGGCGGCAGGATGCTCCGCGCCGACGGGTCCCCGACGACGACGAGCGAGGCGCCCGACTCGACGACGGCGGCGAGCGCGGCGCGCAGTCCCGGCGGGCGGCGGCGGAACGCGCAGACGACGACGAGATCGCCGGCCCCGAGGCCCACGAGGTCCTCGGCGAGCGACTGCCCCGGCTGCGGCGCGAGCCGCACCCCCGGACGCGCCTGCGCGAGCTGCGTGCGCAGGTGCAGTGCGACCGGGTAGCCGTTGCGGAAGCCGACGACGGCGACCGTGCGGGCGGACGCGACGGCCCCGGCGAGACGTTCGAGCATCCCGTCGCCGAGGGCGGCGAGCAGAGCGGCGAGGTTCGCGCGCTCCGCGTCGAGCACGACGGCCGCGCCGTCGGCCGAACCGGCGGGCGCGCCGACCGCGCCGATCGGCGTCCCCGCGGCACGGCGGGCCGTGACGTTCGCGCGCACCGCTGCCTAGTCGGC
>NZ_WSTA01000157.1 GCF_009789225.1 Agromyces seonyuensis | reverse complement strand
CGCTCGACGCCGTCGCCGAACGCGCCGACGCCGAGCGCGGCACGCCCTGGCCGCAGCCGCGCGCGAGCGCCGCAGCCCGCGTGCACGACGACGGCGACCGCGACGGCTGGGAGCAGGATGCGTTCGCCCGCACGCGTCGCCTCAGCCGCGCCGCCGTGGCCGCGGCCGCCTCCCCCGACGACGACCGGCTCGCCGAGGTGCTCGACGGGCTCTGGCTCGTGTGCGAGCAGAGTTCCTGGTGCTGGCCCGCCCATGACGATGTCCTCGCGCGGCACGGCGCGGTGCTCGCGGACGTCGACGATCCGTTCCTCGACCTCGGCGCCGGCGAGGTCGTCGGCCAGCTCGCCTGGCTCGACCACCTGCTCGGCGACCTCCTCGACGCGCGCTACCCCGGCACCCGCGCGCGCATCCGTCGCGAAGCCCGACTGCGCGTCTTCGCCCCGTTCGTCGAACGCCGCGACTGGCACTGGATCGGCCTCGACGGCGACGTGCACAACTGGAACCCGTGGATCCACGGCAACGTGCTCGTCGCGGCCCTGCGCCTGCTCGACGCGCCCGAGGACGCGGGCCTGCGTACGCAGATCGTCGCGCTCTGCGTCGAAGGACTCGATCGGTACGTCACCTCGCTGCCCGCCGACGGCGCCATCGACGAGGGCTACGCCTACTGGTGGAACGGGGCGTGCCGCGCGCTCGAAGCGCTCGACGTGCTGCGGCACGCCACCGGCGGCGCGATCGACGCCGGCACGGTGAGCGCCCTCCGCGAGACGACGGCCTTCCCCCACCGCATGCACCTCGGCGGCCCGTGGTACCTCAACGTCGCCGACGGCCAGGCGAAGCCGCCCGCTGCGCAGCCCTGGCACGCGCTGCACCGCGCGGCGCGCTGGGTCGGCGATGCGGAGGCCGCCGCCCACGCGGCGGCCCACCGCCTCCCCGGCTCCCCCGCCGCCGACGAGG
>NZ_WSTA01000156.1 GCF_009789225.1 Agromyces seonyuensis | reverse complement strand
GGCTCCACCAAACAATTCACTTTTGCACCATGACAACTGGATAGCGAATAATGAAACATCCTTAAAGCTTTAGTTTTATAACACGAAGCGAAGATTGAATGGATGGTTACGCAAGTAACAGCCATCAATCAAGCAACTGGTTAAGCTACTAAGAGCGCACGGAGGATGCCTAGGCACTAGGAGCCGAAGAAGGACGTGGCGAACAACGAAATTGCCTCGGGGAGCCGTAAGCAGGCTTTGATCCGGGGATGTCCGAATGGGGAAACCCGGCTGCGGTAATGCGCAGTCACTTCTTACTGAATACATAGGTAAGTAGAGGCATACCAGGGGAACTGAAACATCTAAGTACCCTGAGGAAGAGAAAACAATAGTGATTCCGTCAGTAGCGGCGAGCGAACGCGGATTAGCCCAAACCTACGGACTTGTCCGTAGGGGTTGTAGGACGTCTCACATGGAGTTACAAAGGTGTTGGTTAGGCGAAGAGGTCTGGAAAGGCCCGCTAGAAGAGGTAAAAGCCCTGTAACCAAAAATCAGCACCCTCCGAGACGGATCCTGAGTACGGCGGGACACGTGAAACCCCGTCGGAATCCGGCAGGACCATCTGCCAAGGCTAAATACTCCCTAGTGACCGATAGCGAAGCAGTACCGTGAGGGAAAGGTGAAAAGCACCCCGGAAGGGGAGTGAAATAGAACCTGAAACCGTGCGCTTACAAAAAGTCAGAGCCCTCTATATGGGTGATGGCGTGCCTTTTGTAGAATGAACCGGCGAGTTACGTTCACGTGCAAGGTTAAGTCGGGAAGACGGAGCCGCAGCGAAAGCGAGTCTGAATAGGGCGAATAAGTACGTGGTCGTAGACCCGAAACCGTGTGATCTACCCCTGTCCAGGGTGAAGGTGCGGTAACACGCACTGGAGGCCCGAACCCACGCACGTTGAAAAGTGCGGGGATGAGGTGGGGGTAGCGGAGAAATTCCAATCGAACTCGGAGATAGCTGGTTCTCCCCGAAATAGCTTTAG
>NZ_WSTA01000155.1 GCF_009789225.1 Agromyces seonyuensis | reverse complement strand
GGAGCCGCTCGGCCGGGCGGCGTCGATCGCCGCCGCAGCCGCGGTCGGGTCGTCGGCGGCGAGCCAGCGCTCGGTCGCGGGCGGCGCCGCGCCGCCCGCGACCGAGAGTGCCGCCTCGAACGCGTCGAGGTCGGCCAGCACCGCCGGGGCGCCCGCGCCCGGCACCGCCGGCAGGACGACGGCGACCTCCGCCGGGACGAGCCGGTTGACCGCGCCGATGCCGAGATCGAACCCGTCGCCGACCCCGACGCCGGCGAGTTCGGCGAGCGCCGCGTCGACGGCGACGGGGAGCGGCGCCTCGGCTCCGGACGACTCGGGCGCGAGCGCCGCAGCGACCTCGGCCGGATGCTCGAGGGTGCCGGGCGCGACCGTCCCGAGCTCCGAAGCCGGGAGGGCGATGAGCGTGGCCGGGTCACCGCCGACCCGCACGTCCGAGCGCAGCACCGCTGCTCCGTGCGCGTCGGCGATCGCGTCCACCGAGGCATCCGCGGTGCCGACCACGCGCACCTCGCCGCCCGTCGCGACGGCCGCGGTCCGGGCATCCAGCGCGGACCAGCCGCCGGAGAGCAGCGCGGCGAACGTCAGCCCGCCCACGCCGAGCATCGCCACGAACGACGCCGCCGAGTAGAGACCCGGGCGACGGGCGAGCCAGCGCATCGGGAGCGCCGGCACCAGCCCGCGGCCGCGGCGGGCGACGCGTTCGAAGAGGGCGGCGACCGGCCGGTTGAGGAGCAGGGCCAGGGCCGTGAGCGCGAGCAGCGCGAGCACCGGGGCGAGGACGCCGAGCGGGTCGACGTGCGGCGTGCCGGCGGCATCCGCGACGACCGGCGAACCGTAGCGGCGGAGCTGCCAGAACGCGACGGCTGCGGCGACGACCAGCAGGGCGAGCCCGCCGAGCGCCAGGCCGCGTCCGACCCGGCTCGGCGCGTCGCCGGAGCCGCGCACGAGCGGTCGTGCGGCGTCGGCGAACGCCGAGCCCGCGACCGCGAGCACGGCGAGCACGGCGGCGACGGCGGCAGCGGCGAGCGCC
>NZ_WSTA01000154.1 GCF_009789225.1 Agromyces seonyuensis | reverse complement strand
GCACGACCACGGCCGCCTCGGCCTCGGGCGCTCGCGCCGCCGACGCGGCCGACGCCGACGCCCGCCGCATCCTCCGCGGCGCCGTGCCGCGCTGGCCGCGCCTGCTGCCGTCGGTGCTGTTCGGGCTCGCGAGCGCCGGCTCGGCGGTCGCCCTCATCGCGTGCTCCGCGTGGCTCATCACCCGCGCCGCCGAGCAGCCGCCCGTGATGTACCTCGGCATGGCCGTGGTCGGGGTGCGGGCGTTCGCGCTCGGCCGGGCCGTCTTCCGCTACGCCGAGCGGCTCACCGGCCACGACGCGTCGTTCCGCCAGCTCGCGGGCATCCGGGCCGGCGTCTTCGAGCGGCTCGTACCGAGTGCGCCCGACGGACTCGCGCTCGCCCGTCGCGGCGAGCTCCTCTCGCGCTTCACCGCCGACGTCGACGAGTTGCAGTTCGTGCCGTTGCGCGCCGTGCAGCCCGTCGTGAGCGCGGGCGTCGTGCTCGTCGCCGCGCTCGTCGGCATCGCCCTGCTCGCGCCGGAGGCCGCGCTGCTCGAGGCGGCGATCCTGGCTGCGGGCATCCTCGTCGCCCTGGCGGCGCAGCGCCTCGCCGGCGCCCGGGCCGACCGCGAGCTCGCGCCCGCCAGAGGGGCGCTCCAGGCCGCGGTCGTGGAACACCTCGACGCGCTCGACGCGCTCGTCGCCTTCGATGCCGACGCCGCCGACCGCGCCCGCATCGCCCGACTCGGGGAGCGGCTGCAGCGCGCCGTGCGGCGCCAGTCCGCCGCCCAGGGCATCGCGAACGCCGTGATGGCCGCGCTCGGCGGGCTCGGCGCGCTCGGCGGCATCCTCATCGCCGCGCCGCGCCTCCTCGACGGAGGTCTCTCGGGGCCCGCGTTCGCCGTCGTCTGCCTCGTCCCGCTCGCGATCGCCGAGGTCGCCGCGGCGATCCCCGTCGCGGGCAGCGCGTGGCGTGCGGGCCAGGTCGCCGCCGGTCGCGTCGCGCGGGTCGCTCCGGCCGAGCCGCCCGCCGGCGTCGCCGTCGACCCCGTCG
>NZ_WSTA01000153.1 GCF_009789225.1 Agromyces seonyuensis | reverse complement strand
GCGGCCTGCGCCCGAGGGTCGCCCGGGTCGGCGTCCGCCGCGGCCGCGAGCGCCCCGGCCCGTGCGGCCACCGCGACGCCGACGGCGGTCGACACCGTTCCGTCGATGCCGGCGAGCCCGCGGTTCGCCCGCACCTCGATGCGCTTGCCCGGTGCGGCGGCGTCGAGCTCCCGCACGAGCCGGGAGGCCGCGAGCACGAGGCGATCGTGCGGCCACGTGGACTTCCACACCGCGAGGGCGAGGGAGCGCCGCGTGATCGGCGCCCGGAACTCGGCGAGGCTCTGCTCGGCGTACTCGCGGCGCGCGGCGTAGTCGTCGAAGGCCGCGGGCTCGGGCGGCAGCTTGCGCGGCATCCACGGTGCGTCGTCGGGCGCGGCGAGTGGATCGTCCGCCGCGGACTCGGTCTCCGGTGCCCCGACGGGGACGGCGACCGGGGCCGTGACCGGGGCCTGCGGCTTCGCGGCGGGCTCGGATTCGACGGGCGACTCGGCGGCTTCGGCCGGGTCGATCACCGTCTCGGCCGACCCGGCGGCACGCTCGGCCGACCCGCGCGCCGGTGCGGCCGCCGCCGCGGCGCGGTCGGCATCCTGGCGCTCGTCGAAGTCGAGGACGTGCCGGCTCGCGCTCACCCAGCGGCCGAGCCACGCGCGGTCGGCCTCGCTCGCCGCGTGGGGCAGAGCGACGACGCCGCGCTCGAAGCGCCGCACGCGCCGACCGGGGTTGTACCACTCGGCGCCGGCCGGAGCGACGACGATCGCCTCGACCTCGGGCTGCCCGATGATCGCCGGGATCTCGCGCGAGAGCGTCGGGTACCCGAACACGATCACACGGCGCACGCGACCGCCGAAGTCCGGGTCGTGCAGCAGCGTGCGGCCGGCGACCACGAGGTTCGGGCCGAAATGCGCTCCCGAGACGACCTCGGCGATGAGCGGCCACCCGCCCGCGCGGGCGAACTCCTCCGCCGCGGGCCCGGCGCCCGCGCCGGCGACGACGATCGTGCCGGGCATCGGCGGCACCGGCGAGCGCCGCCCGAGCGGCGGCTTCGGGGCGGAC
>NZ_WSTA01000152.1 GCF_009789225.1 Agromyces seonyuensis | reverse complement strand
TGTGATGTCCAGGCAGGTTGTTGAGTCTGCTGATGGGTGGGGCTCCGATCGCGGAGTGGCGCCTGTGCTGATTGTAGAAGTGGAGCCAGCTGGGTAGGGCGTCTCGTCGTTCGGTCTCTGAGGCGTAGAAGCGGACGTAGGCCCACCCGTCGGCGAGGGTTCGGTGGAAGCGTTCGATCTTGCCGTTGGTCTGCGGCCGGTACGGGCGGGTCTTCTTCATCGTGATGCCGAGCTCGATGCACGCGTCGCGCCAGGCGTAGGACTTGTAGGCCGACCCGTTGTCGGAGATCACTCGTTCGACGGTGACGCCTTGGGCGGCGAACCAGGCGACCGCGCGGCGCAGGACGCCGATCGCGGTCGGGGCTTTCTCGTCGGCGCAGATCTCGGCATAGGCCACGCGCGAGTGGTCGTCGATGACGGTGTGCACGTAGGCGGTGCCGACTCGGGGTTCGTAGCGGGAGTTGCGGTTGCCGGTGCGGCGGGCGGTGGCCTCGCGATTCTTCTCGCCTTGCACGCGTCCGAGGTAGCGCCAGCCGCCGCCGTCGGGGATGTTGCCGAACTTCGTGACATCGACGTGGATCAGCGAGCCTGGGTGGTCGTGCTCGTAGCGGCGGATCGGTTCGCCCGTGACTCGGTCGATGCGGCCCAGTCGGTTGATGCGGCAGCGCACGAGGACGGCGTGCACGGTCGAGGTCGGCAGGCCGAGTTCGCCGGCGATCTGCGCCGGGCCGAGCCGGCGCCGCCACCGCGCTTTCACGATCCGCTTGACCATCGGCAGCGGCGTCTTGGCCGGCATCGAGCGGGGCCGGCTCGATCGGTCGGCCATCCCGGCGACCCCCTCGGCTCGGTACCGGGCGGCCCATTTCCGGGCGGTCACGGGCGAGACCATGAACATCTTCGCCGCGGCCGTGACCGGCCAACGGTCATCGACGATCAGGCGTGCCAGGCGAAGACGAGCGCGCGGAGTCAGCAGCGCGTTAGCGTGGGACACGAAGGCCTCCAGTTGTCGAAGCGGTTCCTTGAACAGCTCCACTTCACAACCGGAGGTCTTCGCCTTTCAGCAGATCAAGGCCGTGTTCCGAAACAACGTCCCTGGACATCACA
>NZ_WSTA01000151.1 GCF_009789225.1 Agromyces seonyuensis | reverse complement strand
AGTCCGCCGTGGGCGCCGACCTGGATCTCAAGCTCCCGCTCGAGACCCCGCAGGGCACCTACACCGCCGTGATCACGCTGACCGCACTCAGCTGATCCGATTACCGGGCGGCGGTCCTCCTCATCCCGAGGGCCGCCGCCGCAACCCCCGACCGCCCCGGAGCCCCGGGACGGGATCACTCGAAGGAGAGAGATGAGTCACCAACACGCTCACGGGCACCCGACGGTCTCGGCCAAGCCGATGAGCCGCCGGACCCTGTTCCAGGCGCTCGCAGCATCCTCGGTCGCGGTCGGCGTCGGAGCGGCGCTCGCCCCGACGGCGGCCTCCGCCCTCGGCGTCCAGGCCGCGGCCCCCACCGTCAGCGGCGGTCCCCGCCTCGTGCCCGTCAACCGCATCGGCATCCAGCTCTATTCGGTCCGCGACAAGCTCTCGGGGGCGGCCTCGATCGGCTTCCGTCAGCTGTTCGAGGAGCTCAGCGCCATCGGCTACTCGGAGGTCGAGTTCGCCGGCTACACCCAGGGCGGTGCCGGCGCCATCACCCCGGCCGAGATCCGGCAGCTGCTCGACGACAACGGACTGAAGGCCGTCGGCAGTCACGTCAACCTCAGCCTCACCAACATCGATGCCCAGATCGAGATCGCGCACACCCTCGGGATGCCGCACCTCGGCCAGGGCGGGCCGATCGCCGGCGGCTACGGCGGCCCCATCGCCAAGGCGCAGTGGATGGCCGGGATCGACACCTGGAACCAGATGGGGGAGAAGGCGGCGGCAGCCGGCCTGAAGCTCTACACCCACACCCATTCGCAGGAGTGGGGCTTCACCACCGACACCAACGAGCGCGTCTACGACCTCTACCTCCAGCACTTCAACCCGGAGTGGGTGTTCCACGAGATGGACGTCTACTGGGCGTACGTCGGCAAGCACCTCTACCCGGGATTCGAGCCGATCGAGTACGTCAAGGCCAACCGCCGTCGCTTCCCGTTGCTGCACCTGAAGGACGGCAAGCTCAACCCGGCCAACCCCAACGGCTACGACATCATCGAGTTCGGTGCGGGCAGCATCCCCTACGCCGACATCCTCGCCGAGATCCAGGGCGACCGCGGTCAGCGTCGCGGGATCTGGGAGCAGGACAACGCTGCGCAGACCACTGCGGACGGCAGCCCCCTGAACTCGCTCGGCAATGCCGGTCGCAGCTACGAGAACCTCGCCGCGCTTCGCGGCTGATCTGGATCAGGAGATCTTTCGATGAAGAGCAAGTGGAAGGCG
>NZ_WSTA01000150.1 GCF_009789225.1 Agromyces seonyuensis | reverse complement strand
CGGATCAGCTGAGTGCGGTCAGCGTGATCACGGCGGTGTAGGTGCCCTGCGGGGTCTCGAGCGGGAGCTTGAGATCCAGGTCGGCGCCCACGGCGGACTCGGAACGCGCGTGACCGGCATCGGCCCGTGCGAGGGTGCGCGGCACGGACAGGCCGTCGCCGCCGTCGAAGCCCGAGGCGACCGCGTCACCGGCGATGGCGCCGCCGGCGTTGTCGGTGACTTCCGGCGTCCAGCCCAGGTACTTGCTCGAGACGTCCTCGCCGCCGGCGGTGAAGTCCGACACCTGCGCCGTGAGCGTCCACGCCGGGTTGCCGGCACGGGTGTCCTGCACCCGGATCGGCACGATCGAGCCGTCCGCGGCGAAGTGGTCGAGTTCCTCCTCGGCCACGCCGAGGTCGACCAGCGACCCGGTGCCCTCCAGCCACCAGATCAGCTCGCCCGCAGCCTGCTCGGGCACCGACACGGCGATCTGCTGATCGCCCGCGGCCGGCGTGCCCGGCGCGGTGCCCGTGTAGTCGCCCTCGACCGCGCCGGCGCTGTTGCCCGCACCGAACGCCGCAGCCGGCGTGTTGCCCGAGAGCACGATCGAACCCAGCACCGTCGTGCCGGCCACCTGCAGGTTGCCCGAGTTGCCCGTGAGGTTCAGGTTCCCCGCGATCGAGTTGCCGAACGCATCCTGACCGCCCTCGGCATCCGCACCGATCAGCAGGTCGTGGGACGAACCCGACACCGTCACATCGCCCTGCACGATCGCGCCGCTGACCGACACGCCCCACGGCGAACCGTCGATCGAGACATCGCCCACGACCGACGTGCGGACCACGTCGACGTAGAACGCCTCCTGCGTCGTCAACGAACCGCCGATGGTCGAGTCCGTCACTTCCACGTCGACCCCGCCGGCGGCGACCGAGCCGCCCACCTCGAGGTCGTTCACGTAGAGGAACCCGGAATCCGTGTCCGCCGAGTACACACTGATATCGCCGGCCACGCTCGTGCCGTCCAACGACACCCCGTACGCGTCGGTGGCGATCACGTCGCCGCCGACCTCGACCGAGGTCGCGTCCAGCCAGCCGCCCGCCGCGACGATGATGTCGCCCGACACGCTCGCCCCGCCCAGCACGCAATCCGCACCGGCAGCGACCGTGAGGTTGCCGTCCACGGCGACATCGCCCAGGTCGCCCGAGCAGCTCAGATCCGCCGCATACGCCGGGACCGCGATCAAACCGCCGCCCGCGACCAGCAACGCGATCGTCGTCGCCTTCCACTTGCTCTTCATCGAAAGATCTCCTGATCCAGATCAGCCGCGAAGCGCGGCGAGGTTCTCGTAGCTGCGACCGGCATTGCCGAGCGAGTT
>NZ_WSTA01000015.1 GCF_009789225.1 Agromyces seonyuensis | reverse complement strand
GGGGGTGCGGGGGGCGCGGCGACCGACGCCGGGACGACCGCGGCAGGGACCGGTGCGTTCGCCGCCGACGCCGCCCCGGGCGCGTCCGGCGGGAGTCCCGCCGCGACGGCGCCGTCGGGTTCGGGCGTGCCCGGCTCGCCGCGTCCCTCCGACGACGCGGTCATGCCTTCGCCTGCCTCGGGACGACGACTTCCTTGATGATGAGCAGGATGCCCGCCGAGATCGGGATCGCGACGAGCGCGCCGAGCAGGCCGAGCAGGGTGCCGCCGGCGAGGGCGGAGATGAGCACGAGCGAGCCGGGCACCTGCACCGCCTTCGACATGACCCGCGGCGTGAGGATGTACGCCTCGACCTGCATGTAGATCAGCATCGCGATGAGCACGATGATGCCCGCCGTCGGGGAGACGAGCAGTGCCACGATCGTCATGACGACGGTCGTGATGATCGTGCCGATGAGGGGGATGAGCGTGATGAAGAGCGCGACGACACCGATGATGAGGGCGTACTTCACGCCGACCGCGTAGAGCAGGATCGTCGAGTACACGGCGTTGCAGAACGCGAGCACGACCATCCCCGAGAGGTAGTGGCCGACCGAGGCCATGATGCGCTCGCTGTAGCCGATGACGTTGTCGCGATGCGAGGCGGCGACGAGCCGGTAGCACGCGGCCTTCGTGGCATCCAGCGTCGCGATGAAGTAGATCGACAGGATGAAGACGAAGAAGCCCGTCGAGACGGCGTCGAGCACGGCGGCGCCGAACGCGAGCGCGCCGCTGCCGACGCTCGTCCAGAAGTTCGGGTCGCTGAGCGTCGTGCCGATCCACTGCAGCACCGTGGTGGCGAGCCCGTTCGTCACGTCGTCGACGTTCTTGAACCAGTCGGTGTCCTGCACGTTCGCGATCTGCCCGGGCAGGGACTGCGCGAGCACGACCGCCTGCGAGACGACGGGCGGGATCACGATCCAGACGATCACGACGACGACGAGGATGAACAGGAGGATGACCGTGACGATCGCCGTGCCGCGCTTCAGCCCCCGGCGCTGGAACCAGCGGATGAGGGGATCGAGCCCGAGCGCGACGAACGTCGCGATGAAGATCGACAGCAGCACCGACTGCAGGTTGAAGACCGCGAAGCCGAGCACCGCCGCCGCCATGAGCCCGATGCCCACGAGGAACGCCCAGCGCATCGGGTACCGCGAGACCGTGCTCTGCCCGCCCTCGTCCTCGCGTTCCCGTCGTCGCCGTTCCAGCCGCCCACCCGTGTCCATGCGTTCCCCTTCCGCCGGGCCCGAACGCCCCGCGACCGGGGCACCGGATGCTCCGCGCGATTCGCCGCGCGGCCGAGGCCGGATGCGGGCACGTCGCCGAGTCATCCGCCATTCTGCCTGCGGAGGCCCGCCCGGGGCGGCAGGCGGGCCGGAATCCTCCTGCCGGACGACGCGAGGCGGGACGGGCGGATCCTCCGGAACCGTCAGTCCGACGCCGGTGCCGACGGGTCCGTCGCCGCCGCACGGAGCTCCTCGGCGCGCTCGTAGGCCGCGTCGAGCGCGACGGTGAGCCCGGGCGTCTCCTCGAAGACATTGTCCGCGCCGATGACGTCGAGCGCGTGCGTCCGCTCGAGGAGGCGGTGCGTCGACGGCGCGACGCCGGCGATCACGAGCGGGATGCCTTGGGCCCGGAGCGCGGCGACCCGGCGGTCGAGCGACTTCAGGAACGTCGCGCTCGGCACCTCCGCGGATGCCCGGATCGACAGGACGATCGCGGCGCGCTCCGCGCCGGCGAGGTCGGGCCACTCCTGCTCGATGCGGTTCGCTTCGGCGAAGAAGCCGACGCCGCTGTAGTGGAGGACGGTCGTGCGGCCCGAGGCGAGCTCGGCGGGCGGATCTTGGATGCGCCACCCGCCGGCTTCGTCCGGGACGAGTTCGACGACGCGGCCGATGCGCGAGATGCTGACCGCCGTCAGGACGATCGAGAGCCCGGCGCCGATGAAGATCGCCTGCTGCAGCGGCAATTGCGTCGTCACGAGGAACGTCACGACCATGGCGATGAGCGAGAGCCAGGAGGTGCGGGCGACGAGCACGATATCGCGCCGGCGGCCGACGACGAGCTCGCCGCCGATGACGAGCATGAGCCCGCCGATGACCGCCATCGGGATGTACCCGGCGAGCGGGCCGAACAGCAGCACGATCAGGGCGAGCGAGACGCCCGCGAAGATGCCCGACCAACGGGTCCGGGCGCCCGCGCTCGTCGCGACGCCGGTGCGCGAGAGCGAACCGCCGGTCGGCAGCGCGGAGAAGAATCCTCCGGCGATGTTCGCGATCCCCTGCGCCGTGAAGTCCTTCGAGGCGTCGGAGCGGGATCCGTCCGGGTTCGCGACGGCCGCGCTGATGCCCGCCGCCTGAGCGAGCGCGACGAGGGCGACCGCGATGGCACCCGTGGCGAGCGCCGGGACGGCGGCGAGATCGGGCAGGGTGAGGGGCGGCAGCGAGCGGTTGATCGCGGCGATGTCGGAGACGAGTTCGACGGGCACCCGGATGAGCGCGGCGGCGACCGAGACGAGCACGAGGGCGAGCAGCGTGGCGAGCGACTTGAGCGGCTTGACGAAGTGGAACACGGCCCAGACCGCGACGGTCGCGGCGGCGACGCCGACGGTCGCCCAGTCCCACTCGGGCAGGTGCGCGAACGCCTCGACGAACTTGCCGATCGTATTGTGCACGTCGGGGTCGAAGCCGGTCGCGTCGCCGATGACGCCGGCGATGATCTGCAACGCGATGCCCGTCGTGAACCCGGTCATCACCGCGGTCGACACGAACGACATGACCGAGCCGAGTTTCAGCAGCCCGAGGATCAGCATGACGAGACCGGTCAGCACGGTGAGGGTCGCGACCGCGCCGAGGTCGCCGGGGTCGAGCCCGGCCCCGGCGAGGACGCTCGACGACGTCAGCGCGATCGCGCTCGTGAGCGTCGTGACCATGAGCACGGTGCGGGCGAAGACCGAGCCCAGGATGGTCGGGACGATGCCCGACCAGAGGCCGAGCGGAGCGGCGAAGCCGCCGATGCTCGCATACGCCATGCCCTCCGGGATCGAGAAGAGCCCCGTGACGAACCCGGAGACCACGTCCTTGCCGGTCGGCCGGCCGAACTTCGACCGCCCGGAGCGCCGCGGCGCGTCATCCGTCATCAGAACGCCGCGATTCCCTTGCCGACCAGTACGACGCCGATGACGAGCAGCAGGATCGTCATGATCGTCGCGTTGTTCGCCACCAACCAGGCCCGCAACGACTCGAGCGGTCCTGCGAGCCGCTCGGATGCCACGAGATAGGCGATCACGGGCCCCGCCACGGTGATCGCGGCGATGACGACGAACACGAGCGCCGCGACGACGACCTGCGCGACCGGAAGCTCGGCCGTGCCGATCTCGACGCCCGCGCCGGCGGCGAGCAGCAAGTTCTTCGGGTTCACCGCCGCTAGGACGAAGGCGAGGCCGAACCCGCGCCCGGCGCGCATCTGATCGATCGCGGACATCCAGCCGGGCAGCTCCGGTGCCTCGCCCGCCTTCGGGCGCCCTCGCCACTGCCGCCAGGCGAGGAGGAGCAGGGCGACGCCGAGCAGGAGCTTGATCGTGCCGGCGATCGGCTGCGAGGCATCCGGGTCACCGTCCGGGATGACCGCGGCGAGGAGGATGAACGCGGTCAGCGCGACGACGATGCCCGCCAGCCAGCCGAACAGGAACCCGACGCTCGTGCCCTTCGCCTGCGGCGAGAGCAGCATCAGGATCGCCGCGATGATCGGGATCGGACTGATCGCCACCCCGAGTGCGTAGGGCAGGATGCCCCCGATCACTTCGCCCAACGCCCACCCCGTTCCGCTCGTGCCGTGGAGGTGCGCGTCGCGCACCGCCGTCGGCTCCCCCACCTCCGAGCCTGCCGCATCGGCGGGGCCGCCCGTCGTCGCGGCGCGCCAGCACGGTCATCCTCGACCGCGACGCGGCGCCCACCCGTTCGGGGTGGACGCCGCGTCGCGGTGCGAACGGCCTCGGCGGCCGGGCCGGATCAGTTCAGCGTGAAGCGGACCGTGGTGCTGTTGCCCGCCACGTCGAAGACCACGAGGGTGTTCTCGCCGCGGACCGCACCGAACACGCCGGGCGCGATGAAGTTCACGTCGGACCACGCGTCGTTCGTCAGGTCCTTCACGACTCCGTTGATCGACACCTTGTCGATCTTCTGCGCGTCGAAGAGCTTGAAGCTGACCTTGTCGTACCCCGCGGCCGTGCCCGCGGTGAAGGAGGCGCCCTCCTTCACCGTCGCGGTCGGAGCGGTCGCGTCGACCGTGAACGCGAACGTGCCGGTCTTCGAGATGTTGCCCGAGAGGTCCTCCGCGTTGTACTTCACGGTGTAGTCGCCCGACGGCAGGTCCACCGTCGCGCTGTGCGACCCCGAGCGCGCACCGTGCAGCGCCGTCTGCGTGCTCTTCACGAGCGTCGAACCGCGGTAGACGTTCGCCACGATCCGCCGCAGGCCGACCTCGTCGGCGGCATCCACCTGCACCTGCAGACCCCGGAAGGGGCCGGCCGTGGTCGGCGAGACGAGCGTCGCCTCGGGTCGCGTGCCGTCGGCCGTCGGGAGCACCTGGAGCGCGGCCAGGCCGGCATCGCCCTCGGACCAGTCGGTCGACAGCGCGACGTACCGCGCGTGATCGCCCACCGCGACCGAACTGCCGGCGGTCGGGGTGCCGACCTCGCGGAACGTCACCCCGTCGTCGCTCACGGACACGGTGGCCGACGGCGCATCCGCACCGTCCCAGACCGCGAGCACCGAGCCGATCTCGCGCGGGGCGCCGAGGTCGGTCACCATCCGACCGTCCGGACCGGGGGTCCAGGTGGTCGCGAGATCGCCGTCGACCGCCGACTTCGGCGACGACATTCCGGCCGGCAGCACCGATGCGGGGAACGTGAGGGTGCTGAGCGCGAGGTCCTGCACCGGGAACGGCGTCGCCCCGAGGAAGCGGACCGGCACCGCGTTCGGCGTGCCGTCGAGCGCGACGGTGCGGGTCTCCCCGCTCTCGGCGTTGCGCACGTCCACGCTCGTCGGCGTCGTCGCGGCGAGCCGCAGGTCGCGACCGTCGAGGACCTCGACCGTGAGCGCCCCGGCTGCGGCGGCCGCGGCGGGCACGGTGGCTCGCGGGGCGAGCACCTGCGCGGTGTTCGCCGGCACCGTGACGGTCAGGCTCGAGGACGACTCCCCGAGTCGCTGCGATCCCTCGAAGAGCCCGACGGCGTCGCCGGAGTAGGGCACCGTGACCGTGACGTCCGCGTCCTCGTCCGTGAGGTTGAAGAGCGAGAGGTAGCCATCGAGCAGGCTCGCGACGACGCCGGGGCGATCCGTCGTGGGCACCGCGCGCTGCTGCTGCGCCGCCGTCGCGGCGGCGTCGCCGGGAACCATCTCCACCAGGAACGGCGAGTCGGCGCGGTCGGCGAGCCGCACGCGGTGCGCGTCGCCCTCCCGCGAGACCGTGATCGGGGCATCCGAGCCGCGGACGACGAAGCCCGCCTCGCCCTCGACGTTGAGCCACGACCCGTCGGTCTCGAGGACCCGGTCGCCGGTGTAGCGGTAGCTCGCGGCATCCGTCCAGGCCACGCCGTCGAGCGAGGTCTGGATGCGGTACTCGCGGCCGGCGGCCGCCTCCCAGCCGAGCTGCACCTGGGCGATCGCCGTCGGGGCGCCGAGGTCGACCTGGATCCACGAGTCGGCGCGGGTGCGGTCGTCGCGCGAGACCGCCCAACGGGTGCCCGCCTGGCCGTCGGTGACCGCGCTCGCGGTGCGGCCGCTCTCGGTGCTGGACGCCGTCGCGGGCCGGCCCGCCGCCGCGTCGGTGCCCTGCGGCGTGAACGCGCGGAAGTGGTACAGCGAGTAGCCGTAGGTCGGTGCCCCCTGGACGCCCTGCATCCGCACGTAGCGGGTCGTCACCGGGGCGGTCGTCCCCGCTGCGGCGAGGTCGATCGTGTCCATCCGCGCGACGTTCGCGTCGGCCGCGCCGTTGTAGGCGGCGCGGGTCGTCCACGTCGTGCCGTCGACGGAGGTCTGGACGAGGTAGCGCTCTCCCGCGCTCGCCTCCCAGGCCACCCGGACGGCGCCGACCGAGCGCTCGCCTCCCAGGTCCACCTGGATCCACGAGTCGGCGCGCGTCCGCTCACCGGTCGCGACCGCCCAGCGGCTGTTCGGGTCGGCGTCGGTCACTCGTGCGGCCGTGCGGCCGGCACCGGCATCCTCGCTCGACGCGGTCGCCGAGGCGCCCGCCGCGAGGTCGGTCGGGGTCGCCGGGTCGGCGCCGTAGACGTGCAGGGAGTACATGGAGTAGCCGTAGCGGGCGTTGCCCTGCTGCCCCTGGACGCGGACGTACCGGGCGTCGACGGGAGCGAACTCCAGCTCGTCGAGGCGCGCCGCCTTGACGTCGGCGGGGTCGGCGGGCCGCTCCACGGGAAGCGCCTCGGTGACCTCGCCGTCGGCGGTCGCGTAGGTGCGGGAACCGTCGAGTCCGGCGTAGCCGCCCATGTCGAGGTTGCGCACCTCCACGGTGCCGTCGTCGGCGCCCGCGCCGGAGGAGGCGTAGACCGCGCCGCCCGTCGGCAGGGTGACCTGGCCGGCGTGGTCGCCGCCGAGGCGGAACATCGACGCCGTGCCCTCGAACCCGTCTCGGGGTTCCGTGTACGTCGCGGTCTCGCGGTCGTCGACGGTCGCCCCCGTGTCCGGGTAGAGGAACGGCGTCGAACCCGAGACGCCGAAGAGCCACGAATCGTGGGCGGGCACCCAGGGGAACTTCACGAAGCCCTTCCGGCTCGAGGCCGCGGCCCAGGCGTTCGAAGACTGCTGGAGGGTGAGCCCGGGGCCGGCGCCGAAGTCGCGCACCCCTGCGAGCCGCTCGAAGAACACGTCCTGCTCGGTCGGGACGACGGGGCCGTCCGCGGACTCGTCGGCGTGGACGTGGAGCAGGTAGGAGATGGCGATCTCGGCACGGGCCTCGGGCTCGTACTTCGGCTCGCCCGAGAACTTGGTCAGCCGGTCGACGGGCGCGTAGGCCTGGTAGTCCTCGAGCGCGGCGGCGAGGTTGGCCTCGGCACGCGCCGCGTCGGGGTCGCGCAGCACTTGGCCGAGGAAGGCGATCGGCAGCACGTCGCGGCCGTAGAGGAACTCGCGGTCGGCGACCATCGGCATGAACGGCTCGCCCTGGTTCGACATGACGAGCTTGATCGATTCCCAGAGCTCGGCGGAGTTCGGCTGGTGGGTGAGGATCTCGGGCAGCGGCCGGTCGTTGAGGATGAACTGGATGGCGTTGCGCCCGCCCGAGCGCCAGATGTCCGACTGGTAGTGGGGACCGAACGACCCGTGGTTCTCGACGAGGTACGTGTCGTAGATCGTCTGCATCGTGTTGCTCGAGATGGGCTTCCCGGCCACGATCGCGGGGTTGTTGAGGTCGGCGGTCGGCTGGCCGGCGGCGTTGCGTCCCCAGTCGGCGAGCTGCTCGGCCCAGCGCGAGGCGTCCGCATCCCCCGGAGCCCACGCGAGCCCGGGCGCGAGCGCCTGGGTGTAGACGCCGGCCTCCTCCTGCGCGGTGTCGCCGATGTGCTTGCCGGTCGGCCAGTCCGCGGTCCAGCTGCCCGAGAGTGGATCGCGGCCGTGGTCGAGGTCGGACGCGTACGCGGACTGGCCGGTGGCGATCGTCGTGAGGTTGCGCTGCGTGACGGGATCGAGCTCGTCCCACATGAGGCGTCCCGCGTCGAGGAAGTACGACTGGAACGTGGAGTCCCAGAAGAGCTTCTTGCCCCAGACGCCGTTCGGGTCGACGAGGCGGTTGTTCGCCGCGTAGTGGCGGATCGTGGCGATGGTCTTCGCGCGGAGCTCCGACTCGGGGATGCCGGCGACGGACTCGTCGTAGTCGCCGTAGGTGAGGAGCACGGCGTTGCCGAGCACCACCGCGAAGTTGAAGTCCTTCAGCTCGTAGGCGCCGCGGGCGGAGTCCCAGACCCCGTTCACCCATCGGGTGTGGCGCAGCAGCGCACCGTAGTAGTCGGCGGCGATCTCGTCCGGTGCACCGTACTCGGCGGCGGTCGTCCCGACCGCCGGGGCGGCGGTCGCCGGTGCGACCGGCGAGAGCGAGAGGGCCGAGATGCCGATGCCGGCCGCGAGCGCGGCCGCCAGCGGGCGGGACTTCCAGGTCGCCCTCCGTGCGGGAGGTCGTGATTCGAGGGCTTCCACTGTGTCGACTCCTTCGGCGAGCGGGTGATCGGGCTGCCGACAGCGAGTTGCGCACTGGATATGACAACGCTGTCAGACGATGCTGGCGATGCTAACCGCATTTCGATGCCGGTGTCTACCGGGCGGTTCCTCGGAGCGGCACGGACCACTACCGTGGCTTCGATGAGCGGACCTTCGACACCTGCGCGACCGACCATGAGCGACGTCGCCGCGGCCGCCGGAGTCAGCCTCAAGACGGTGTCCCGAGTGGTGAACGCCGAGGGGTACGTGAGCACGGACACCGTCGCCGCGGTCAAAGCCGCGATCGAGCAGCTCGGGTTCCGCCGGAACGACGCGGCCCGGCAGCTCAGGCAAGGCACGGCCGCCACGATCGGCCTGATCTTCGAGGACCAGTCCGACCCGTTCTACTCGACGCTCGCGAGAGCCGTCGAGGACGTCGCGCTCGCCCACGGCTCGCTCCTGCTCATCGCCAGCTCGAACGGCGACCCGGCGCACTCGCAGACGATCGTCGATGCGTTCACGTCGCGAGGCGTCGACGGCCTCATCGTCGCCCCCGCAGCGGGGACGGAGCCCGGGCTCCTGCAGCGCGAGGCGGCCGCCGGGCGGGCGATCGTGTTCGTCGACCGCCCCGTCCCCGGCGTCGACGCCGACACCGTGCTCGCCGACAACGTCGGCGGTGCTGCGGCGGCCACGGCCCATCTCGTCGCGAACGGCCATCGCCGCATCGCGTTCTTCGGCGACGACCCCGGGGTCTTCACCGCGACCGAGCGGCTGGCCGGGTATTCGCGCGCGCTCCGCGAGGCGGGTCTGGAACCCGACGATCGGCTGGTCCGTCTGGCGGCGCCGACCGCCGACGGCCTCGACGACGTCATCGGGGGTGTGCTCGATCAGACGGACCCGCCGACGGCCCTGATCACGGGGAACAACCGGTGGAGCATCCGCATGCTCCGCCACCTGAAGGCGCACGCCTCGCGCGCGCCGCTCGCCTTCGTCGGGTTCGACGATTTCGAACTCGCCGACGTGCTCGACCCCGCGGTGACGGTGGTCGCGCAGGCGCCGGCGGAGATGGGCCGTATCGCCGCCGAGTTGCTGTTCCGCCGCGTGGGCGGGGCAGAGGAGCCGATCGAGTGCATCCGCATCCCGCCGAGGTTGATCGTCCGCGGTTCCGGCGAGCTCCCGGGGCCGGCGCTCGCCTGAGCGCGCACGCTCACCCCCGCTCGACCCACTCGCTCGCTTCGGCATAGGCGCGTCGCACGCCCTCGGTGACCCATTCGCCGCTGCGAACGAGGCCCTCGGGTCCGAGTTCGGCCAACAGCCCGCCCGCGTCGAGCTGGGCGAGCACCTTCTCCTCGCTCACCACGAGGACCAGTCGGCTGTCGCGGTCGGCGAGCTCGTGCGCGTAGCGTCGGAGCACGCCGACGAGGGAGAGCCCGATCTGCTCGACGCCGCGGAGCCGCACGATGACGACCGACCGCGTCGTCGTCGGGGTGAACGCGGGCAGGGCGCGCTCGAAGACCGGCGCGCTCGCGAAGAAGAGGCTGCCGTAGGGCTGGAGCACGACGACGGTGCGGGCGGGCAGTTCGGGATCCGGCGCGCGTTCGCGGAGCCGACCATCGCCGCCGAGATCGAGCTGGCGCACGCGCAACCCGTTCGACTGCTCGGCGACGAAGAGCAGGATGCCGAGGCCGACGCCGACGAGGACCGCGAACTGCAGCGGGATGACGAGGGTGAGCACGAACGTCACCGCCATCACGGCCGTCTGGAACGGTCCCGTGCCCAGCACCGAACGGATGCGCGCCGGCTTGATCGAGCTGATCCCGACGACGATGAGGAGCGCTGCGAGCGCGGGCATCGCCACGTAGGCGACGAGGCCGGATGCCACGAGGAGCAACGTCGCCATGGTGCCCGCGGCGATGAAGAGCGCGAGCTTCGTGCGGGCGCCCGCCGCGGCGACGATCGAGGAGCCGGACATGGTGCCCCCGACGGGCATCCCCTGGAAGAGCCCGGCGAGGACGCTGCCCGCGCCCTGCCCGACGAAGTCGCGCGAGGCGTCGCTGCGCCGGCCGTCCGGGTTCGGCAGCGCGTCCGAGACGGCCGCCCCCTGGATGAGCGCGACGAAGGAGAGCGAGAGCGCGGGCAGCAGCAGGTCGAACCAGCGCGAGAGATCCGGCAGCACGGGGCCGGGCAGACCGGGCGCGACCGGGGCGACGTCCTGCACGACGGCGATCGACGTGCCCGCCCACGCGTCGAGTGCCGCCGTGAGCGCCGAGCCGGTCACGACCGCGACGACGAGCCCGAGCGAGCGCAGCCGGCTGCGGGTGAGCCAGACGACCAAGCCCGCCGTGACTGCACCGACGAGCACCGTCGGCCAGTCGAAGCGGCCGACGTGCAGAATCAGGTCGACGGAGCGCGTGAGCCGGTTGCCGCCCTCGCCCTCGGCGCCGGTGAAGTTCGCGAGCTGGCCGAGCACGATGTTGACCCCGACGGCGGTGACGAACCCCGTCATGACGGCCGTCGGCACGAACCGCAGCAGCCGGCCCCCGCCGAGCACGCCCGCGATGATCATCACGAGCCCGGTGAGCAGCCCGAGCACGACGAGCGCGCCCGCCGGGTCCGGCCCCGCGCCGATGCCGGTGTCGGCGATGACGAGCGACATCGCGCTCGTCGCCTGCACGGCCATGAGCGTGCTGCTCGTGAACCACGTCGCGCCGAGCAGGCCGAACAGGTAGGCGTAGACGCCCGCGAGCGGGTTCAGCCCCGCGAGCAGTCCGCTCGCGAGTCCGTCCGGGATCGCCTCGACGCCGAGCACGACGCCGGCGACGGCATCCTTGCCGATGGTCTCCTTGCGGAAGACCCCGCGCACCCCGCCCCAGGCGGTGCGGGCTGCGTCGCGGAGTCCCATCGGCGCCTCCAGTTCGGGAGACGGGGCGAGCCGCGGCCCGCCCCGTCCGGGTCAGGGGAGGACGATCTCGAAGTCGGGGTCGCCCGGGGAGAGCACGCCGAGCAGCGTCCGCAGAATGCCGATGTCGCCGACGACCTCGATGCCGGGGCCGTCGACATCGCCGCCGGCCAGGGCGAGCAGTCGCGGCTTCGTCAGCGTCAGGTGCAGCGGCGAATCGGGGGCGGGCGCCTTCTCGACGTAGATCAGCACGCCGTTGCGGAGCGTGAGATGGAAGCTCCGGTCGAGGTCGCTCAGCGAGATGTCGAACGCGAGGTCGAGGTCCCAGGCCTTCGGGCCGTCGACCGTGATCGCGACGGAGTCGAAGAGCTGCTCGGGAGAGAGTTGCGCGATGATGTCGGGCGCGTTCGCGACCGTGGGCGTGCCGAAGTTCCCCTCCCGCAGCTCCGTCGCCCCCGAGAGGAAGAAGTTGCGCCAGGTGCCGTTCTCGCTGCCGTACCCGAGTTGCTCGAGCGTGTCGGCGTAGAGCGCTTTGGCTGCCCCGTGCGTCGAGTCGGCGAACACCGCGTGGTCGAGCAGGGTCGCCGCCCACCGGAAGTCGCCGGAGTCGTAGGCCGCCTGCGCGAGTTCGACGACGCGGTCGATCCCGCCGATCGCGTCGACGTAGCGCTCCGCGAGGGCCTGCGGCGGGTGGGGCCACAGGCGCGCCGGGTTGCCGTCGAACCAGCCGAGGTAGCGCTGGTAGATCGCCTTCACGTTGTGGCTGACCGAGCCGTAGTAGCCGTGCGTCGACCACTGCGCCTCGAGCGCGGGCGGGAGCTGGAAGGCCTCGGCGATCTCCGCGCCCTGGTAGCCCTGGTTGAGCAGACGGAGCGTCTGGTCGTGGAGGTAGGCGTAGAGGTCTCGCTGGATCCCGAGGAAGTGCTTGACCTCATCGGTGCCCCACGTCGGCCAGTGGTGCGAGGCGAAGACGACGTCCGTGCGGTCGCCGAATCGCTCGATCGCCTCGGTGAGGTACTGCGACCAGACATGCGGATCCCGCACGACGGCGCCTCGGAGCGTCAGGAGATTGTGGAGGGTGTGGGTCGAGTTCTCCGCCATGCAGAGCGCCCGGTACCTCGGGAGGTAGAAGTGCATCTCGCTCGGCGCTTCGGTCCCGGGAGCCATCTGGAACTCGATCTCCACGCCGTCGATCGTGTGCGTCTCGCCGGTGAGCGCGACGTCGATCGTCGGCACGATGAGACCGGCGGCGCCGGTCGAGGTGCTCTGCCCCAGGCCGGCCCCGACGGCGCCCTGGGGCCCACGCGCGAGCGCGGCACCGTACATGTACCCGGAGCGCCGGCTCATCGCCGTGCCCGCGTACACGTTCTCGGCGATGGCATGCTCGAGGAAACCCTCCGGTGCGAGGACCTGCACTGTTCCGGCATCGACCTCGGCCTGCGTCGTCACGCCGAGCACGCCGCCGAAATGGTCGATGTGGCTGTGCGAGTAGATCACGGCGACCACCGGTCGGTCGCCGCGATGGATGCGGTACAGACTCAGTGCGGCGGCGGCGGTCTCGGCCGAGATCAGCGGGTCGACGACGATCACCCCGGTGTCGCCCTCGATGAACGACGTCACCGAGAGGTCGAAGCCTCGGACTTGGTAGACGCCCTCCACGACGCTGTAGAGGCCGTGCTTCGCGACGAGCCCGGACTGGCGCCACAGGCTCGGGTGCACGGTCGCAGGCGCGTCCCCGGCCACGAAGTCGAACTCGGCGGTGTCCCAGACCTGCTTCCCCGCAGGATCTCGAATCACCGCTTCGTCGAGGGTGCCGAGGAAGCCGCGGTCCGAGGCGGCGAGGTCGCCCGTGTCCTCGAACGGCAGTTCGTCGCGCTGCGCCGCGTTGGCGGTCGCGATCGACGGAGTGGCCGGGTTCTGCTGCATGTCGGTGTCCTGCGCTTTCTGTTCGGTTTCGGTCGATGGAGGTCGATGGAGGTCTGCGGCGCCCGGCCGCACTGCGCTGCGCGGTCCGGATCAACTCGTTTGCGGAGCTGCCGAGCCGACCGTCGGCGGTGCGGTCGCGCGGCGCTTGACCACGAGCTCGGGCGCCTTGGTGACGAGGAGCCAGAGCGGCAGCACCGCGATGCACAGCAGCGGCAGCACATGGAGGTCTCCGACGAGGGCGACGCCGACGAAGATGGCGATCCACCCGTCCTTCGTGGCGGCGAGCGTCGCCCCGAAGGCGCCGGCGGCGATCGCGGCGGCGGGCGGCGCGTCGGGGAACACCGCCATGGCGAGCACGCCGACCGCGGTGCCGATGAAGACGATCGGGAAGATGCGGCCGCCCCGGAACCCGGCCGCTGCCGCCACCACGAGCGCGAACACCTTGATGAGGACGATCAGCACGAGCTGCCAGGCGGTGTAGGCGGTGGGGTCGTCGATGAGCTCACCGGTCTGCTCGAGCCCCTTGAAGAGCGTGATCGGACCGCCGATCGCACCGAGGAGGCCGAGCACGAGCCCGCCGAGGGTCGTGAAGACGATCGGATGCTTCAGGGCGTGGAAGAGCCGGTGGACGTGCGGCAGCAGCCAAGCGGCGAGGATGCCCGCCGCTGCGCTCGCGATCGCGATGCCGATGATCCAGGCCAGCGCCGAGAAGTCGACCGTCTCGAGCGGTTCGACCGAGAAGGCGAACGCCGGAGAGCCGAGCAGATGCATCGTGACCGCCCCGGTGCCGGCGGCGGCGAGCGGCAGGAAGAGCTTGTCCCAGAGGCTGCCGCCCATGCGCAGCGTCGCGACCGTGCCCGTCAGCACGAGCGCGGCCGCCACCGGCGTGCCGAACAGGGCGCCGATGGTCGCGGCCGAGGCGAGCAGCATCCCGAGCTTGCCGGGGATGCGTGTGAAACGCGTCAGCGCGGCGACGGCGATGGCGCTGTTGATCGCGATAATCGGGTTCTCGGGCCCGAGGCTGACACCGCCGGCGAGACTGATCGTCACGACGACCAGGAGGCTCGGCAGCACGTGCAGGGGCAACGGCGGCTCGTCGTCGCCGATCTCCGCGTGGGCCGAGTCGGGACCGGCGTGGCCCGGCACGAACTGCACGACGGCGCCGATCGCGAGGCCGACCACGGTGAGCATCCCGATGATCCACCACGGCGAGTCGGGCGAGATGCCGAACGCGCTCGGCAGGCTCCCCCACAGCCAGTCCTGGAGGTACTCGGCGAGCCGATCGAGGCACCACAGCACGAGCGCCGAGACCGCTCCGATGAGCAGCGCGGGGATCGCCATGAGCGCGAGCGTCTTCACGCTCGGCGCAAGGGCTTCCCCCTCGGGCGCGGCACCCGCCGCCGCTCGCTCCGAGTCCGTGCCGTCGGCCATCGCACCTCCCCCAAGGTCCGCAACCATCCTGGCCCAACCCCCGAGGTCATTGCGAGTCATCCTCGCGATTCGCTGGACGTTTCATGAGGATGGGCGATACCGTTCAGGCACCGGCGCGCCCGGGAGAGACGCGGGGGCGCATCACACCGAGGGGGAAAATCCGACCATGAACTTCTGGGAGAGCTTCTGGGACATCATCTGGTGGTTCCTGTGGATCTTCGTGTTCGTCGCCTACCTGTTCGCGCTGTTCGCGATCATCGGCGACCTGTTCCGCGACACGAAGCTCAACGGCTGGTGGAAAGCGGTGTGGATCATCTTCCTGATCTTCGTGCCGTTCCTCACCGCGCTCGTCTACCTCATCGCCCGAGGCACCGGCATGGCCGAGCGCTCGGCGAAGGAGGCCAAGCAGGTGCAGTCGGCGACGGATGACTACATCCGGCAGACTGCCGGCACCGCGGCGAGCCCGTCCGACGAGATCGCGAAGGCGAAGGGGCTGCTCGACACGGGTGCCATCTCGCCCGAGGAGTTCGAGTCGCTGAAGGCGCACGCGCTGTCGAAGACGAAGTGACGTCGCACGGTCGGGGCTCTCCGGCCGGGACGACGACGAGGGGCGGATGCTGCGGCATCCGCCCTTCGTCGTGCCGGGCGGACATCCACCACTCGCCGTGGGGCGTCGCCCGGGAATAGGCTCCGAGCATCGACGGCGCGCGGGGGCGACGCCGCGGCAAGGATCGGGGGATCCGATGACCGACACGATCGCATTCCAGAGCGAGGCGGCTGAGCGGCGCCGCGACCGCCGCGCAGACGGCCGGGCCGTGCGAGATCGGCTGCCGCTCGCCGACCTCGCCGTGCTGCCGCCCGTCGACCGCGACCCCATCGCGACGCTCGAGGAGCAGGCGAAGACCCGCGTGCCGCGCCTCATCGCCTTGCGGCACGGGCGGATGGCCGCGTCGCCGTTCGCGTTCTACCGCGGCGCCGCGGCGCTGATGGCGGACGATCTCCGGGCCGGGCCCGACACCGGTCTCGTGACGTGGCTCTGCGGCGACGCGCACCTCTCCAACGTCGGCGCCTATGCGTCGCCCGAGCGCACGCTCGTGCTCGACCTCAACGACTTCGACGAGACCTCGAAGGGGCCCTTCGAGTGGGACGTCAAGCGCATGGCCGCGAGCTTCGAGATCGCGGGCCGCACCCGGGGGTTCGACGAGGCGACGCGGCGCGGGATCGTCGCCGACCTCGCCCGCGCCTACGCGGAGGCCGCCCGCGACGCGTCCGAGATCCCGACGCTCGAGCTCTTCACCGCGCACGTCGACGTGCAGGACGTGCTCTCGCGCATCGCCGGCCGGTTGTCTCCGACCGCCACGAAGCGCCTGCGCAAGAGCGTGGCGAAGGCGCGCACGCGCAACAGCCGCCAGGCGGCGGCGAGCCTCGCCGACCGCGTCGACGGCCTGCCGCGGTTCCGGTCGGAGCCGCCGCTGCTCGTCTCGCTCGACGACGTCGCCGCGGAGTTCGGCGTCAGCACGCCGGACGCCACGAGGCGGATGGAGGACATCCTCGCCGCCTACATCGCGACCCTGCCGCCGGAGCGCAAGCGCATCCTCGAACGCTTCCGGCTCGTCGACGCCGCCATGAAGGTCGTCGGGGTCGGCAGCGTCGGCACGCGCGCGTGGCTCGCGCTGCTCGTCGGCAACGGCCCGAAGGACGTGCTCGTGCTCCAGGCGAAGGAGGCGCAGCGCTCCGTGCTCGACGACGCATCGCAGCCGAGCGTCTACCCGAACGAGGGGGAGCGGGTCGTGCACGGCCAGCGCATCATGCAGGCGCTCGGCGATCCGCTGCTCGGCTGGACCCGCGCCGAGGGGCTCGACGGCGTGGAGCGCGACTTCTACCTCCGCCAGTTCCGGGACTGGAAGGGCGGTGCCAGCACCGAGACGATGGAGGCCGAGACGATGACGGTCTACGCCGAGTACTGCGGGCTCGTGCTCGCCCGGGCGCACGCGCGCGGCACCGACGCCGCCCGCATCTCGGGCTACCTCGGCCGCTCGAAGGAGTTCGGCGAGGCGCTCGCGGAGTTCTCCGTCGCCTACGCCGACCGCACCGAGCTCGACCACGCCCGACTGCTGCAGGCGATCGCCGACGGCCGGCTCGAAGCGGTCGCCGAGTGAGCGCGCCGGCGACGTCGGGCACGTCGCGGGCGGTCATCCCGCTCGCCATCGCCCAGTTCCTGATGGTGCTCGACAGCTCGGTCATGAGCGTGTCGATCAGCCGGCTGGTCGAGGACTTCGACACCGACGTCGCGACCATCCAGCTCGCGATCACCCTCTACGCCCTCGTGATGGCCGCGCTCATGCTCACGGGCGGCAAGATCGGCGACTTCGTCGGACGGCTGAAGATCTTCCGCATCGGCCTCGTGATCTACGCGGTCGGCTCGCTCACCACGGCGCTCTCGCCGACGGTCGGCGTGCTCATCGCCGGCTGGTCGTTCGTCGAGGGCGCGGGCGCGGCGCTCGTGCTGCCCGCCCTCGCCGCGCTCGTCGCCGACAGCACCGAAGGGCCGAGTCGCGCCCGCGCGTACGGCATCATCGGCGGCTTCGCGGGTGCCGGCATCGCCATCGGACCGCTGCTCGGCGGCTGGGTGACGAGCGAGTTCACCTGGCGCTGGGTCTTCGCGGGCGAAGTGGTCTTCGTCATCCTCGTCATCGCCCTCAGCGGCTGGATCACCGACGCCGGCAAGCCCCAGCCGTTCCGGCTCGACGTCGTCGGCGCGATCCTCTCGGCGGGCGGGCTCTCGCTCGTCGTCGTCGGCGTGCTGCAGAGCGGCACGTGGGGCTGGTTCCAGCCGAAGGCCTCGCCGATCGAGCCGTTCGGCTTCGCCCTCACGCCGTTCGTGATCGGGGCGGGCCTCGCCGTGCTCTGGGCCTTCTTCTCGTGGGAACGACGGCGGAAGGCGCGCGGCCGGCTGCCGCTGCTCGACGTCTCGAACCTGTCGCGACCCGTGCTGCGCTCCGGGCTCTCGAGCCTGACGGCCCAGAACCTCATCCTGCTCGGCATCTTCTTCGCCGTGCCCGTCTACCTCCAGGTGACGCAGGGCATGGATGCCTTCCAGACCGGCCTGCAGCTGCTGCCGACGTCGATCATGATGCTGCTCGCCGCCGCGATCGGGGCACGGCTCGTCTCCCGCTTCGGCTCCCGGCTCATCGTGCGCGCCGGCCTGCTCACGATCGCCCTCGCCTGCGGCCTCATCGCCTGGACCATCGAGCCCGAGCTCGCGAGCGTGCCGTTCGCGATCGGCATGGCGCTCGTCGGCCTCGGCACCGGCCTGCTCGCCTCGCAGCTCGGCAACGTCGTGCTCTCCTCGGTGCCCGCCGAGGCCCGGAGCGAGGCGGGCGGGCTGCAGTACACCGCGCAGAACCTCGGCTCCTCCCTCGGCACGGCCCTCATCGGCTCGTTCATGATCGCGTCGCTCTCGAGCGCCGTGCTCGGGCTCGCCGCCGAGGACCCCGACATCGACGAGGCGGTGCGGCAGCAGACGACGACGGTCGTCTCCGCGGGCATCCAGTTCGTGCCGCCGGCGCAGGCCGAGGCCGCGCTGCTCGAGGCCGGATTCCCGCCGGAGCAGGTCGACGACCTCGTCGACGCCTACTCGGAAGCCCAGCTCACGGGCATCACCGCCGGCATGCTGACGTGCGCCGGCATCGCGCTGCTCGCCCTGCCGGTCACCCGCCGGCTGCCGGGCCGCCCGGAGCGCTCGAGCCCGGAGGCGGCGACCGCCGCGCGCTGACGGCGGCCTGCTTCCGGCCGCGGCGTGCGATCTTCGCCGCCTCGTCCTCGGCGTCCATGATGCGCCGAGTCGAGTCGAGGTCCCCGAGGGCGGGGCGGATCCAGGCGAGCTGCGGGTTCGAGTCGACGAGCAGCATCCGCACCATGAGCGTGAGCGGGATCGCGAGGATCGCGCCGATCGGCCCGAGCACGACCGCCCAGAACAGCACCGAGATGAAGGTGAGGGTCTGGCTGAGCGAGACGGCGTTGCCGACGACGCGCGGCTGGATGACCGACTGGATGACGCCGTTGATGACGCCGTAGACGACGATGACGGCGATCACGAGCGGCCAGCCGCCGACGAGCGCGCCGAAGACGATGGGCGGCACGAGCGCGATGAAGTAGCCGATGTTCGGGATGAAGCTGCACAGGAACGAGAGCATGCCCCACAGCAGTGCGCCGGGGATGCCCATGAGGGCGAGCGCCGCCCAGTTGACGATGCCCTGCGCCGCGCCGAGGGCCGTGGTCACGACCATGTAGCGGCGCACGCCGACGGTGAAGCCGACGAGCGCCCCGACGAGGATCGGCCGGCGGGGTCGCAGCTCCGCCAGGATCGTCGAGGAGTAGCCGGAGTCGGCCGCCATCAGGATGAGCAGCGTCAGCAGGATGACCGCCGCCGAGATCAGTCCCGCGGCGCTGCCGAGCACCCCGCCGAAGAAGCCGATGAGCGTGCCGGGGTCGAACCCGCCGAGGATCGATTGCACCTGCTCCGCGCCGATGCCGAGGCCCTCGAGCCAGGTGCCGAGGTTCGCGACCCAGGCCTCGAGCTGCGGGAGGTAGTCGGGCAGCAACGTGCCGAACTGGGCGATCGAGACGAACAGCAGGGCGCCGAAGCCGAAGAGCAGGAGCACGACGGCGAGGAGCACCGACACGGTCGCGACGCCGCGCGGCACCCCGCGACGCTCGAGGGCGGTGCGGATGGGATGGACGCAGATCGTGAGCACGAGCGCGAAGAACGCCGAGGCGAAGATCTCGGCGATCGCTGCGACCCCGAACGAGGCGACGGCGGCCCCGCCGAGGCCGAGCAGGATGAATGCCGTCCGGTGGGACGTTGGCGGCCCCTCGACGCTCGGGCCGTCCGGATTCGCCTCGGGCGCCGCCTTCGGCTTCTGCCGTGCACGCTTTCCCCACATGCGGGCCCCCCTCCCTCGCGCGACCGTCACGGCCGACGCGCTAGGACGAGCGTGGCACGCCGGGGGCCCGCGCGACAGAGGACGTGCGGTCAGGCCTCCATCGGGTCGAGCACTTCGAGCATCGACCCCTGCACGAATCCGGCCCACTCGTACGCGGCGCGGAGGTAGTCGTCGCGCTCGTCGTCGTCTTCGGGCTCGCCGTTCTCGCCGAGGCCGACCCGCTCCGACAGGATGAGCCGGAGATCGGTGAGGAACGTCAGCCACGACCACGCCTCGACCTCGTCGAGGACGACCTCGATCGTGGGATGGCCCTGCTCGTTGCGCGTGGCGTCGCGCACGATCTGCGCGGCCTGGCGCTTGCCGTCGCGGAGGCCGCCGCGCGTGTAGCGGGAGTACTCGGCCTCTGCCTCGGCATCGTCGGGATACGCGTTCGGCAGGAGCCGGCCGACGGCGGGGTCGTCGGGCGTGCCGAGCAGCAGCACCGAGTCGACCTGGTCGGCGAGCTCGGCGAGCAGCATCGCCTCCTCCGACTCGAGCACGAGCCGGACCCCCTCCGCCCCCGGGCGCGACGCGACGATCATCCGCTGCTCCGCTGCACGGTCGCCTGCAGCCCGTACCCGTGCATGGCCTCGACGTGCGCTTCCATCGACTCGCGCGGTCCCGACGCGACGACCGCTCGGCCTTCGTGGTGCACCAGCAGCATCCGTCGTTCCGCCTCGTCGGGCGTGAATCCGAAGTGGGTGCGGAAGACGTAGCTGACGTAGGTCATGAGATTGACCGGGTCGTCCCACACGATCGTCTGCCAGGGCAGGTCGGGGCGGAGCGCGGTGCGCGTCTCCTGCTCGACCTCTGGCCGTTCGATCGTCTGCGTCATGCCGTCCAGACTTGCACGATTCGCGGATGCTCGCACCAGGGGCAGCGGACGCTCGTGGCAAGCGTCCGGCGAGGGCGCTCCGGTCGCGTGTCGCGGCCGTGTCGCGCCCGTGTCGACGTCGGGTCGGGGGTCGAGTCGGGTCTCCCGGGCGGGATCGCTTCCGGGAGGGTCAGCGCCGGGTCGAGGCGGTGATCGTGAACTTCGGCGTGCGGGCGATCTGCCGCGTCGGACCGACGATCCGCTCCAGACGGCCGCGGTAGCGCAGGTGCGAGTTCCAGACCGTCCAGAGCTCGCCGCCGGGCGCGAGCACGCGGGCGGCATCCGCGAAGAGCGATTCGGCGATGCCCTCGGTGATCGCGGCGCCCGCGTGGAACGGCGGATTGAGGACGACGAGCCGCTCGCTCGAGTCCGGCAGGTGCTCGAGGCCGTCGGACTGCACGGCGCCGACGCGGTCGTCGAGCCCGTTCGCCGCGGCCGTCAGCGTCGCGCTCGCCGCCGCCGCCGCCGAGCGATCGCTCGCGACGACCTCGAGCGCCGGACGCCTCGCGGCGGCCCAGGCGCCGATGACGCCGTTGCCGCAGGCGAGGTCGATGAGCCGCGTCGGGGCGTCGGCACCGGCGAACGCCCCGTCGAGCACGCGGAGCAGCTCGCGCGTGCCGAGGTCGAGGCTCGCGCCGGCGAACACGCCGCCGTGCGCGACGAGCGTCAGGCCGACCTCGTCGACGCGGGCGTGCTTCGGCCAGGTCGGCGCGACGGCACGGGCATCCGGTTTCGGCGAGCGCGCGATCAGCACGCGGGACTTGCCGCGGGCGAGGGAGACGTCGAGTCGGTCGAAGTGCCGCCGCAGCACGTCGTTCATGCCGAGGGTCATGTGCTTGAGGCGGCCGCCGGCGACGATGACCGCCTCGGGGTCGGCGTGCCGAGCCGCGAGTTCGGCGACCTCGTCGAGCCGGTCGAGCGCGCGCGGCAGCCGCAGCAGCACGAGCCGCGCGCCGGCGAACGTCTCCGGGCCGAGCGGTGCGGCGGCGAACGCGTCGTCGAGCCCCACGCGCCCCGCGTTCGAGGCGACGGCCCGCTCGGAGGTGATCGTGTCGGTGTGCGAACGGATGCCTCGCGCTCCGGCGGCCGCCGCGCCGAGCGTGAGCGCGCCGTAGCCGTCGTCGATGACCGCGAGGCCGCCGTCCGCGGCATCCGCGAGCCAGGGCGCCGCCTCGTCGAGCAGCAGCGCATCGGCCGAGTCCGAGGCCGTCAGCCCCGGCCCCTCGACGTCGGGGGTCCGCCGCAGCATCCCGGGCTCGTAGTCCACCCGTCCACGCTACCCGGCGCTCCGCGCACCGGCCCGTCTGCGTCGCGGCAGGGCCGCCGACGGCCGCCGTGACCATTCTGTTACCCTCGTCGGTGCATGGGGAACGAACGCCGACCCGACGAACGTCGTCACCGCGCGGCTCCGCGACACGGAGCCGCGGTGCAGGGCGCCCCCGCGCGGCCCGCTCCCCCGACGCGACGCGAACGGCGGCTCGACCGGGCGATCGCCGCCCCTGAGCGCATCCGGCACTCCCGCTCGACGACGCGACTCGCCGCGGTCGCCGCGGTCTTCGGCCTCGTCGCGACCTTCGCCGCCGCGCCGCTCCTCGCGCACCCGTCGCTCACCGCGAGCACCGCGACCGCCGCATCGGGCTCCGTCTCCCTCGCCGAGGTCGCCCAGTCGCTCGAGTCCAGCGCGACGAGCCAGCCGACCGGGCTCGGCGTCGAGTCCTACGGCGTGGTGACCGGCACGAAGACCCTCGTCGAGAACGCCAGCACCAACTGGGACTGGGCGCGGCTCGTGCTCGTGGAGGGCGAGTTCCCCGTCACCGAGTCCAATACCGTCGTGCTGCTGCGGTGGATGCGCCAGGAGAACGGCGTCGACGACTGGTGGAACCGCAACAACCCGCTCAACAACGGCAACGGGTCGGGCGGCGGCGCGGGCCTCGGCAGCTACGACACCCTCGTCGACAGCGCGCACTACGCGGCCGACAGCCTGCGGCGCTTCTCGTTCTACGACTCCATCGAGACGGCGCTCGACACGGATGCCGACCCCGCCGTCACGGCCGCGGCGATCTGGGCGTCGCCGTGGGCGACGAGCCACTACGCGAACGGCACGCACTGGTCGACGCGCCCCGTGCAGGAGGTCGCCGCGCCCGAATCGGCGTGGGGCCGCTGAGCCGGCCCGTCAGCGGTCGAGCGGACGCCAGATGACGACGGCGTCGCGCCGCGAGGCGCGGGTGCCGGACTTCAACGGCACGACCTCGCCGTGCGCGGCGGCCGCGAACACCCGGCGGCCGGGGCGCTGGAGCAGCTCGTCGGCGAGCATCCCCTCGAGCTCGCGCACGCGCGTGCGGAGGGCCGTCACCTCGTCCTCCAGCTCGAGCACGCGCCGGATGCCCTCGAGACTCACGCCCTCGTTCGAGAGGTGCTGGATCTCCCGCAGCTTCACGACGTCGCGCATCGAGTAGCGGCGGGAACCGCCACGGGTGCGGCTCGGTTGCACGAGCCCGATCCGGTCGTACTGCCGCAGCGTCTGCGGATGCATCCCGGCGAGCTCGGCCGCGGCCGAGATCACGAAGATCGGGCTGTGCTCGTCCATGCTCAGTCCGCCCGGGCCTTCGCGAGCAGGTCCTCACGCGGGTTCTCGTCGGGCAGGTCCGCGGCGAACTCCTTGAGCTTCGCCTCGGCGTCGGCCGAGAGGTGCGACGGCACCGCGACCTGGACGACGGCGAGCAGGTCGCCGGTGCCCTTCTTCGTCTCGACGCCGCGGCCCTTGACCCGCAGCACCCGGCCGCTCGGCGTGCCGGGCGCGACGCGGAGCTTGACGGGGTTGCCGCCGAGCGTCGGCACTTCGATGGTCGCGCCGAGCGCCGCCTCGACGAAGGTGATCGGCACCGTGACGCGGAGGTTCAGGCCGTCGCGCTCGAACACCGGGTGCTTGCGCACGTTGACGGTGAGGATGAGGTCGCCGGGCTCCCCGCCGTCGGGCGAGGGGTTGCCCTTGCCGCGCAGGCGGATCTTCTGGCCGTCGGAGACGCCGGCCGGGATGCGGACGGTGATCTCCTTGCCCTCGCTCGTCTGCAGGGTGATCTGGTCGCCCTGCGTGGCCGTCGCGAACGAGAGCGTCGTCGACGCCGTCATGTCGCGGCCTCGCGACGGACCGCCGTACCCGCGGTAACCGCCGGTCGGCTGGCCGAAGCGGCCCGAGCCGAACATGCCGCCGAGCAGGTCGTCGAAATCGCCGCCGCCCTGCTGGTAGGTGAAGCGCTGGCCGCCGCCGCCCTGGCCGAACATGCCGCCGAAGACGTCCTCGAAGCCGCCCGAGCCGGCGCCGCCGGGCGCGGTGAACCGGGCACCCGAGCCCATCGCGCGCACCTGGTCGTACTCGGCCCGCTGCTCCTTGTCGGAGAGCACCGAGTTCGCCTCGCTGATCTCCTTGAACTTCGCCTCCGCGGCGGCGTCGCCGGGGTTCTGGTCGGGGTGGTAGGTGCGGGCGAGCTTGCGGTACGCCTTCTTGATGTCGGCGTCGCTCGCGTCCTTGGCGACGCCGAGCACCTGGTAGAAGTCCTTGTCGAACCAGTCCTGACTGGCCACGGGCACCTCCGATGCGTCGCGGGAAAATCTGGATGCCGCCGGTCGAGGAGGGCGGAGCCCGTATCGAGACCACGTTACGGGTCTCGATACGGCGCTGCGCGCCTACTCGACCGACGGATGCCGGTCTCTCGACCAGCGGATGGATGCGGGTGGTTACGCGGGGACCGCGACCACGACCTTCGCGGCCCGGAGCTGCACGGAACCGAGGCGGTAGCCGCGCTCGACGACGTCGAGCACGGTCTCGCCCTCGGCGTCGGGCTTCGGGAACTGCGCGATGGCCTCGTGCTGCTGCGGGTCGAACGCCTCGCCGACCTCGCCGAACGCCTCGAGTCCGAGCCGCTCCATGGAGGAGCGGAACTTCGCGGCGATCGTCGCGAACGGGCTGTCGGCCTCGAGGTCGCCGTGCTTCTCGGCACGGTCGAGGTCGTCGAGCACCGGCAGGAGGCCGGAGACGACCGAGCCGATGGCGCGCTCCTTCTCGACCTCGCGGTTGGCCTCGGTGCGACGCCGGTAGTTGGCGTACTCCGCGGTCAGGCGCTTGAGGTCGGCGAGGTGCTCGTCGCTCGGTTCGGCGGCTTCGGTCTCGGCGGCGTTGAGGATGTCCTCCACGTAGAGCTCGTCGTCGCCCGCGTCCTGCGCGTCCGAGGCATCCTCGGTCGCCTCGGTCGCGGCGTCGGTCGCGTCATCCGTCGAAGGGTCGGAGGCGGGCGCGCCCGCACCGGGCGTGCCCTCCTCCTCGGGCTCGACGGGCTGCTGCTCGTCGGTCATGATTACTTCTTCTCGTCCTCGTCGTCGATGACCTCGGCGTCGACGACGTCCTCGTCGGCCTTGGCCTCGCCGGGCTCGTCGGCCGGGGCGTCGCCCGCCGCGGCGGCCTGGTCGGCCTGCTGCTGCTGCTGGGCGTAGATCGCCTCGCCGAGCTTGCCCTGCGACTGCGAGAGCTTCTCGAAGGCGCCCTTCACCGCGTCGTCGTCATCACCCGCGAGGGCCGACTTCAGCGCGTCGACGTCGCCCTGCACCTCGGACTTGACGTCGGCGGGGAGCTTGTCGTCGTTGTCCTTGATGAGCTTCTCGACCGAGTAGGCGAGCTGCTCGGCGGAGTTGCGCGTCTCGGCGGACTCGCGGCGCTGCTTGTCCTCCGCCGCGTGCTCCTCGGCCTCGCGCACCATGCGGTCGATGTCGTCCTTCGGCAGGCTCGAGCCGCCCGAGATCGTCATCGACTGCTCCTTGCCCGTGCCCTTGTCCTTCGCGGACACGTGCACGATGCCGTTGGCGTCGATGTCGAAGGTGACCTCGATCTGCGGGATGCCGCGCGGCGCCGGCGCGATGCCGGTGAGCTCGAAGGTGCCGAGCGCCTTGTTGTCGCGCGTGAAGTCGCGCTCGCCCTGGAAGACCTGGATCGCGACCGACGGCTGGTTGTCGTCGGCGGTCGTGAAGGTCTCGGAACGCTTCGTCGGGATCGCGGTGTTGCGCTCGATGAGCTTCGTCATGATGCCGCCCTTGGTCTCGATGCCGAGGCTCAGCGGGGTGACGTCGATGAGGAGCACGTCCTTGCGCTCGCCCTTGAGAACGCCGGCCTGGAGCGCGGCGCCGACGGCGACGACCTCGTCCGGGTTGACGCCCTTGTTGGCCTCCTTGCCCGTCTCCTTCTTGACGAGCTCGGCGACGGCCGGCATGCGGGTCGAGCCGCCGACGAGGACGACGTGCGCGATGTCGGCGAGCTTGATTCCCGCCTCCTTGATGACGTCCTCGAAGGGCTTCTTCGTGCGGTCGAGCAGGTCGCTCGTCATGTTCTCGAACTGGGCGCGCGTGAGCGTCTCGTCGAGGTTGGCGGGGCCGTTCTCGGTGAGCGAGAGGTAGGGCAGCTGGATGCTGGTCGACATGGAGCTCGAGAGCTCCTTCTTCGCCTGCTCCGCGGCCTCCTTGAGGCGCTGCTTGGCGATCTTGTCGTTCGAGACGTCGACGCCGGTGGTCTCCCTGAACTTCTTCACGAGCCACTCGACGACGCGCTGGTCCCAGTCGTCGCCGCCGAGGCGGTTGTCGCCGGCGGTGGCGCGGACCTGGATGGTCGAGAAGTCGTCGTCCTTGCCCACCTCGAGGAGGGACACGTCGAACGTGCCGCCGCCGAGGTCGAAGACGAGGATGAGCTCGTCCTCCTTGCCCTTGTCGAGGCCGTAGGCGAGGGCGGCCGCGGTGGGCTCGTTGATGATGCGGAGCACGTTGAGGCCCGCGATCTCGCCGGCCTCCTTCGTGGCCTGGCGCTCGGCGTCGTTGAAGTACGCCGGGACGGTGATGACCGCGTCGGTCACCGTGTCGCCGAGGTACTGCTCGGCGTCGCGCTTGAGCTTCTGCAGGATGCGCGCCGAGATCTCCTGCGGCGTGTACTCCTTGCCGTCGATCGACTGCGTCTTCCAGGTCGTTCCCATGTGGCGCTTGACCGAGGCGATGGTGCGATCGACGTTGGTGACGGCCTGGCGCTTCGCGGTCTCGCCGACGAGCACCTCCCCGTCCTTGGTGAACGCGACGATCGAGGGCGTCGTCCGGAAGCCCTCCGCGTTGGCGATGACGACGGGCTCGCCGCCCTCCAGGACCGAGACGACCGAGTTAGTGGTTCCGAGGTCGATTCCGACTGCACGTGACATGTGTGTTTCTCCTCCTGCCTGTGCGGTGTCTGTCGCCGCACCGACGATGGCCCGCCCTTGCTGGGCCGCGGCCGAAAGTTCACGGGTGCCGGGAGTTGAGTCCCGACCGCTCAATGTTCCCTCCGGGCATCCTCGCTGTCAAACTCGGATGCCCGAAGTTGAGCACATCAGACTCAACTCTCGGCCGACGTTCAGTATTCCGACCCACGGCACTCGTTCTGGGGTCAGGCGGGCGCCCGCCGGGCCGACCGCGCCCGAATGCCCTGCGATAGCCTCGCTCAGATCGGCGCGGCCCCGCCGCCGGAGCATGCAGCTGAGGAGAACCCGTGAGGACACGCTGGTCGGAGGTACTGCTCGCCGTCGGAGCGGCGGTCACGGTGCTGCTCGCCGTCGTCGTCGTGGGGCAGTCGATCGTGCTCATCGCCGGCGGCACGGTGCAGCCCGCGGTCACCGTCGCGAGCCTGCTGCTCGTCCTCGTCGGCCTCTGGTTCGTCCTCCGCCGCTCGGGCCGATCCGAGCGGCTCATCGCGATCATCGGGCTGCTCCTCGTCGTCGGCGTCTCGATCGTCTTCGCCATGCTCACGATCGACCTCTCGTGGGACGGCAACCAGTACCACAAGGTCGCCACGGGCGCCCTCGCGGGCGGCTGGAACCCCGTGTGGGAGTCGATCAGCGCGTGGAACGTACGCCCCGGCAACCCGGTCCCGGTGCCCGAGGACTACGCGATCTGGAACGACCACTACCCCAAGGCGTCCTACCTCTTCGCCTCCTCGCTCTACCAGCTCACCGGCACGATCGAGGCGGGCAAGGCCTTCAACGCCCTCATGATGTTCGCGGTGTTCGCGCTCGTCGCCGGCTACCTCGCCCGGCGCATCGGCCGCTGGCCGGCCCTGACGGTCGCGCTCCTCGCTGCAGTGACGCCCGTGACGGTGGCACAGGTCACCACGTACTACGTCGACGGCATGCTCGGCGGCCTCATCCTCGTCATGGTCGTGCTCCTGACCATGTGGGTGGACCCCGGCTGGGAGGCGCCCGACTGGTGGCCCGCCGTCCAGGTGGCCACGCTCGCCGCCGCGATCGTCGTCCTCGTCAACGTGAAGTTCACGGGCCTCGTCTACGCCGGCCTCTTCGGCGTCGTCTACTTCGCGTGGCTCTGCATCCGCTGGCGCACCCTGCGGCGCGCGGCCCTCACGGTGCTCGCCACGGGCGCCGCGGCACTGGCGGTCGGCCTGCTCGTCGTCGGCGCTTCCTCGTACGTGCGCAACACCGTGACGATGGGCAACCCGCTCTACCCGCTCATCGGCGGCGACAGCGTCGACATCATCACGATGAACCAGCCCGATTCGTTCGACGGACTCGACCCGGTCTCGAAGTTCGTGCTCGCCAACCTCAGCGCGGCGTCCAACGACAGCGTGAGCGGCCCGATCGAGGCCGTGCTGAAGATCCCCTTCACGTTCACGTCGGACGAGCGCGGCCTGCTCGGCGCCGTCGATGTGCGCATCGGCGGGTACGGCGTGTGGTTCGGCGGCATCCTGATCGTCGCGCTCGCACTCGGCGTCTACCTGCTCGTCCGCCACGCCCGGTCGTCCACGGCGATGCTCCCTGCCTTCCTGCTGCCGCTCGTGGCGACGGCGATCGGCATCCTCATCGTCGACGGCTCCTGGTGGGCGCGGTACACGCCCCACCTCGTGCTGCTGCCGCTCATCGTGCTGATCGCGCTCTTCGCCACGCGGGCGCGCATCCTCGCGTGGCTGCTCGCCGCCCTCCTCGCCGTCAACGTCGCCCTCATCGCGCAGCCGCACGCGCTCGTGCAGGTGTGGGCCGCCTCGCCGTCGCTCGAGGAGGCGATCGACGAGGCCGGCGGCTGCGTCGCGGTCTACTCGCTCTCGAACACCGGCGGCGTCATGCCGGGCATGCTCTTCGACGTCGAGGACACCGCCCCGGAGACCCGATTCCTCACGACCGAGGAGTACGAGGACATCCCCGAGGACGAGTTCGTCTCCTACCGCATGGTCGGCTTCGTGGAACTGGAACTGCTCCCGGACGGCTGCCGGACGGACTGAGCCGGCGCGCGGACCGCGTCAGCGGTCGGAGGACGCGTCCTCGACGACGGGCACGTCGGAGCGCGACGCCGGGAACACCCAGTAGGTGTAGGCGAAGTAGCGGAAGACCGTCGCGACGGCCTGCCCGATGACCGTGCCCCAGAGGTTGTCGGCGACGATGTCGTCGAGCCCGAGCACGAAGCGCGAGAAGCCCAGGCACGCCAGGTGCAGGAGCACGGCGACGACGTTCGAGAGCAGGAAGCGCACCAGCTCCCCCGACGACAGGGGGGCGGGACGGTCCCGGTAGGTCCAGAGCTTGTTGCCGAGGTACGAGACGGCGAGGCTGATGACGAGCGAGATCGACTTCGCGAGCAGCGGCTGGTCGAAGAGCGGCCCGTGACCGCCGGCGAATACCAGGAGGTTGTAGACGACGGCGTCCACGAGGAAGCCGATGAGGCCCACGACGAGGAAGACCGACCCCCGCTTGAGATGTCCGACGAGGAACCCGATCGCCGGGTTCGAGCGGCGTGCGTCCTCGGTCATCCGCCCAGCACCGTCGCAGCGATCCAGACGATCGCGATCAGCCCGAAGGTCGCCAGGCTCACGCGGTTGCGGACCGCGTAGATGAGCGGATCGTCGTGCATCTCGCCCCGGATGGTGACGAGCCAGAGCCGGGACACCCAATAGAGCAGGAGCGGCACCGCGAGCCAGAGGATCTGCGGGATGCGGTACGCCTCGTCGCTCGCCGCCGAGTCGATGTAGAGCACGAAGACGAGCACCGCGATGAGGCTCGAGGCGACGCCGAGCGCGAGCACGAGCTGCGCGTCGCCGCGCTCGTAGCCGCGGGCCGTGCCCTTCGCGCCGACCGCGTAGAGCTCGCTGTAGCGCTTGACGAGCGCGAGACCGAAGAAGAAGAACGCGGCGAAGGCGAGCAGCCAGATCGTGGGCACCACGGCGATCGCGATGCAACCGGCGACGAGGCGCCACGTGTAGAGCAGCGCGAGCGTGGTGACGTCGATGATCACCTTCCGCTTCAGCCAGAACGAGTAGAGCGTCGTCATGACGACGTACGCGAGGATCGTGACGAGGAACCACGGCCCGACGACGAGCGCGAGCCCCAACCCGGCGAGCCCGACGACCGTGCCCCCCACGATGGCGTGCGGGATGGGGATCGTCCCCGCGGCGATGGGCCGGTGGCGCTTGCTGCGATGACGGCGGTCCGCGTCGATGTCGGTGAGGTCGTTCCAGATGTAGACGCTCGACGCGGTGAGGCTGAACGCCAGGAAGGCGAGCACGGCGCTCAGCAGCGCGGCCGGGTCGGCGAGCAGTTGCGCGGTCGCGAGCGGCACGAAGACGAGGAGGTTCTTCGCCCACTGGTGGACGCGGAGCTGGGAGATCCAGGCGCGCGCCTTCGAGCGGCGCGGGAAGTCGGCGTCGACGACCGGGATGCCCTGGTCGGCGAGGCGACCGCGGACGGAGCGCGGCGCGTCGACGGCGATCGCCGCGGCGGCGCCTTCCCAGACGGAGAGATCCTTGACGCTGTCGCCCGCGTACGTCCACGGCCCGCCGCCGAAGTGCTCGTCGACCGCGCGGGCCTTCTCGGCCGAGCGCAGGTTCGGCCCCTCCGGCGGGGTCGCGATGACGGCGTCGAAGCCGCCCAGGTGCGCCGCGACCGCTTCGGCGTAGGGCCGGGACGCCGCCGTCGCGAGCACGATCTCCGCACCTTCGGCTCGCCGCTCCTCGAGGAGGGCGAGGAGTCCGGCGTTGTACGGCAGCAACGACATGTCGAGGTCGACCCGCTCGGCGAGGCGGCTCTTCAGCTCGACGGGTCCGCGGGCCGTCCAGGCGAGCACGTCGGCCCAGCCGAGCGGCGTGCGGAGCACGTGGCGCACCGCGGACTCCCACAGCAGGTCGCTGCGGATGAGCGTGCCGTCCAGGTCGACGGCGATCTTCTCGGTCATATCCCTCGATGCTCGAAACCCGGTCGGACGCGGGAAGTCTACGGAAGGGGGCGCCGCGCCCGCAGCCCCCGTCCGGGGCCCACCGGGTGAACTCGCGCGCCGATCGATCGAGGGGCGACGACTCGCGACGCCGCGTCGACGCGGCGGGCCTCCCGCCGTGCAGGATGACCGCATGAGCCTGCCGTGGGAGTTCCATCCGCTCGCCGGCGAGCGCGTGCGCCTCGAGTTGCTGCGCCCCGACGATCTCGACGAGCTCGCCCGGATGCAGGGCGACCCGGAGATCTGCCGCTACCTGCTCTACGAGGCGCGCACACGGGAGCAGGTCGTCGACGTGCTCGCGACCGACTCGGCCGCCGTGCGGCTCGCCGGGAAGGGCGACTACGTCCAGCCGGCGATCCGGGGGGCCGAGGGCGAGTTCCTCGGCACGATGTACCTCGAGCTGACAAGCGTCGACGACCGCACCGCGGAGCTCGGCTGGATCCTCCTCCCGGAGGCGCAGGGCCGCGGCTTCGCCGCCGAGTCGGCGAGGCTGCTGCTGCGGCTCGCGTTCGAGGAGATCGGCCTGCACCGCGTCGTCGCCGAACTCGACCCGCGCAACGGGGCGTCGGTGCGGCTCTGCGAACGCCTCGGGATGCGCAAGGAGGCGCACATCCTCGAGCACATGTTCCTCAAGGGCGAATGGACCGACACTGGCTCCTACGCGATCCTCGAGCGGGAGTGGCAGGGCTGAGGCCGGGGTTCACCGACGGCACGGGACGAGTTCACCGCGCATCCGGCGCGAGCGCCCTGGCGCGGCGGAGGAGGTCGCCGAAGGCGGCGAGGTCGAGGTCGGCGACGCGGTGGAACGTGATCGCGGCCGCGCCGATCTTCACGTCGCCGAGCCGGTCGGCGAACTGCCGCACGAGGGAGCCGTCGGCGTCCGCCGCGTTGACGTAGAGCGAGAGGTGCGCCCGCTGCGCGGCGAGCCCGACGAGGAACCACTGGACGGGCGGTCCCTTCGGGCGTGGCTGCTCGATCGCGCCGTATCCGACGATCCGCTGGAAAGTGCCGCCCCACATCGGCCCCTCCCACAGCACCCGCTCGAGTCCGCCGAGCTCGGCCCGGATGAGGCCGTCGAGCGCCTCCAGCTCGGCCGCCCGCTCGTGCTCGGCGAGGAAGGCGTCGACGTCGGCTCCGGTGCGCTCCATGGGCCGACGCTAGCGCGAGGCCCGCTCCGCCGCTCAGGCCGCGTCTTCGACCTTGCGGCGTCCGAGGCCGATCGTGAAGACGAGGGCGATGACCGCGGTCAGGCAGAGCAGGCCGAGGCCGATCGTGTAGCTGCCCGTCGCCGCGTAGGTCGAGCCCATCACGAGCGGCGGGAAGTACCCGCCGAGGCCGCCCGCCGCGCCGACGATGCCCGTCACCGTGCCGACCCTCGCCGCCGGCGAGCGCTGTGCGACCCAGGTGAACACGGCGCCCGTGCCGAGCCCGAGGAACGCGGCCATGAGCACGAACGAGGTGCCGGCGGCGAGCTCCGGCGGCGGCACGAACGCGAGCACGACCGCCATCACGGCGGCGCCCGCGAGCGAGATCATGAGCACCCGCGCCGGGCCGATCTTGTCGCTCAGCACTCCGCCGAGCGGGCGGCAGACGACGGCGGCGATCGCGAAGCCGGCGGTGCGGGCGCCGGCGTCGGCGAGGTCGTAGGCGTAGACGACGTTGAGGTAGGTCGGCAGGTACGTCGAGAAGGCCACGAAGCCGCCGAACGTGACCGCGTAGAGGAAGGCCATCTGCCACGTCACCGCGAGCTTGGACGCGGCGGCGAGCTTCGGCAGCACCTTGTCGGTGTTGGGCTTCCAGTCCGGCGAGTCCCGCATGAACAGCCAGACGATGATCGCGACGGCCACGAGGGCGATCGCCATGATCCAGTGGGTCGCGTTGTACCCGAACCACTGCACGAAGCGGGGCGTGAAGAAGGCCGACAGGGCGGTGCCGCCCATCCCCGCGCCGAAGAGGCCCGTCGCGAACCCGCGCCGCGCCGGGTCGTACCAGGCGTTGACGAACGGGATGCCGACGGCGAAGGTCGTGCCGGCGATGCCGAGCAGGAAGCCGAAGACGAGGAGCAAGGCGTAGGAGCCGGCATCCCCGGCCCACATGACGAGCAGCACGGGGAGCGCGGAGAACGCAGTGAGCACGGTGAACATGAGCCGCCCGCCGAAGCGGTCGGTGAGGGCGCCGGTGATGATGCGTCCGAGCGAGCCGACGATGACCGGGGTCGCGACGAGCAGCGACTGCTGCGTCGAGTCCAGGCCGAGGTCCTCGGCGTACCGCACGCCGAGCGGCGCGATCATGTTCCACGCCCAGAACGTGATGGCGAACGCCAGCAGCGCGAGCGCGAGGTTGCGTCCCCGCCCGGGCAGTGCGGTCGCTTCAGGCGTCGGCGCGTCGGTGCGTTCCGTGCTCATCGGTTACCTCCTCGTGGTGCTGCCGGCATCGGAGCGCCCGCGGCGGCGCCCTCGGTCGCGTTCGCGGTCGGGGGTGCCGATCGGCGCCCAGCCGCGACGGCCGCTCGACGTCGGCACGGGACGGCCGTCGCGGGAGCGATAGACGATGTAGGGCCGGAACAGGTACTGCACCGGCGCGGTGAAGGCGTGCACGAGTCGGGTGAACGGCCAGATGATGAAGAGCGCCATGCCGATGAGCGTGTGCAGCTTGAAGGCGAAGGATGCCTCGGCCATCGAGGCGATGTCGGGCTGGAACCAGAACAGCGATCGGAACCACGGCGAGACCGTGTCCCGGTAGGTGACCTCCTCGTGCGGCCCGAACACGCTGATGAGCGTCGTCGAGAGCCCCGCGAGGATCGCCGCGACGAGCACGACGTACATCGTCTTGTCGTTCTTGGTCGTGGCGGCGAAGACGGGGCCGGTGGTGCGCCGCCGGTAGACGAGGATGCCGACGCCGACGAGCGTCGCGATGCCCGCGACCGACCCGAGGCCGAGCGCGACGACGTGGTACATCTCCTCGGAGACGCCGACGGCCTCGGTCCACGCCTTCGGGATGACGAGGCCGATGACATGGCCGACGATCACGACGAGGATGCCGAAGTGGAACAGCGGCGAGCCGATGCGCAGCAGCCGCGACTCGTAGAGCTGGGACGAACGCGTCGTCCAGCCGAACTGGTCGTAGCGGTAGCGCCAGACGAGGCCGCCGACGAGGATCGCGACCATGACGTAGGGCAGGATGCCCCAGAGCACCACGTCCCAGTTCATCGCCGGCCTCCCACGGGGATGAGCTTCGTGTCGGACGGTCGCGACGCGCGGGGCTCGAGCGGGATGAGCCGAGGATCGGCGTCTGCGAGGCCCACGGATTCCGCAGGCGGCCCGGCCGCCGCCATCGCCATCGCCTGCTGCGCGTCGGCCGGGGAGGCGCCCGGCAGGGTGGCGCACACGGCGGCCACGACGCCGGCGTACGGGGAGCCGCGCTCGGCGAGCGCGAGTCGGATGAGCTCGAGGCTCGCGCGATAGTCCTGCAGCAGCCCGGCGCCGGCCTTCGGCTCGTGCCGCGCGTACTCGAGCACGAGCGGCAGGTGGTCGGGCAGCTCGCCCGTGCCGGCGAGCTCGAGGCCGGCCTCCCGGAAGCGCTGCTTGAAGTCGGCGAGCACCTGCCCGCGGCGGCGGGTGTCGCCGTCGGTCCAGTACGAGAGGTAGAGCGCGTGCCGCTTGGACAGGTCGAAGACGTCGACGTAGACGCGCCGCACCTCTCCGATCGGGGTCGTCGCCCACCAGTCCAGCAACGGGGCGAAGGATGCCCGAGCCTTCGGCGCCGCTTCGGCGAGCGCGGCGTCGATCGTGGCCGCGAGCCCGAGCACCTCGTCGTCGGGGTAGCGGAGGCAGATCGAGGCCGCCTGGTAGACGATCGCGCGGTTCACCGGCCCGCACCGCCCTCCGGGTCGTCTTCGGCTGGGCGTTTCGCGGGGAAGAGGCCGCGCGGGGCGCCGTTGCCGTCCCAGTTGAGCAGGTTGACGCGCCCCCGCAGGTCGTCGCCCGCGGCCGCGCCGTCGGAGGTCTGCCGGTCCCGGAGCGCGTGGAACGTCTCGACGGCCACGGGCGCGGGGCGGCCGCTCGCCTCGCCGAAGGGCCCCGAGGCGTCCAGCTCGTACGGCCCGCCGTCGAAGTCGAGCGAGCAGCCGAGCTCTTCGAGTTCGTGCGCCTGCTCGTAGTGGGCGGTGGGGATGACGTAGCGCTCCTCGTACTTCGCGATCGCGAGCAGCCGGTACATCTCGTGGATCTCCGCACCGGTCATCCCGACGTGCTCGGCGATCGACTCGTCGGGCTCGTTGCCGAGCGCGACGTCGCGCATGAAGGCGCGCATCGCGGCGAGCTTGCCGAGCACGGTCGAGACGATGTCGGCGTCGCCCGCCGTGAAGAGCTCGGCGAGGTACTCGACGGGGATGCGCAGCGCCTCGATCGCGCCGAACAGCGTGCCGGCGTTCTCGGCGTCGTGCCCCTGCTCGCTCAGCAGGTCGACGATCGGGGAGAGCGGCGGGATGTACCAGACCATCGGCATCGTGCGGTACTCGGGGTGCAGCGGCAGCGCGACCCGGTACGTCTTCGCGAGCGCGTAGACGGGCGAGCGGCGGGCTGCGTCCATCCACTCGTCCTCGATGCCCTGCTCGCGTGCCGCCGCGATGACCTCCGGGTCGTTCGGGTCGAGCATGAGTTCGAGCTGGGCCTCGTAGAGGTCCTGCTCGTCGGGCGTCGCGGCGGCCTCGGTGACCTTGTCGGCGTCGTAGAGGAAGAGCCCGAGGTAGCGCAAGCGGCCGACGCACGTCTCGGAGCACACCGTCGGCAGGCCGACCTCGAGCCGCGGGTAGCAGAGCGTGCACTTCTCGGCCTTGCCCGTGCGGTGGTTGAAGTAGATCTTCTTGTACGGGCATCCGGTGATGCACTGGCGCCAACCCCGGCAGCGGTCCTGGTCGACGAGGACGATGCCGTCCTCCTCGCGCTTGTAGATCGCGCCGGAGGGGCAGGAGGCCATGCACGACGGGTTCAGGCAGTGCTCGCAGATGCGGGGCAGGTAGAACATGAACGTCTGCTCGAATTGGAACTTGATCTTGTCTTCCGACTCGCGCCGCACCTTCTCGACGACGGGGTCGAGGTGGCCGAGCTCGGCGACGCCGCCGAGGTCGTCGTCCCAGTTCGCCGACCAGGTGATCTTCGTGTCCTCGCCCGTGATGAGGGACTTCGGCCGTGCAACCGGGAAGTCGTCGCCGAGCGGCGCATCGGTGAGGGTGCGGTAGTCGTACGTCCAGGGCTCGTAGTAGTCGGCGAGCTTCGGCTGCACGGGCGACGAGAAGATCGTCAGCAGGCGCTTGAGGCGGCTGCCCGTGCGCAGCTTCAGGTTGCCGCGCTTGTTGAGCGTCCAGCCGCCGCGCCACTGCTCCTGGTCCTCGTAGCGGCGCGGGTAGCCCTGGCCGGGCCGCGTCTCGACGTTGTTGAACCAGACGTACTCGGTGCCGGCGCGGTTCGTCCACGCCTGCTTGCACGTGACCGAGCACGTGTGGCACCCGATGCACTTGTCGAGGTTCATCACCATGCCCATCTGGGCCATCACCCGCATCAGCGGCTCACCTCCACGGCCGCTTCCGTTGGTCGAGTAGCGAAGCGTATCGAGACCAGGTGAGCCGATTCGCGAGGTCTCGATACGGCGCTGGAGCGCCTACTCGACCAACGGAACTCTCGATGCCGGGCCATCGCGTGCATCAGTACGTCACCTCCTGCGAACGGCGGCGGATCGTGGCGACCATGTCGCGTTGATTGCCGGTCGGACCGAGATAGTTGAACGCGTACGAGAGCTGCGCGTATCCGCCGATGAGGTGCGTCGGCTTCACGAGCAGGCGGGTCACGGAGTTGTGGATGCCGCCGCGGCGGCCGGTCGTCTCCGACTTCGGCACGTCGATCGTGCGCTCCTGCGCATGGTGCACGTAGACGACGCCCTCGGGCATCCGGTGCGAGACGACGGCGCGGGCGACGAGCACGCCGTTCGAGTTGACGCACTCGACCCAGTCGTTGTCGGCCGCCCCGATCTCGGCGGCGTCCTGGGTGCTCATCCAGACGGTCGGCCCGCCGCGGGAGAGCGAGAGCATGAAGAGGTTGTCCTGGTACTCCGAGTGGATCGACCACTTCGAGTGGGGCGTGAGGTAGCGCACGACGACCTGGCGGCGGCCGTCCGGTCCGAGCTTGGGCTCGCCGAAGAGCCGGTGCATGTCGAGCGGCGCCCGGTAGATCGGCATCGCCTCGCCGAGATCGCGCATCCAGTCGTGATCGAGGTAGAAGTGCATCCGGCCGGTGAGCGTGTGGAACGGCTTCTGCCGCTCGATGTTGACCGTGAAGGGCGCGTAGCGCCGGCCGCCGGTCTCCGACCCCGACCATTCGGGGGAGGTGATGACCGGTTGCGGTGCGGATTGCGTCATCGCGAACGTGATGCGCTTCTCCGCGGAGCCCTCGGCGAGGTCGGCGAGCGGCTTGCCGACGCGGCGCTCGAGCGTGCGGAAGCCCTGGGTCGCGAGCTCGCCGTTCGTCGTGCCCGAGAAGGTCAGGATCGCCTCGGCGAGTTTCACGTCGGTGTCGATCGCGGGCCGCCCGGCGGCCGGGCCCGACGGGAGCACTCCGCCCTGCGCTGCGAGCCGTTCGACCTCGTGGGAGACGTCGTAGGTGACGTTCTTGACCGTGAACCCGAGTTTGTCGGCGAGCGGCCCGACCGTCGCGAGCTTGTCGGCGATCGCCGTGTAGTCGCGTTCGACGACGACGAACTGCGGCATGGTCTTGCCCGGGACGGGGGCGACGTCGCCGCGCGCCCAGTCGCGCACCACCCCGCCCGGCTGGCTCACCTCGCCCGGGGTGTCGTGCTGCATCGGCACCGACACGAGGTCGCGGCGGGTGCCGAGGTGGGTCTTCGCGAGCTCGGAGAACGAGCCCGCGATGGCGTGGAAGAGGTCGAAGTCGCTCTTCGCCTCCCACGGCGGGTCGATCGCCGGCGTGAACGCGTGCACGAACGGATGCATGTCGGTCGAGGACAGGTCGTGCTTCTCGTACCAGGTGGCCGCGGGGAACACGACGTCGGAGAGCAGCGTCGTCGAGGTCATCCGGAAGTCGGCCGAGACGAGCAGGTCGAGCTTGCCCTCGGGCGCCTCGTCGCGCCAACGCACGTCCTTGGGCCGGACGGCGGACTCCTCCGAGCCCAGCACGTTGTGGTGCGTGCCGAGCAGGTGCTTCAGGAAGTACTCGTTGCCCTTCGCCGAGGAGCCCATGAGGTTCGATCGCCACAGCGTCAGCAGGCGCGGCCAGTTCTCGGGCGCGTCGACGTCCTCGATCGCCGCCTGCAGCGAGCGGTCGGCGAGCCGGTCGGCGACGAAGGATGCCGCATCCGGCGCGTGCCCGTCCGCCACGGCCGCGGTCGCCTCGTCGGCGAGGTCGAGCGGGTTGCGGTCGAACTGCGGGTAGAAGGGCATCCACCCCAGTCGGGCGGACTGCGCGATCGTGTCGGCCGTGTGCATCCCGGTGAAGTTGCCCTCGGCGAGCGGCGAGGCGAGGGCGTCGGCCGCGTACCCGTCGTAGCGGTACTGGTCGGTGTGCAGGTACCAGTACGCCGTGCCGATCATCGTGCGCGGCGGCCTCGCCCAGTCGAGCGCGTTCGCGAGGGAGATCCAACCGGTGATCGGCCGGCACTTCTCCTGCCCGACGTAGTGGGCCCAGCCGCCGCCGTTTCGCCCCATGGCGCCCGTCAGGATCAGCATCGAGAGGATCGCCCGGTACGTCGCGTCGCCGTGGAACCACTGGCAGATGCCCGCGCCCATGATGATCATCGAGCGGCCGCCGGAGTCGATGGAGTTCTGCGCGAACTCGCGCGCGATGCGCGTGCACGCCTCGGCGGGGACGCCGGTGATGTCCTCCTGCCACGCGGGGGTGTACGGGGTCGACGGGTCGTCGTAGCCCGTCGGCCACTCGCCCGGGAGGCCGTCGCGGCCCACCCCGTACTGGGCGAGCATCAGATCGAGCACCGTCGTCACGAGGATGCCGTGCACGCGCGTCGCCGGAACCCCGCGCTGGAGGACTGCGCCCGAGCCGTCGGCGGCGTCGAACCGCGGCAGCAGCACCTCGACGGGCTCCTCGGCGACCTTCGCGTCCCGGATCGAGAGCGCCGGCACGATGTCGCCGAGGTCGAGGTTCCAGCTGCCCTCGCCCGAGTCGGCGTAGCGGAATCCCATCGAGCCGTTGGGCACGCGCGGCACTCCGCTCGCGGCATCCAGGACGACGGTCTTCCAGGCGTCCTCGGGGGCGGGCTCCGCGCCCGCCAGGTCCGCACTGGTCAGGAACTTGCCCGGGACGAGCCCGCCGCTCGCGTGCTCGGTGAGGGTGATGAGGTTCGGCAGGTCGGTGTACTGCCTCGTGTAGTCGACGAAGAACGGCACGCGGGAGTCGACGTAGCGCTCCTTGAGGATGACGTGCCCCATCGCCATCGCGAGGGCGGCGTCGGTGCCCGCCTGGCACGGCAGCCACTCATCGGCGAACTTCGTGTTGTCGGCGTAGTCGGGGCTGACCGTGACGACCTTCGTGCCGCGGTAGCGCACCTCGGCCATCCAGTGGGCGTCGGGCGTGCGGGTGACGGGCACGTTGGAACCCCACATCATCAGGTACGTGGCATCCCACCAGTCGCCGGACTCCGGCACGTCGGTCTGGTCGCCGAAGACCTGGGGGCTCGCGACCGGGAGGTCGGCGTACCAGTCGTAGAAGCTCGTCATGACGCCGCCGACGAGCTGCGTGAACCGGGTGCCGACGCAGTGCGAGACCATCGACATCGCGGGAATGGGCGAGAAGCCCGCGACGCGGTCGGGCCCGTACTCCTTGATCGTGTGCACGTAGCCGGCCGCGACGAGCTCGACGGCCTCGTCCCAGCTCGCTCGCACGAGCCCGCCCTTCCCGCGCGCCCGCTGATACCGCGCCCGCGTCTCGGGATTCGTCGTCACGTCGTGGATCGCGAGCACCGGGTCGCCGTCGTGTCGGGCCTTCGCCGCGCGGTACGCCTCGAGCAGCACGCCGCGCACGTACGGATAGCGCACGCGCGTCGGCGAGTACGTGTACCAGGAGAACGCGGCCCCGCGGGGGCATCCGCGGGGCTCGTACTCGGGGCGATCGGGACCGACGCTCGGGTAGTCGGTCTGCTGCGCCTCCCACGTGATGATGCCGTCCTTGACGTACACCTTCCACGAGCACGAGCCCGTGCAGTTCACCCCGTGCGTGGAGCGCACCACCTTGTCGTGGCTCCACCGGTCGCGGTAGAAGACGTCGCCCGATCGGCCGCCGTGCAAGAACTCCGCCCGATGGTCCGGCGTCTGCTCGCGCCGCGTGAAGAACTTCCCCGTGGCCAGCAGCGCATCCGACGCAGGCCCGTCGACTCCGACTCGCACGATGGCAACCCCCCAGCTGCGTCCCGTCATCCGGACCATATCGGCGGCGTCCGCGCACCGCCAGCATCCGGCCGACCGGCGGGTCGATGTCGGGACGAATCGCGGCCGGGGCTTCCGTCGAGCGTCGGCCGGGCGTATCGTGACCCTCGGCCCCGAGGCATCCACCGCCCGGCGCCCATCGGTCGGACCCGAACGGAAGGAGTGAGCCATGAACGCCGTCGTCGTCGCGCGCATCGCAGACACCCTTCCTCGCGAGGTCGCCGCTCGCTGAACGCCCGGCGGCCTCCACATCTTCTGGAGCCACCGAGTTGCGTTTTCTCTCCACGTTCGACGACGAGTCGAACCCCTTCCCCGTCCCCGCCTTCGCGGGCGACGACCTCGTCTTCGCCGGCATCGAGCCCGGTGAGGACCAGCGCTGGTCCACGTGGCCGGCGACCCTGCCCACCGACCGCGGCCCCGAGCCGCGCCCCGACTGGGTCGTGACCTCCGCCGCAGCCTTCGACACCGAGCTCGGCGTCGTGAAGTCCGGCAAGGAGGCCGACCTGTTCCTCATCGAACGGGCGATCCCCGACGCCGACCCGACGATGCCGGGCAACCGCGCGCTGCTCGCCGCGAAGCGGTACCGGGGCAGTCAGCAGTCCGACTTCCACCGTTCGGCGATCTACACCGAGGGGCGCGGCACCCGCCGCTCCCGCGACCAGCGCGCGATCTCGAACAGCTCGACGTACGGGCGGCTCGTCGCCCGCGCGCAGTGGGCGGTCGCCGAGTTCGCGGCACTGTCGCTGCTGCACTCGCTCGGCGCCGCGGTGCCGTACCCGGTGCAGATCCAGGACACCGAGGTGCTCATGGAGTTCATCGGCGACGGCCGCGCCGCGGCGCCGCGGCTCGCGCAGGTGCGCGGCTCGGTCGCCGACCTCCGCGACCTGTACGGGCAGATCGTCGAGTTCCTCGGCATCCTGGCCGACGCGGGGCTCGCCCACGGCGACCTCTCGCCGTACAACCTGCTCGTGCACCACGGGCGCGTCGTCGTCATCGACCTACCGCAGGTCGTCGACGTCATCGCGAACCCGGCGGGCTTCGACCTGCTGCACCGCGACTGCGTCAACGTCTGCACGTGGTTCACCCGCCAGGGCCTCGAATGCGACCCCGAGGAGCTCTTCGGCGACCTCGTGGCCCGGGCGGTGTGAGCGTGCCGGGGGGGGGCGGCGCAAGGCGCCGCCCCCTGGTGGGGTTACCGGTCCGGCATCCGCTCCGCTAGGTTGACGAGCATCGACGGAACCGAGCCTTCGTCGGATTCGCACTGGGGGGTGCGGGCGGCGGGCTCCACGGGGGGAACATGCGTCGTCGTCCAGCTCGAGCGCAGCGGGCAGCCGCTGGAGGCGCGCTCCGACGAGCCGTCGCATTGCTCGCCGCCGGCGTCCTCGTCTGCTCGAGCGCCGTCGCACTGACCGCGACCGTCGCCCCCGACGCCGCAATCGATCGGGCCGCCGCGGTGCCGGGGCAACCGGGCGTGCCGAGTCCGCCCGCCCAACTGCTGAACGAGACCTTCGAGAATCGGACGAGCTCGGCCGGTTCGGTGCAGCTGAACCTCTACGCGGGCGCCGGCGGCATGACGTACACCGCCGACCCGAACTGGCTCAGCCGGGCACGCTGCAACGGCATCGTGATGGACCGCACCGACCCGCGGCTGACCGGCGACTGCGTCACCACGAACGAGGCCAACGGCGCGGTCGCCTACAACGCCGCGACGGGCATCCCCGAGGCCATCGGGCAGTTCCACGGCGACGCCTCGCCGAGCGCCAACACCGCGCTCGTCGAGTACACGGCGGGCGCCGCGTTCGCGAACGGCCAGATCATGTTCCAGACGGGCCAGCCCATCGCCGCGGCCGGCCCCGGCCGATTCATCTCGTTCAGCGTCGTCGCCGCGGCCAGCAACTGCGGCACGGGCACGAACCCCGCATACTCGTTCTTCGTGGTCGACGGCGCCGGCGAGCACTCCATCAGCCCGACCGCTCTCGGCCCCTGCTCCGCCGCCGGCGGGGTCGTCTACCAAGGTGCACAGCAGAACGATGCCACCGCCGCGGTGCGCGTCGCCAGGCTCGCCCCCTCCACCGCCTTCCTGACCACCTCGGCCGACGTCGGCGTGCGCCTGCGCAACCTCGGGGCCACCACCGGCAACGACTCGGGCATCGACGACCTCGTCGTCAGCGACGTCACCCCGCAACTCGACAAGACGTTCAGCCCGACCCGGGTTCGCACTGGCGGCATCTCCACGCTCACGTTCACGATCACCAACACCACCGAGCTGGGCTCCAAGAACGGCTGGTCGATCACCGACGCCCTCCCCGCCGGGCTCCGGGTCGCCAGCCCGAACGGCGCGACCGACACGTGCGACGGCGCCCAGACGATCACCGCGGCGGCCGGCGGCACGAGCATTCAGGTTGCGGGCGGCGTCCTCGGCGTGGGCGACGTCTCGTGCACGGTCTCGGTGAACGTGACATCGTCCACGCCGGCCCCCTACCAGGCCGACGTGACCTATCAGAACTGCCCGACGACGAATGCGACCACGGTGGGCCTGAATCCGCCGAACTGCGACTCGGTCACCTTCTTCGACCCATACACGCCCGCCGGCACCCCGTTCCAGTGCTCGGCGCAGGGCTCCTATCTCTTCCAGAGCCCAGGAGTCGGTCAGGACTCGACCGCCTACGACGTGGACCTCGTCACGGGCGGCTACGACACCCTCGGCACTTGGGACGCGCCGATCAACGCGATGGGCTTCAATCCTCTCGACGGATTCATCTACGGGCTCGCGACGCCCTCGCAGCCGATGGAAGTCCTGCGGGTGAACGCCGACGGCACGACGCAGTCGCTCGGCACACCGGACTTCGGCGGCGTCTCGATCGGACCGGCTGCATTCCTGGACGCCGTCGCGGCGGGCGACATCTCCCCAGACGGGCATCTCTGGATCAGGGAGACCGCCAATCCCGCGTCCTGGGCCGAGATCGACCTCGTGCCGGGCTCCCCCACGTACATGCGGGTGCTGCGCGCAGGCAGTGCCTCCCCGCCCTCCGCCGCCGCCGACGGCGTGGTCGGTCTCGGCAACGACATCGTGTACTACAACGGAATCCTGTACTCGGTCGGCAACCGCCCGGCCAACAACAACGCCAAGATCATCCAGCGCTTCGATACGGTCACGGGCACGTACCTGCCGGTCATCGGTCTGGGACCGCTGAACGCGCCGAACGGCGCGAGCAGCGGCAACCTGAACGCCGGAGCCGCCTTCCTCGACGCGGACGGCTATATGTACGCGTCGTTCAATGCGAGCGGTCAGATCTGGCGCATCGACCTCGACGCACCGGTGCTGAACGCCGCCGCCGTCGATTTCTTCGCATACGGTCCCGCCTCGAACCAGAACGACGGGGCCCGTTGCTCGCTGTCGCCGCTGCGCTCCGACTTCGGTGACGCGCCCGAGTCGTACGGCACCACGCTCGCCGTGGACGGTGCCCGCCACGGCGCCGTGCTCGACGCGAACGGCGCACCTACCCTCACGCTGGGGGCCGCAGTCACGTGGGAGGAGGACGGGCTGCCGTCTGCCGCGGCGGCACTCGACGCCGACGATGCGGTCACGCCGCGGCCGATCGCCACGAACGCCGGGACGTATTCGCTCGACGTGCCCTTCACCAACACGACCGGTGCGCCCGCGACGCTCTCGGGCTGGATCGACTTCAACGGCGACGGCGCCTTCGACGCCGCCGAAGCCGCCGTCACGACGGCGACGACGAGCGGCACCGCCCGGCTCACCTGGACGATCCCGACGCTCGCGAGCTTCCCCGAGACGAGCTACTTGCGTCTGCGACTCGGCGACAACTCCGCGGCGACGGCCTCGCCGACCGGCGCGGTGGCCAACGGCGAGGTCGAGGACTACCTCGTCGACTTCGAACGTTTCGATCTCGCCGTGTCGAAGTCCGTCGATCCCGCCGACGGCAGCCCGGTCGAGGCGGGCGACACGCTGACCTACACGCTCACGTTCGTCGCGAGCGGCCCGGACGACGCGCCCGCCGACTTCACCGACGCGATCGCCGGGCTCGTCGATGACGCCGACCTCATTCCGGGTTCGCTCCAGGCGGATGCCCCCCTGACGGCGACGGCGGCCGCCGACGGGGCCTCGATCAGGGTGTCGGGGAGCCTGCCGCCCGGTACGTACCGCGTGACGTACTCCGTCACGGTGCAACCCGACGGTCAGCGCGGCGACGGTCTGCTCCAGAACTTCCTGGTGCCCACCGGCACCGCGCCCCCGACCCAGTGCGCGGTCGGCGACACGCGCTGCACCCAGAATCCCGTCGGCGAGCTCTCCGCGTCGAAGTCGGTGGATCCCGCCGACGGCGGGACGGTCGAACCCGGCGACGTGCTCACGTACACGTTGACCCTCTCCTCGACCGGCACCGGCGCCGTCGCGGTCGATCGCACCGACCTGCTCGCCGGAATCGTGGACGACGCCGATCTGACCGCCGGGCCGATCTCGAGCGATCCCGGGGTCACGGCGACCCTCGCCGCCGACGGAGCGTCGATCCGGGTCACGGGCACGATCCCGGCCGGGCAGACCGTGACCGTCACCTATTCGGCGACGGTGCGTGACGCCGACTCCGACCGCGGCGACGACGTGCTCGGCAACTTCCTCGTCGAGACCGGCCAGACACCGCCCGCGAGCTGCCCCGACGGCGACACGCGCTGCACCGCGAACCCGGTCGCCCAGATCATCGCCTTCAAATCGACGATCCCCCCGGTGGGCAGCGACGTGCAGGCGGGCGACACGATCGGGTTCACCCTGCACTTCCGCAACGTCGGCGCAGCGAGCGGATCGGTCTCCAAGGTCGACGATCTCTCCCGGCTCGTCGACGACGCCGACCTGACGACGGCCCCGACCGTCGGCGTCGGCGACCTCGCCGTCGGCCCCATCGGCCCCGACAACCGGTTCGCGGTCACCGGCGCGGTGCCGGCGGGCGCCGAGTTCACCGTCGTCTACGCCGTCACCGTGCGCGCCGACGGCGCCCGCGGCGACAGCGTCGTCGTCAACACGCTGCTGAACCCCGGCGACCCGACGCCGCCCGTGTGCGAGCCGGTCGATCCCGCCTTCCCCGACTGCACCGTCAACACGGTCTCCTCGCTCGTCGTCGAGAAGACCGCGACGCCGCCGAGCGGCACCGCCGTGCTGCCCGGAGCACCCGTCGTCTTCACGCTGACGTTCGTCAACGCGGGCGGCACCCCCGAACTCGTCGACCGCACCGACGACCTCTCCCGGGCGCTCGACGACGCGACACTGACCGGCGCCCCGACGAGCGGCGACCCCGCGCTCACGGTGACGCTCGCCGGCGACGGGCAGTCCTTCGACGTCGACGGCACGGTGCCGGCGGGGCAGACGATCGCCGTGACGTACACGCTCACGGTGAACGCCGACGGCGCACGCGGCGACGACCTGCTCGAGAACGTGCTCTACCCGAGCGTCCTCCCCAACCCGCCGTTCGGGCAGTGCGGCCTCAACGCCCTCATCGACTGCACGAGCCACCCGGTGCCGGAGCTGACGGTGACGAAGACGGTCGCCCCGGCATCCGGCACGACCGTCGCCGCCGGGGACGACCTCGTCTATACGATCACGCTGGCCTCGACCGGTCGGGCGAGCACCGAGGTGGACCGCACCGACCTGCTGGCGGGCGTGCTCGACGACGCCGAACTCACCGACGGCCCGACGGTCTCGCCCGTCGGACCCGTCACGGCGGCGGTCGTCGGCGACGCGCTGCAGCTGTCCGGGACGATTCCGGCCGGGGACGCCGTGACCGTGACCTACACCGTCACGGTCCGCCCAGACGGGCAGCGCGGCGACGATGCGCTCGCGAACTTCGTCGTACCGACGGGCGCGACGCCGCCGACCGAGTGCATCGCGGACGACGCGACCTGCACCGCGAACCCGGTCTCCGCGCTGACCGTCGAGAAGACCGCCGCGCCTCCCGCCGCTTCGACGGTGCTGCCCGGCGACGTCGTGACGTTCGCCGTCGCGTTCACCTCGACCGGGACGGGCGACGCGCCCGTCGACTGGACCGACGCCCTCGACGGCGTCATCGACGACGCGACGCTCGACCCCGCTTCCATCTCCGTGGATGCGCCGCTCGCCGCGACCCTCGCCGACGACGGCGCGAGCATCCGCGTCACCGGATCGCTCCCGCCCGGCACGGCGACCCTCACCTACTCGGCCACGGTGCGCGTGCTCGACTCGACCCGCGGCGACGAGTCGCTGGTCAACTTCGTCGTGCCGACCGGCAGTGAGCCGCCCGCGACCTGCGCGAGCGGCGAGCCGAGCTGCACGACGCATCCGATCGCCGACCTCGACGCGTGGAAGAGCGCCGATCCCGCCTCCGGCGCGTCGGTGCGCACCGGCGACGCCGTGACCTACACGCTGCACTTCCGCAACGACGGCACCGCTCCCGCGACGGTGTCGAAGCACGACGACCTCGCGGGGGTGCTCGACGATGCGGACCTCACGATCCCGCCCGCCGCAGGCGTCGGCGACCTGGCCGCGACTCCGGACGCCGACGAACAGGGCTTCGCCGTGACCGGCACGGTACCGGCGGGCGCCGAGTACACCGTCGTGTACTCGGTCACGGTGCGCGACGAGGCGACTCGCGGCGACGACGCGCTCCTGAACTGGCTGCTGGACCCGGGCGAGGACCCGCCCGGATTCTGCTTCGGCACCGGTTCCGAGCCGATCTGCACCGCGCACCCGATCTCCGAACTCGTCGTCGCCAAGTCGGTCGACCCCGCTTCGGGCTCCGTCGTGACGGCCGGTCAGGCGGTGACGTACTCCGTGACGTTCACGAATCTCGGCTCGACGGCCGAGACGATCGACTACGCCGACGACCTCGGGGGCGTCCTCGACGACGCCGCCCTCGTCTCCCCGCCGTCCGCGGACGACCCGTCGGTGCTCACCACGCCCGGCGCCGGGCAGACCTGGGTGTTCACCGGTACGGTCGCGGCAGGCGAGGTCGTCACGGTCTCGTACTCGGTCCAGGTCGGCGCCGACGGCGACCGCGGAGACGACGTGCTCGGCAACACGTTGCGACTGAGCTTCTTCCCGCCGGACGCGCCGTGCGACGGCGTGCTCGTGCTCTGCACGGACAACCCCGTGGCCGCCCTCGAGGTCGCGAAGGCGGCGGCCCCGGGCGACGGTGCGAGCGTCGAGGCGGGCGACGAGGTCTCCTACACGGTGACGTTCACCTCGACGGGCGCCGGCGACGCCCCGGTGGACTGGACCGACGCGCTCGACGGCGTGATCGACGACGCGACGCTCGACCCCGCCTCCATCTCCGTGGATGCCCCGCTGACGCCCGCCCTCGCCGCCGACGGCGCGAGCATCCGGATCACCGGGACCCTGCCCGCCGGGGCAACGGCTGCGCTGACCTACACGGTGACGGTGAACGCCGACGGCGCCCGCGGCGACGATGCGCTCGGCAACGCCGTCGTCCCGACCGGCACTACCCCGCCGACGACCTGCTCGGCCGACGACCCGACCTGCACGACGCACCCCGTCGGGTCGCTCGTCGTCGAGAAGACCTCCTCGCCCGCGGACGGCAGCGCGGTCGCCGCCGGGGACGCGGTGACGTACACGGTCGTGTTCACCTCGAACGGGCCGGGCGACGTCGCGGTCGACCGCACCGACGTGCTCGACGGCGTCATCGACGACGCGACGCTCGACCCCGCCTCCGTCACCGCCGAGGCGCCCCTCGTCGCCGAACTCGCCGCCGACGGCGCGAGCATCCGCGCGACCGGATTGCTGCCCCCCGGCGAGGCGACGCTGACGTACACCGTCACCGTGAACGCCGACGGCGCCCGCGGCGACGACACCCTCGGCAACGTCGTCGTGCCCACCGGCACGACCCCGCCGACGACCTGCGCGACCGACGACCCGACTTGCACGACGCATCCCGTCGCCGCGCTCGTCGCGACGAAGTCCGCGGACCCCGAGGACGGCGCGCCGGTGAGCGCCGGCCGCGTGCTCACCCACACGCTGACCTTCGTCTCCACCGGCACGGCGCCCGTCGAGGTGGATCGCACCGATCTGCTCGCCGGGCTCGTCGACGACGCGACCCTCGATCCGGGATCGATCACGGCCACCGCGCCCCTCGTCGCCGAACTCGCCGCCGACGGCGCGAGCATCCGCGTGACCGGACTGCTGCCGCCGGGGACCGCGATCGTGACGTACACGTCGACCGTGAACGCCGACGGCGAGCGCGGCGACGACGTGCTCGGCAACTTCCTCGTGCCCACCGGCACGCCGCCGCCGCCGACCTGCGCCGCCGACGACCTCACGTGCACGTCCCACCTCGTCGCCGCCCTCGAGATCGCCAAGACGAGCGACCCCGCCGACGGCGCGACGGTCGCCGCGGGCGACCTCGTCACGTACACGCTGACGTTCACCTCCACCGGCACGGCGGCGGCCGCGCTCGCCGCCACCGACGACCTCGCCGGAGTCGTCGACGACGCGGCGTTCGTGGGCGTGGTCGCCGCCTCTCCAGAGCTCGTCGTCGAGAACACCGGCAACCTCGTGGAGTTCACGGGGCTGCTGCCGCCGGGCGTCTACACCTGGTCGGCGCAGTTCCGGGTCGCCGACGACGGGTTCCGCGGCGACGACGTCCTCGCGAACTTCGTGTTCCCGAGCGGAACCGCTCCGCCGGCGGCGTGCGTCGCCGGCGACGCGCGCTGCACGAGCCACCCGGTGGCCGCCCTCGAGATCGTCAAGTCGAGCGACCCGCCCGACGGCAGCGCGGTCGAAGCCGGCGACACGATCACGTACACGGTCGCGTTCACCTCGACCGGCATTGGCGCCGCCGAGGTCGACCGCACCGACCTGCTCGCGGGGGTCGTCGACGACGCGACGCTCGACCCGGACTCGATCGCCGTGGATGCTCCACTGACGGCCGTCCGCTCGGCGGATGGCGCGAGCATCCGCATCACCGGCTCCCTGCCGCCCGGGACGGCGACCCTCACCTACACCGCGACCGTGAACGACGACGGCGCCAGGAACGACGACGTCCTCGGCAACGTCGTCGTCGCCACCGGCGCGACGCCTCCGGCGGAGTGCATGCCCGACGACCCGGTGTGCACGAGCCACCCGGTCGCCGACCTCGAGGTCGCCAAGACGGCCGCCCCGCCGTCGGGCACGAGCGTTCGCGCGGGCGAGGTGCTCGTCTTCACCGTGACGTTCACCTCGACGGGCGCCGCGCCCGCTCCCGTCGACCGCACCGACCTGCTCGCGGGCGTGGTCGACGACGCGACGCTCGATCCCGCGTCGGTGGTCGTTTCGGCGCCGCTGACGGCCGTCCCCGCTGCGGACGGTGCGAGCATCCGAGTGACCGGCACCCTCCCGCCCGGTACGGCGACCCTGACCTACGCCGTGACCGTGAACGCCGACAGCGCCCGGGGCGACGACGTGCTCGACAACTTCGTCGCGGCGACCGGCGACCCGCCGCCGGCGACCTGCGCCGACGACGACCCGGCGTGCACGAGCCATCCGGTCGGGTCGTACGCCGTCGCCAAGACCGCCGACCCCGCCGACGGTGCGAGCGTCCAGGCGGGCGACACGATCACGTACACGCTGACGTTCACGTCGAACGGGCCCGGCGCGGCGGCGGTCGACACGACCGACGTGCTCGCGGGCGTCGTCGACGACGCGACGCTCGATCCGACCTCGATCACCGCGACGGCACCGCTCGTCGCGGCACTGAACGCCGCGGGCGATGCGATCGCCGTCACGGGCGCTCTGCCGCCTGGGAGCGCGACCGTGACCTACACCGTGACGGTGAATGCCGACGGGGTGCGCGGCGACGGCCTCCTCGCCAACGCCGCGATCCCGACCGGCGGGACGCCGCCGTCGACGTGCGCCACCGACGACGCCGGCTGCACCGAACATCCGGTCGGTTCCCTCTCGCTCGCCAAGTCGTCCGATCCGCCGACCGGCTCGACGGTCGGCGTCGGGGACGAGATCGTCTACACCCTGACGTTCGCCTCGAACGGGCCGGGCGCCGTGCGCGTCGCCGTGAGCGACCGGTTCGCGGAGCTCGCCGACGACGCGATCGTCGACCTCACGGTCAGTGGCGCCGGACCACTGGCGGTCGCGCGCTCCGCGAGCGGCTTCGACTTCACGGGGGTGCTGCCGGCCGGCACGGTGGTCGCGGTGTCGTACCGGGCGATCGTCGACGCGGGAGGCGACGGCCGTCTGGAGAACTTCCTCGGGCCGACGGGGAGCCCGCCGCCCGCCGACTGCCTGCCCGGCAGCACCCTCTGCACCGTGCAGGGGCTCCCCGACCCGTATGTCGTCAAGTCGGCGTCGCCCGCCTCCGGCTCGGCCGTGGCCGGCGGCGAGACGATCGTCTACACGCTCGAGTTCGGCAACGCCGGCACGGGCACGGCGAGTCTCGCGTACGAGGACGACCTCTCCGGCGTCCTCGACGACGCGGACGTCGTGTCGGAGCCGGTCTCGAGCGACCCGGCGCTCCTGGTCGGGCCGATCGCCGACGGGCGGTTCTCGGTCGGGGGCGACCTGCCGGGCGGCTCGGTCGTCACGGTGACGTACGCCATCGTGGTGCGGGACGAGTCGGAGCTCGGCGACGGCATCCTGCTCAACGGCGTCGTCGACCCCGGAGAGGACGCCGCCGAGGTCTGCGCCGTCGCGGCTGGCACGGAGGGCCTCCCCGCCTTTGCATCGTTCGCCGGGCCGGCCCCCGTCGGGCTCATCGCGGCCGCCGCCGTCATCGGGCCGTACGACTCGGAGACGATGCCCCCGGGCTGCACCGTGCACGAGTCGCCGCGGGACGCGGTGCCGCCGCTCGAGCCGCCGACCTCGCCGCCCGGCGGCGAGACGACCCTGCCGCCCGGCCCCACCGGCTCGGCGCCCTCGCGGCTCTCCGGCACGGGCGTGGAAGCGTGGATCGCGATCGCCGCGGGCATCGCCCTGATCGCCGCGGGCGGCATCCTCGTCGTCCGGCGGAGGCCGCGCGCCGCCCGCACGGGCGACCGCTGAGGGACCCTCGCCTTCTCGGAGGCTTCGCAGGGCGGGCGAGTACGCTTTCACGGTGACTGCTGAGGACTCGACCCCCATCCGCCGGACCGGCGCCCGCCAGGTGCGCCCCGCGACCGAGGGCTGGACGCAGAAGCTCGGCACCGACGGCCGCCCCCTGCTGAACTTCGCCTCGCCGAAGCGCGGCAAGCCCCCCGTGCACCTCGCCGACCTCGCGCCGGCCGACTGGAAGGCGAAGGCCGAGGAGATCGGCATCCCCGCGTTCCGCCTCAAGCAGGTCGCGCGCCACTACTACACGCGCTGGACGAGCGACCCCGCCGAGATGACCGACCTGCCCGCCGAGGGCCGCGAGGAACTCGTCGCCGGCCTCCTGCCGCCGCTGCTCACCGAGGTGCGTCGCCTCGAGACCGACAAGGGCGACACGATCAAGTTCCTCTGGAAGCTCCACGACGGCGCCCTCGTCGAGTCGGTGCTCATGCGCTACCCGGGCCGCATCACGCTGTGCGTGTCGAGCCAGGCCGGCTGCGGCATGAACTGCCCCTTCTGCGCGACCGGCCAGCAGGGCCTCACGCGCAACATGTCGGCGGCCGAGATCGTCGACCAGGTCGTGCAGGCCAACCGCGCCATCGCGCGCGGCGAGCTCGGCGGCAAGAAGCACGACGACCACTCCGAGGAGCGCGTCTCGAACATCGTCTTCATGGGCATGGGCGAGCCGCTCGCGAACTACAACCGGCTCATGCGCGCGGTGCGCACGATGGTCGCGAAGACCCCCGAGGGCCTCGGGATGTCCGCGCGCGGCATCACCGTCTCGACCGTCGGCCTCGTGCCCGCGATCAAGAAGCTCACCGAGGAGGACATCCCGGTGACCTTCGCCCTCAGCCTCCACGCGCCCGACGACCACCTGCGCGACGAGCTCATCCCCGTGAACTCGCGCTGGAAGGTCGACGAGGCGCTGGATGCCGCACGCGCCTACTTCGACAAGACCGGCCGCCGCGTCTCGATCGAGTACGCCCTCATCAAGGACATGAACGACCACGCCTGGCGCGCCGACCTGCTCGCGGCCAAGCTCAACGAGCGCGGCCACGGCTGGGTGCACGTCAACCCGATCCCGCTCAACCCGACGCCGGGCTCCATCTGGACGTCGTCCGAGGTCCCCGTGCAGCTCGAGTTCGTGCGCCGCCTCGAGGAGGCGGGCATCCCGACGACCATCCGCGACACCCGCGGCAAGGAGATCGACGGGGCCTGCGGCCAGCTCGTCACCACCGAGGACGACGAAGAGGCCGCCGCGCTCGTCTGAGTGCGGTCCGGCTGGTCGGGCGCCAAGGTCTCGATACGGCGCTGCGCGCCGACTCGACCAACGCCGCACACCCGCCGGTCGAGTCGGGCGGAGCCCGTATCGAGACCCCGGGGCCCGGTCTCGATACGGCGCTGCGCGCCTACTCGACCGGCGGAGCCGCTCAGCGGTAGTCGCGCTCGAGGTGCTGGCCGGCCGCCTCGCCGCCCGCGATGCGGAGGTGCTCGCGCTCGCGCAGCTCGACGCGGCGGATCTTGCCCGAGATCGTCTTCGGCAGTTCGTCGACGAACTCGAGGATGCGCACGCGCAGGTGCGCCGACAGGCGTGCATTCGCGTGGGCGAAGATCGAGCGCGCGGCCTCGGACTCGTCGAGCGCGGCGCCCGCGGGCGCGCACACGTACGCCTTCGGCACCGCGAGGCGCAGCGGGTCGGGGCTCGGCACGACGGCGGCCTCGGCGACGAGCGGGTGCTCGAGCAGCACGGACTCGAGCTCGAACGGCGAGATCTTGTAGTCGGAGGCCTTGAAGACGTCGTCGGCGCGGCCGACGTAGGTGAGGTAGCCGTCGGTGTCGCGCGCGGCGATGTCGCCGGTGTGCCAGAAGCCGTCGCGGCGGGCATCCGCGGTCTTGGCCGGATCGCCCTCGTACCCGGCCATGAGGCCGAGGATCGGCTGCGAGAGGTCGAGGCAGATCTCGCCCTCGGTCTCGCTCACCGCGCCCGTCTGCGGGTCGACGAGCACGACGGGGTAGCCGGGCAGCGGCCGGCCCATCGACCCGTCCTTGACGAGCTGGCCGGGCGAGTTGCCGATGGCGCACGTCATCTCGGTCTGGCCGTAGCCGTCCCGGATCGTCGGGCCCCAGGCATCCCGCACCCGCACGATGACCTCGGGGTTGAGCGGCTCGCCCGCCCCGACGAGCTCGCGCGGCGGGTGCGCCAGCTGCGCCAGGTCGGCCTGGATGAGCATCCGCCACACGGTCGGCGGCGCGCAGAACGTCGAGACGCCGTGCTCGTCCATGACCCGCATGAGGGTCGATGCGTCGAAGCGCACGTAGTCGTAGACGAACACCGTCGCCTGCGCGAGGAAGGGGGCGTAGAAGTTGCTCCACGCGTGCTTGCCCCAGCCCGGGGAGGAGATGTTCAGGTGCACGTCGCCGGGCTTCACGCCGAGCCACCACATCGTCGAGAGGTGCCCGACCGGGTAGCTGACGTGGGTGTGGGCAACGAGCTTCGGCCGGCTCGTCGTGCCGGAGGTGAAGTAGAGCAGGCTCGTGTCGCCGGCGGGCGTGGGGCCGTCGGGCTCGAACGAGTCGGATGCCTCGAGCGAGGCGTCGAACGGGAGCGCACCGGCCGCGGCATCCTCGCCGACGGCGATCCGGAGCACGCCCACGGGGACGCCCGTCAGCCGGTCGGCGAGCGAGGACAGGGCGATGACCGCCGCGGCCCCGCCCGCCTCGACGCGGTAGGCGACGTCGTCGGCCGAGAGCAGCGTCGAGGTCGGGATCGACACGGCGCCGATCTTCATGAGGCCGAGCATGGCCTCCCACAGCTCGATGCGGTTGTTCAGCATGACGATGACGTTGGAGCCGCGGCCGAGCCCGAGTGAGCGCAAGTGGTTCGCGACCTGGTCGCTGCGACGGGCGAGCTCCCCGTACGTCCACGAGCGGGCCACGAGGTCGTCGCCGACGATCGTCACGGCGGCGCGGTCGGGGTGCTCCCCCGCGACGACGTCGAACCAGTCGAGGGCGAAGTTGAACTCTTCGAGCTCGGGCCAGGCGAAGCCGGCGACCGCGGCGTCGTAGTCGGTGCCGTGGTCGACGAGGAAGTCGCGCGCCGCGCGGACGGCGGCGGTGGCGGGGACGGCGGGGCGACCGGGGTGGGACATGGCAGAGCTCCAGCAAGCCGTGGGACGGATCGGCGCAGCGAGCCTACGCCTGCGGCCATGCCGGAGCGGCGATGGCCGGATCAGCGCGGGGCGGCCCGCTCGAGGATGGCGCCCTCGATGCTGCGGGCGGCCGCGGCGGCGCCGTCCTCGCCCGCGTACTCCTGCCGCACGAGCTCGGCCGCGGCCGCGATGCCCGGGTCGGTCAGCACGCGCCGCACGGCGTCGACGAACGCCGGGGTCCCCACCTGCTTCGGCGAGAGGGCGATGGCGTTCCCGCTGCGCGCGCACAGGCGCACGTGCCACGTCTGCTCGGGCTGCAGCCCCATCCCGACGAACGGGATGCCCGTCGCGCACGCCGTCTGCACCGTGCCCTGGCCGCCGTGGATGACCGCCGCATCCACGAGCCCGCCGAGGCGGTGCGCGGGCAGCAGCGGGGTCACGTGCACGTTGGGCGGCACGGCGTCCCCGGCTCGGAGATAGTGCCCGATGGGGGCGACGACCTCGACGTCGAGCGCCCCGAGCGCCCGGGCTGCGGCGAGCGCGAGCCCCCGATCGGCCGACGAGCCGAGCCCGAGGTAGACGACCTTGCGCGGGCCGGCCGCGAGGTCGGCGAGGAGCGGCGGGATGGGGGCATCCAGGTGGGCGAAGATCGGCCCGACCCGCTCGTAGCGCTCGGGCAGGGTGAAGCCCTCGAGGTCGGCGGCCACCTCGGTGATGAGGTTGCGGTCGGCTTCGAGGAGCGCGGAGACCGTGCGCAGCGGCCGGACGCCGTTCGCCTTCGCGACCGAGGCGAAGGCGCGGGGTGCGAGCGGTGCGGAGTTGTAGATCCAGCGGAACGCGGACGTCGCGATGCGGTCCACGAGGGAGGCGAGGCCGCCCTCCCCGTCGACGAAGCGCATGCGGCGGGTCTGCGCGACCTGCGGACGCGTCAGCGCGAACGGCACGGGATAGCAGAGCGGCACGCCCTCGGCACGCGCTGCGAGGAACGAGGTCAGGTTCGAGCCCGTGACCACCGCGACGGCGCCGACCTCCCGGATGAGTGCGCGTTCGAAGTCGACGCGCGCGGCGACGAGTTTGCGGGTGAACGGGCTGCGGAGCGAGCGGCCCTGGTCGAAGTCGATCGCCCGCTGCCGCTCGGCCGGACTCCAGACCGGTTCGCCGACGCGGAGTTCGAATCCCGCATCGCGCACGAGGTCGAGGTAGTCGGGCTCGTACCCGAGGAACACGGCGCGGTGCTGCGGCGACAGCGCCCGGGCGACCTGGATCATCCGCGTGGTCTCGGCGAGGTTGAACGTCACCGGACAGAACAGGATCGCGGCCATCGACACCCCCGTTGCGAACCCTAGCGGGCGGGCTCCCGGTCGGCCTGGAGCGCGTGGAAGAGCCGTCGGATGGGGGACGGGATGTCCGCGAGCGGCAGCCCGGCGACGATGCTCGCGCCGAAGCGGTGCTTGCGCCCGGCCGCGGTGCCCGCGAAGCGGTGGAGCTGCGCCTCGATCGGCCGCCCTCGCTGGGCCGGCTGACGCTGGAAGGAGCGCAGCTTGCCGAGCTCGCCGGCGGCGGCGATCGCCGCGACGACCGCCTCGGGGCCGGCGGCCCGGATGAGCTCGTCCTCGAGGTCGAGGGTGCAGGCGTAGTAGCCGAGGGCTTCGAGGCCCGCCGCATCGTCGGCGGTCGGGCGGCCGGCCTCGGCGAGCATCCGGCTCACCTGGCGCTGCTCGGCGCCGTCGTAGAGGCCGAAGACGTGGATGCCCGCCGGCTCCGCGGCGACGGCCCGGCGGAGGTTCGTGATCCCGTCGAGCACGACGACGCGGACGTCCGCGGCCGCGAGGTCGACGCCGAGGCGCTCGGCGACGAGGGCGAGCACCCGCCGGTCGCTCTCGCCCTCGACGAGGACGACGGCGTCGCTCACCGCGCGCCGCCCGGCGCGCATCGCGGACGTCGTCGGCACGCTGCGCCGGAGCCCGCCGAGGATGCGCTCATGGCGGCCGAGCCTATTCGGCGGGCGCAGCCGCCGCGACGGGCTGCGCCGCGGCGTCGCGCTCCGCTTCCCGTGCGGCCGCCCGGGAAG
>NZ_WSTA01000149.1 GCF_009789225.1 Agromyces seonyuensis | reverse complement strand
TGCGGGCCAGGTCGCCGCCGGTCGCGTCGCGCGGGTCGCTCCGGCCGAGCCGCCCGCCGGCGTCGCCGTCGACCCCGTCGCCCCTGCCGCGCTGCCGGCCCTCGATCGAGCACCGACGATCGAGCTCCGCGGGCTGACGGCGCACTGGCCCACGACGCCCGGCGACGACCGTCCCGCATCCGGGCTCGGACGCGCCGATCTCGTGCTGCGGCCGGGGGAGCGGGTGCTCGTGCGCGGGCCTTCGGGCGCGGGCAAGACGACGCTCGCCCACGTGCTCGTGCGCTTCCTCGACTACACCGGTTCGTATCTGATCGACGGCGTCGAGGCGAAGGATGCCGCGGGCGACGCCGTGCGCGAGCGCATCGGGCTCGTCGAGCAGCGACCGTGGCTCTTCGACGAGTCGATCCGGCAGAACCTGCTCTTCGCCGATCCCGACGCCGACGACGCGGCGCTCGAGCGCGTGCTGGCCGCGGTCGGCCTCGCGGACTGGGCCGAGCGACGCGGCGGCCTCGACGCCGCGGTCGGGGAGCGGGGCGCGCTCGTCTCCGGCGGCCAGGCGCAGCGCCTCGCGCTCGCCCGGGCGATGCTGCGCGGGTTCCCGATGCTCGTCCTCGACGAACCGACGGCCAACGTCGATGCGCCCCTCGCGGACCGCCTGCTCGCCGATCTCCTCGACGCCGCCGAGGCCGAGGGCCGAACGATCGTGTGCATCGCCCACGCCGACGTCGATGTCGCACGCTTCGACCGCGTCGTCGAGGTCGAGGACGGGGTGCTGGGCGACCCGGCCGATTCCCGGCGCTGAGCGCGCAGTCCCTATCCTGGGTCGGTGCACCGCCCCCTCCGGATCGTCCTGCCGGACCGTCGCGACGCCGAGGCCGTGTTCCTCGCGCTCGACGACGGCGGCGACGCCGTCTGGCTGGATTCCGGCCCGGGCGCGACGGGCGGGCACTCCGTCATCGGCATCGCGGATGCCTCGTCGGCGCGGCTCGTCGTCGGCGCCGACGGCCGACTGATCCGCTCGGATGCCGACGGCGACGTCGTGCTCGCCGGCTCGGTCTTCGATGCGCTCGCCGAGTCGCTCGTGGCGGACGACCCGATCGACGCCGGTGCCGTCGACCCGGTCGCGCCGTTCGAGGAACCCGGTCCCGGCTGGTTCGGCTGGTTCGGCTACGAGGTCGGCGCGGCCGCCGCGGGCGCGCCCGTGCACGCGGCTGAAACGCCGGGCGCTGCGTGGGTGCGGTTGGACCGGCTCGTCGTGATCGACCATGCCGCGGATGCCGTCGTACTGCGCACCGCCGGCCGCGCGGGCGACGCGGAGTGGGCCGCCGCGACCGTCGCCCGCATCGCCGCGATCCCGAACGGCCCGCTCCCGGCGCCGGCCGCCCCGCCGCCG
>NZ_WSTA01000148.1 GCF_009789225.1 Agromyces seonyuensis | reverse complement strand
GTCGCGGGGGCGTCCGCCGTACCGGTGCGGCGGCCGCGGCCGCTCTCGCGGGGGCGGCGCTCGCGCTGCTGCCCGCGCTGCCCGCCGCGGCGCACAACTACCCGATCGGGTCGTCGCCGTCCGACGGCGCCACCGTGACGGCGCAGCCGAACTCGGTCTCGCTCACCACGAACGACTCGCTGCTCGACCTCGGCGCGAGCTACCTCGACGTCGTCGGGCCCGACGGCCGCTACTACGCGACGGACTGCGCCGTCATCGACGGACCGACGGTCCGCGCGTCGGCGGCCCTGGGCCCGGCCGGCGAGTACACGGCCGAGTGGCAGGTCGTCTCGATCGACGGGCATCCGATCTCGGGCGAGTTCTCGTTCGACTGGGCGCCGGCGGCGGATGCCGTGCTCGCCGAGGGCGCCGACGCGCCGGTCTGCGCGATGGAGGGCACGAGCCCCACGGAGGACGGATCGAAGGCGGAAGCGCCCGAACTCGTCCAGCCGGACTCGGAAGCGGGGCGCACCGTCGGCGTGTCCGCCGACGTCCTCTGGATCGGCGGCGGCATCCTCGCCGCGATCGTCGCGGCCCTGCTCGCCTGGATGGTGCTGCGCCGCCCGCGCGATGACGAGGACGACGCGGCGGTCGAGCCCGTCGAGTCGGACGAGCCGGTCGAATCGGACGATGCGACGGATCGGGCGTCGGGCGACGAGACCGACGACCCCGGCGACGACGGATCGAGCCCGCGCGACGACGAGCCGCGCGAGCGCGGCTGACTCGCAGCACGAGACCGCGAGACGCGGGTCGGGCATCGCTCGACCCGCGTTTCGCGTCCGCAGCCTCGGTTCGGCGGGCCGCTACTCCTGTAATTCCTCCGCGGTCCAGGCGAGCAGCGATGCGGGCGCGATGCGGATGACCGTGGAGAACTGCGCCGCCATCTCCGCGCTCGTCCAGTGGTAGAGCTCGGCGAGCTCCCGCGCGTACTTCCCGCCGAAGTCGCGGCCCCCGTCCTCGAGCCAGGCGGCCGCGGCGTCGTGCTCGAGCGTCGCGGTCCCTCTGATCACGACGACCGGGCTCTCGTCCGCGACGGCGTTGAGGTGCAGGAGCGAGTGCGGGTTCGCCTCGAGGTTGCGCACCTTGCGGGCGGTCGGCCGGCTGAGCACCACGAGGTCTCCGTCGTCCCAGAGGAACCAGACGGGCACGGCCGCGGGCGCACCGTCCGGACGCACGGTGGTGAGCCAGGCGATGGGCTCCGTGGCCAGGAGGTCGAACGCGACGCGATGCGCCTGCCGGGAGAAGTCGAAGACGCCGCTCGCGCCGCCCGCTTCCCGTTCCGTCGATCCCGCGCCGAGTTCGCTCATCTGCTCCGCCTCCCGTTCCGCCCCGCGTCGCGCGCGCCGCCGGGTCGCACGCTACCGGTGCCGCGCGCGTCCCTCGACGCCTGGGGGACGCCCACCGACCGAATCTCCCGAGGGCGCACGGTCGGCCGTCACGGCTACGCTCGAACGGTGAGCCCGAACCCCGCCGACGACTGGAACGAGATCCCCTGGGATCCCGACGAGTTCGCGCCGCCGCCGGACGACGAGTGGGGCGCTCCGCCGCCCCCGCCGGACGGCGAGTACGCGGGCGGCCCGGTCGAATGGGGCGCTCCCGCGGCGTCGCCCGCCGGGCGCGCTCCGGCATCCTCGGCGCCGAGCCGGGCATCC
>NZ_WSTA01000147.1 GCF_009789225.1 Agromyces seonyuensis | reverse complement strand
GGTCCACGATTAAGCATCACGGACCATAACCATCCCGCTACATCCGCGCGATCACGGGCCGAGAGCGGGACCCCATCCACTCTTTCTGGCCGATAGGCCGGGGCGTCGATCCCGGATCGTGCCGATGCGGTGCGTTCGCACGGCATCGGCGCCGCAGCATTCCCGCATGAGTCCGTTCGTCGCCGTCCCGTCGTGGGAGCGTCAGCCCGTCGGTTCGTCCGCGGCGTCCGCGGCGAGCCCGGCTTCGGCGTCGCCCGCGCCGATGTTCCGGCCTGCGCCGACGCACCCGGCGCCGGCGATCCCGCAGTTCGCGCCCGGCACGGGCGCTCCGGCGATCCCGCCGGTGCAGACGGCGAGGCCGGAGCCGGCCCGGGCGGCACCGACGCACCCGCCGATCCCTCGCGTGGCGCCGACCGCGCCGGTTCGGTCGGCGCCGCGCTCGTCCTGGCAGTCCCCAAGTGACGCGCATCTCGCAGCGGGCCTCGCTGCAACGGGCCCGGTGCCTCGCGTCTCGTCAGTGATCGGGCACGGCCGGGAGCCGGGGGTGCTCCGACCGGCGCCCGGGCAGCGCGAGCCGTCGACCGTCGACCCGACGGCGGCGCCGGTGACGCCGGTTCCCGATTCGGGCCGAGCCGGGGAGCATCCGGATCTCGACCTCCTCGGTCCCCTCGCTCCCTTCGCGACCGGCGCGACCGATCTCTTCGTGAACGGCGGCGCCGGGCTGTGGGCGGATCGCGGCGCGGGAGCCGAGCCCGTGGCCGGATGGCAGGCCGACGAAGCGGCCGTCCGCGAGCTCGCCGTGCGACTCGTGGCGCGCGGCGGCCGCCACGTCGACGACGCGCATCCGGCCGTCGACGTCCGGCTCGGCCGAGGCATCCGGGTGCACGTCGTGCTGCCGCCCGTGGCGACCGCGGGCACGCTCGTCTCCGTGCGCATCCCGCGCGGCGGCAGCCGGTCGCTCGCCGGCCTCCTGCACGGGGACGTGCCGACGCCCGACCCCGGTGCGCTCGCGGTCGAGGCGCGCCTGCGGCGTGCCGTGCGGGCCCGGGAGAACCTGCTGATCACCGGGGCGGGCGGCACCGGCAAGACGACCCTGCTGGCCGCGCTCCTCGCCGAGGCCTCCCCGCGCGAGCGCATCGTGGTCGTCGAGGACGTCGCCGAGCTCGTCATCGGGCACCCGCACGTCGTCGGCCTCGAGGCGCGGCAGGCGAACCTCGAGGGCGCGGGACGCATCGGGCTCGACGCGCTCGTGCGGGAGGCGCTGCGGATGCGTCCGGACCGCATCGTCGTCGGCGAATGCCGTGGGCCGGAGTTGCGCGAGCTGCTCGGCGCGCTCAACACCGGGCACGACGGCGGCGCCGGCACCCTGCACGCGAACTCGCTCGCCGACGTCCCCGCTCGACTCGAGGCGCTGGGCGGTGCCGCCGGGCTCGCCCCCGACGTCCTGGCCAGGCAGTCGGTCAGTGCGATCGACCTCGTCGTCCACCTCGAGCGCCGGGACGGGCGACGGCGGATCGCGGCGATCGGCCGGCTCGTCATGCGCGACGGGTCGCTCGTGGCCGACCCCGAGGACCTCGCATGAACGCCGGTGCCGACGCGCTCGAGGCGGTCGCCGCGGTCGCCGACCGGCTCGCGGTGCTCCTCGGCGCCGGTGTCGCGCCGCAGCTCGCGTGGCGGCATCTCGCCGACGCGGCAGGGGACGGCGGGGCCCTCGACGCCCGTGCGCTCCGCGCCGCCGCGGACGCGGCCGCCGATGGTGCCGACGTGGGCGTCGCGATCGCGGACGCGCTCGCCGCA
>NZ_WSTA01000146.1 GCF_009789225.1 Agromyces seonyuensis | reverse complement strand
CCGAGGCCGGCCCGATCCGCGCCCGCGCGGTCGTCCTGGCCGCCCCCGCCGCGGCCTCCCGGCCCCTGCTCGCCGCGCTCGGGGGCGACCTCGCCGCCGTCGCCGCCGAGGACTGGCCGACCCCCGCCACGATCGAGCTCGTCACCCTCGTGCTCGACGCCCCCTCGCTCGATGCGCGGCCGCGCGGCAGCGGGCTCCTCGTCGCGCGCGACACCCCCGGCGTCGCGGCGAAGGCGCTCACGCATGCGAGCGCGAAGTGGGACTGGCTCGCCGAGGAGCTTCCGGCCGGCCGGCACGTCGTCCGGCTCTCCTACGGCCGTGCCGGATCGGCGAATCCCCTCGCCGGGCTCGACGACGTCGCGGCCGCGGATCTCGCCCGACGGGACGCCGCACTCCTGCTCGGCGTCGAGCTCGATCCGTCGCAGGTGGTCGGGTCCGCGCGAGTGCCCTGGACCGACGCACTCTCGCACGCCGCCGCCGGTCAGGCCGACCGCGTCGCGCGGCTGCGCGCCGCCCTCTCCGCCTCGCCCGGAGTCGCCGTCGCGGGCGCCTGGGTCGCCGGCACGGGGCTCGCCTCGGTCGTCCCGGATGCCCGCGCGGCCGCGCTCCGCGTCATCCGAGCGCTCGACGGCCCCGTCGCCCGATGAACTCCGCCGACGAACGCATATGACGCATTCGGCATAGATCGCGCAACCCCCTTGCGGATGCCGGGCGCGCGGGGTCTACCCTGGAGGAACGCCGACCTAGGGGGATGGGGATGCCAATGAAGGGCAAACTGCTGTTCGTCGTCGGGCTCGCCACGGGCTACGTGCTCGGAACGCGGGCCGGCCGTGAGCGCTACGACCAGATCGCGCAGGCGGCCAAGGGCGTCTGGAACGCACCGACCGTCCAGCAGGGCGTCGGTGCCGCCAAGGACTTCGCCCTCGCGAGGGTCGGTGACGTCAGCGAGGTCGTGCTCGACGGGGCGAAGAAGTTCATCTCCCAGAACACGAAGGGCCGCAGCGATGCGAAGTCCGCGGTCGACGCGGCCGCACGCGCGGCCGGCCGCCGAGCCGCCGACGTCAAGCACGCGGCCGACGAGGCGATCGACGACATCGCGGACCGCGCCGAATCCGCGGCGTCGGACATCGCGGACGCCGCCGAACAGGCGAAGCAGTCCGCCGCGTCGGCGCGCAAGCCCGCCGCGCGCAAGCCCGCGGCGCGCAAGCCTGCGGCGCCGAAGCAGACCGACTGACCGGAGGTGCCCCGTGCCCGCTCCTGACGACCGCTCCCTGTTCGAGGTGCTCGGTCAGCTTCCGAGCCTCGTCTCCGACCTCATCTCGGCCGAGATCGAGAAGCTCAAGGCCGAACTCTCCTACAAGGCGAAGCACCTCGGTATCGGCGCCGGCCTCGTCGTCGTCGCTGCGTTCGTCGGCATCTTCCTGCTCGGCACGCTCATCGCGACGGGCATCCTCGCGCTCGCGCTCGTCATGCCGGCGTGGGCGGCGGCACTGACCGTCTCCGGCATCCTGCTGCTCATCATCGCGATCCTCGTGGGCATCGCGATCCTCAACTTCAAGCGCGGCACCGAACCGCTCGACACCATCGAGTCGGTGCGCCGCGACGCCGACGCGTTCAAGGGCGTCGGCGACTACGACCGTCGCACCTCGGGCGACTGGACCGACTTCGAAGGGGAACGACGATGACGACTCCCGCCGAGCCCGGCGCCGAGTGGGGCGCCGTCCGTGCCGGTGCCGCACGCGCGAGCGCGTTCCCGGCCGCGGCCGCATCCGGGCCGTCGCGTGCGAACCCGGCCCCGGGCCAGCGCGAGGAGGAATCCGAGCGGCAGCGACGCGGGCGCGGCGGGGACGGAGGAGCACACGGCCGAGCTCGGGTC
>NZ_WSTA01000145.1 GCF_009789225.1 Agromyces seonyuensis | reverse complement strand
GCGGGTGACGGCTCTGGAGATGCCAAAGAGACTGGAGTTGGGACGTGTGCCTCTCCGATCTTGGGGGCGGCGGTGCCGCCGCGGCCTGCGCGGCCGCCTGCTGGGCCGCGGCCTGCTGGGCGGCCGCCTGCTGCGCCTCCCATTGCTGCTGCTGCTGGTACTGCTGGGCCTCGTACTCCTGCTGCGCCTTGTCCTGCTGACGGCGCTGCACTCCGCCGGAGACGGCGCTCGCCGTGCCCGCCACGACCGCGGTGCGCGCCGCGAGTCCGATGAGTCCGGGTCGTCCCACTCGTCTGATCATGTCGTTCCCCCTCGTCGTTCCGGTTCGCTCAGTCGTCGACCGCGTCGGCGAAGACCTCGTTGACGACCTCGGCCGGCACACGATCGTAGGCCAGCACGACGCCGCCGCTCTCGACGAACTCGCTCGCGAGCTGCTTGGCCCAGAGGAGCTCGATCGCGAGGATCGCCCCGGACGAACCCGGCGGCAGTTCCGCCGCGAGCGCGTCCACGTCTTCATCGCCGACGAGTCCGGCGCCCGCCAGCTCGACGACGTCGACCTCCAGCTTGCCCGCGAGCTCCTCGAACTCGACCGCCGTCACCGCGCCGTCCTCGTCTTTGCGGACGACGAGCAGGTCGAGCAGTCGCACCTCACCCTTGTCGACCAGGGCGCCGATCGCCGCGAGCACGCGGTCGTCGAGTTCGGCCCCCGGGAATCCGACCGCGTAGACGTCGATCGGACCGAATTGCAACTCTGCCATGTTCCCCCCTCGGAAAATCCCCCCACTAGTTCTCTCACGTCGCGCCCGAGCGCGCTACCCCCCATCCCGATCCGGTCGCGGGGCGTCATCCGCGGATCCGGCGCTCGAGGCGGACTCGACCGCCGCACGCGCGGAGACGGAACCGGAATGCGGTTCATCGGCCTCGGGATCACCCCAGAGCCGTCGCATGGCCCGCGCCTGCGGATCGGGCTCCAGGAGCACCGCCCGCAGCAGCAGCGTGAGCGGGATCGAGAGGATCGAGCCGACGGGGCCGATGACGAGGGTCCAGAAGACGACCGAGAAGAACGTCAACGTCAGGCCGAGCCCGACCGCGTCGGAGACGAACTTCGGCTGCACGAGCACCTGGAGCACGACGTTGATCACGCAGTAGACCGCGGTGACGACGAGGGCGAGCGGCCAGCCGCCGACGAGGAATGCGAAGACGACCGGCGGGATGAGGCCGATGACGAAGCCGATGTTCGGGATGAAGTTGGTGACGAACGCGAGGATCGCCCACACGACCGGCACGGGGATGCCGACGATGGCGAGCACGATGCCGTCGAGGACGGCGACGATCGCGCCGAACGTGGCGTTGACGACGTAATAGCGGCGCACCCCGGTGAAGTACCGTCGCCCGATCGCGGCCGCCCGCGGCGTCTCGAACGGGCTCGACCGGTGGGCGAACCGGGAGGCGTCGGCGGCCATGAAGATCGCGTAGGCGAAGATGAAGAACGCCGCCGCGGCGAGGCCGGCGACGCCGCCGACGATATCGGAGGCGAACGTCGCGATCGTGGCCGGATCGAGGTAGCCGACGATCTCGTTGAGGCTCGGCGCCGCGATGCCGAGCGACTCGATCCACACGAGCAGATCGCCGAGGGCGGCCGTGAACTGCGGGAAGTACGACGGCAGCATGCTCGCGAACTGCGAGACCGCGATGAGCAGCAGCGCGGCGAGGAAGGCGAGGATCAGCCAGCTGACCGTGATGACCGCCGTCGTGGCGAGCCAGCGCGGCCAGCCCCGGCGTTCGAGCGGGCCGCGGACGGGCGCGGCGATGATGACGACGACCGCGGCGATCGCAGCGGGGGCGAGGATGCCCCGGGCGAACCAGATGCCGACGAACACCACGATCGCGCCGGCGAGCGTCAGCAGCACCCGTCCGCCGTAGGGCAGCGCCGCCCCGCGGTCGGCGGCGGGGGGTGCGGGGGGCGCGGCGACCGACGCCGGGACGACCGCGGCAGGGACCGGTGATCGGAAGAGCGCACGGCTGAACACC
>NZ_WSTA01000144.1 GCF_009789225.1 Agromyces seonyuensis | reverse complement strand
GGTCGACGCGCCCGAGCCCGTGGCGCCCGGGCCCGACCCGGTTGCTGCCGACGCGCCCGCGACCGACGCGGCTGCGGCGGAGACCGCGCCGCCCACGCCGCCAACGAGTGCCGCGGAGCCGCCCGCCGACTCCGACCTGGATGCCGCGATCGGCCGCGCGAGCACGCTCGAGGCACCGCCGGCACCTGAGCCGGCCGAACCGCCGACGTTCGTCGAGCCGCCCTCCTTCGCCGAGACGTCGACCGACTCGGCGAGCGCCGATTCCGCCGCCGATGCCGCCCTCGCCGCCGACAGCGGTGCGGCGACCGCCGCGACCGAGGCCGTGCCCGCGCCGGTCGCGGCCGGCGCCGTCCGCCGTGAGACCTTCCTCCCGCCGACCGTGCAGGACGCGCCGCCGGTCGAGGAGGCCGGTGCGGCCGTGGCAGCCCCCCAGACGATCTACGTGCAGGCGCCGGCCGCGCCGAAGACGCTGCACAACCGCGGCTTCGGCACCCTCGTGGCCCTCGTCGCGACCCTCGCCTTCGCGGTGCTCTACCTCGGCATCGCGGCGCTGCTGCTCGCGGGCGCCGGGTGGGAGACCGCCGGCGAGTACACGCTCGAGTTCGCCGGCCAGGCGCGGTACTGGGTGCCGGTCATCCTGTTCTTCGTCGGATTCGTCGTGCTCATCGTCATCGTCGACCGCGGTCGATGGTGGGCCTACGTCGTGTTCGGCCTCCTCGTCGGCATCTGGGTGTACTTCGCCTACCTCGGCGGCGCGGCCCTCACGATCCGGCTCTGGGAGTACACGCCGCAGGAGGCGGCGTACTTCATCTCGACGCGGTGGCTCGACCCGTTCGCGATCATCTCGGGCGTGCTCGCCCGCGAGGTCGTGATCTGGTTCGGCGCGTGGATCGCGGCGCGCGGCGCCGTGGTCGAGCAGCGCAACCGCGACAACGCCGCGGAGTACGAGCGACTCCTCGCCGCAGGACCGGCCGCCCGGCAGTACTGAGCGTCGGCGCCCGCCCGCCCGGGCGGGCGCGGGGGAGGCCCGCGGAGGCCCCGTGACGGGCTCGAATCGGGATGCGCGCGGCGAGCGGGTACGCTGCCAGTGCGACGGGTGGGCGAGCTCACCCTCGCCGACCCGATTTCCGCGACCCTGCTGCGCTTTCCGGCACCGTCTTCGCCGACGGCGCCGCGACGCGGTCCCGAGGAGCCCGAACCCGTGAGCGTCACCCTGGAAGCCGATGCGCCGGAGGCCGTCGCCGGCCTCGACGCGTCCGGCCGACCCGACCCCGGCTACGCCGCTCGGCTCGGACTCGTCCCCGCGCCGAACTGGCGCCGCGCCGCCGCCTTCGCGATCGACGCCGCCGTGTGGACGCTCTGCGCGGCGCCGAGCGCCGTCGGCGTCGGGATGCTCGCGCCGGTGATCATCGACGCCTCGCTCTCCGGCGAGGCACCGGATGCCTCGATCGCAACGGATGCTCCGATCGCGCTCGTGCTGCTCGCCGCCGGCATCCTGCTGACGAGCGTGCTCGGCCTCGTGCAGCTCGTGCTCCACGGCCGGCGCGGCCGCACGATCGGCAAGGCGGCGCTCGGCCTCCGATCCGTGCAGGTCGCGACGTTCGCCCGGCCCGGCTTCTGGCGGATCGTGCTGCGCGCGCTGGTGCTCTGGGCAGCGCAGTCCGTGCTCTTCCTCGTCGGACCGGCGCTCCTCTTCGCCTCGGTGTTCCAGGACCGCGAACGCCGCGGGCGCAGCCTCCTCGACCGGGTCGGCCGCTGCTGGGTCGTCGATGTGCGGCTCGGTCTCGATCCCTTCGACGTCAAGGCGATGCGGCACGCGCGCCGTGCGGCCGACGCCGTCGAGATCGAGGTCGAAGAGCGGCTGCCGTCGCTGGCGACCGGGTCGAGCGTCGACGAGGCGCTGCGCATCTCGTCGGAGCGCTCCCGCTCGGGCGTCGTCGGCGCGGCCGGCACCGGCGCCAGCTGGGACGACCTGCTGCCCGCATTGGAACTGCCGTCGATCGCTCCGGCTCCTGGCGTCGCCGCGCCCGCGGCCCCCGAGCTCATCCCCGGTCGCCCCGAGGCTCCGGGCGCGGCCGCGCCCGCGCCCCCTCCGCCGCAGCCGCGCGTCACGACCGGTCCGCCGCCGGTCATGCCGCCGGCGCCGAGCGTCCAGCCTCCCGTGCCGGCCGGATTCACCGCCCCGCCCGGCGTCGCACTCCCGCTCGGCGTGACCGCCCCGCCGTGGTCGACGGGCGGATCCGCGGCGTCGACGAACCCGCCGCTGGGGCGGACCGTGCCGCCGCTCGGGCAGACCGTGCCGCCGCTCGGCACCACAGTGCCGCCGCTCGGGCAGACCGTGCCGCCGCTCGGCACCACCGCACCCCCGCTCGCGCAGCCGGTCGCGCCGACGTTGCCGCACGCGGAGCGCCCGGCGCCGGCCCTCGCGCCGCCGACCGTCCTCCGGGCGTCGCCGGTCGGCGGGCCGGCCCCGATGGGCG
>NZ_WSTA01000143.1 GCF_009789225.1 Agromyces seonyuensis | reverse complement strand
GGGCGGTGCGGACGCCGACGGCGCCGCCTCCGGCGCGGCGGCGCTCGCAGGCACCTCCGCCGAGGGCGCCGCCGAGCTCGACGGCGCGGTCGGCGCCGTGCGTTCGGCGATCGACCTGAACCGGCCCGGCGACCTCGTCGCCGCCCGTGCCGCCCTCGCCGACTCCGTCGACGAGTGGGCGGGCTTCCTCGCCGACGCGCTCGCGGCCACGACGTTCGACCGTGCCGGTGCCGCCGAGTTGCAGGCCGCACTCGACGCCATCGAGGCGCTGCGCGCTGCGACCGATCCCGTGTCGTTCGGACCAGCGGCCGAGCAGGCCGTCGCCGCCGTCGGCGCCGCCGCCGCGAGCCACAGCGCCGTCCTCGCCGCGGAAGCCGCCGAAGCCGAGGCCCGGGCTGCGGCCGAAGCCGCGGCGAAGGCGGCCGAGCAGAACCGGGCGAGCAGCGGCGGCTCGTCCGGCAACGGATCCCCGGCCCTCGACATCGACTGCGGGCCGCACAACAACTGCGAGACCTATCCCTGCCCCGGACTCCCCGGGGCGAGCTGCGTGCGCCCCATCGTGCCGCTGTCGGTGACGTCGACCGGCCCGGTCGTCTCGACCTGCCCCGACGGCCAGTGGATGCGACCGTTCGACTCGGTCCAGCGCCACCGCGGGTCCGAGCCGATCGTGCTCTCGTATCCGTTCCCGATCTCGTACTGGGTGGACGGCTTCAACGTCAGCGTCTTGAAGTGCGATCCGATGAATCCCTGACCCGCCTCCCCGGTCGCGTTGGGAACGCCGCAACCGGAGCATCCGGAAAAAACGGCCATCGGCACGAGGGCTTCTGACGCTACGATCGGCACTTGTCTGGCACGACGACACCGCGAACAAGGGCATGACCACATGACTCCTGCTTCGGATGTCGGCAGCATCGAGGCGCCGACCACTCCCATCGACACCGCCCGCACGGGGACGACGCACCGGTTCGGGCGGTTCGTGGAGCGCCGGGCCGTGCTCCTCGCGGCGGTGCTCATCGCCGCCGTCTGCGCGGTGCAGGTGCTGCTCGGCATCGTGCCGACGCGCATCTACGCGCAGGACCTGTTCATCTTCATGGACGGCGCCTGGCGGCTCGCCTCCGGCCAGCTCCCCCAGCAGGACTTCTACGCCGGGTTCGGCGTGCTGCTCTGGCGCCCCTTGCAGTTGGCGTTCACGCTGACGGGCTTCGACGCGTCCGGCATGGGCATCGCCCGCGCGCTGTTCACCGGCGTGGTCGGCGTCTGGACGCTGCTGCTGCTGCGCCGCCGCGTGCCGGGCTGGGTGCTGCTCGTCGCGACGGCGGCGTCGCTCGTGCTGACGTCGGCGGCCCGCCCCATCGGCGAGCACGCGGACCTGCTCTCGAACGCCATGTTCTACAACCGCATCGGCTTCGCCGTCGTCTTCATCATCCTGCTCGACACGATGTTCCTCGCCGGCTTGTGGCCCGCGTTCACGCGCACCCCGGTCGGCGACGGGCTGTGGCGCGGCGTCTCCACCGGCGCGGCCGTCGTCGCGCTCGCCCTGCTGAAGGTCTCCTTCGTCATCCCCGCGGTCCTCATCGCCGCGGCGGGGCTGCTCATCTGGCGCACGTCGCGCCGCCACCTCCTCGGCATCGCCGCGGGCGGCGTCGGCGTGGCGCTCGCCGGGCTCGCCCTGGGTTGGAGACCGGTTCCGTGGATCGTCGAGATGGCGCGGCTCTCGCGGGCCCGCTCGACGTCCGTGCTCGACAGCGTCGCGCTCGTGGTCGCCGACGACGGCCTGCTCCTCGCGTTCGTCCTCGCCCTCTGCTTCGGACTCCTCGCCGTGGTGGTCGCGCCGCGCCCGCTCGTCCTCCGCTACCTCGCCTCGACCCTCGTCGTCGTGGGCGCGGACGTGTATGCCCGCGCGACGAACATGCAGCGTGGCGACCTCCCCCTGACCGCCGTCTGGGCGCTCGTCGGAGCGATCCTGCTCGTCGGCTACGCGACGAGCGTGCGACCGCCGCGCGCTCGGGCGATCGCGGCGATCGGCGCGGCGCTCGCGGTCCTGGTCCCGGTGGCCGTCCCGTACTTCGCCCGCGATGCCCGGAGCACGATGCTGGCCGCACGCACGGTCGTGCTCGGCGAGGCGGACTCGCCCCGGATCGACGCGCCCCGGTTGGCCGGCTTCGACACCGCCTTCTGGACGGGCTCGAAGACGGAGAACGGCGCCCTCTACGTCGCGATCATCGACGACGGCCTCGCACTCGCCGAGCGGTACTCGGATCCCGACGAGTCGATCGGGTCGCTCGGGTTCTCGAACCCGTTCTCGGTCGCCCTCGGCCGCCCGGCCGCCCACGGCGGTGCCCCGTGGCTGCACCCGGACAACAACTTCCCGAAGGACGGCCCCATCGACGCCGAGGTGCTCGTCGGAGAACCCGAGGTGCTGCTCGTGCCGGCGTACCGGGAGATCGCCTCGGACGGCGACGCCCATCGGTTCGACGAGGTGCTCGACGACTACGACCTCGTCGGCTCGTCGCCGTACTGGACGATCTACCGCCACGACCCGCGCTGAGGCGCTCTCGCGGCGGGGCCCAGTCGCACCTCAGTCGTCGGCGGGCTCCTGCGGACGGCGCCACCACGGCAGCTCGTCGGGGTCGGGCGGCGGCAGTGGCACCGGACGCGTCTCGGCCTTCGGGTCCGACAGGCCGACCCGCAGCGGCGGGACGTCGCGCGTGCCGGAGAGGTCGGCCGGCTCCCGGTCGAGGGCGGCCGTCTCGTCGGCGCGGCCGACCGGTCGACGGACGACCGGCGCGGCGGGGCGGCCACGCAGCGGCCGGGACGGCGTCGACGCCGGCCCCGGATCCGACCGGCCCCAGACCGGAGGTGCACACGCCTGTACTCCAGTCACTTACGCAACG
>NZ_WSTA01000142.1 GCF_009789225.1 Agromyces seonyuensis | reverse complement strand
CGCACCGCCGCCGCCCGCACCGCGGCCGAAGCGCGCGCCGCCGCGCCGGTCGGCGTCGCGGAGCAGGCTTGGGCGTTCGGATTCGTCGTCGTCGCGGTCGTCCTCGCGTCCTTCGCGGCGTGGCCGATCTACGCCTCGCCGCGCTTCGTCGTGGTCGCTGCGGCCGGCACCGTGCTCGCGCTGCTGCTCGCCTGGCTCTCGGCGAAGCTGCGCTGGGGCGTCCTCGCGACGCTCGGCTCGGCGCTCGGCGTCTTCCTCCTCGCGGTCGTGCCGCTCGCCGTGCCCTCCGCGCTCGCGTCGCCGGCGCGGCTGCTCCTCGGCCTGCGCGACGGGGTGCTCGGCGTCGTGCTCGGCTGGAAGCAGCTCGTCACGCTCGCGCTGCCGCTCGGCGAATACCAGGCGGTGCTCGTGCCGTGGTTCGTCGTCGTCTTCGGCGGTGCGCTCGTCGCCGCGCTGTTCGCGGTGCGCAGCCGTCGCTTCGCCTGGGCGGCGGTGCCCGTCGCCGTCGCGATGGTCGCGTTCGGGCTCGCGTTCGGCGCCTCCGCGCCGAGCGCCCCGATCGCACTCGCCGGCCTCGTGATCGCCTCGCCGCGCGAGCTGCTCCTCGGCGCGTTGCTCGCGCTCGTCTGCCTCGTGTGGCTCGTCGGCCGGGCCCGCATCCGTCGGGCCGTGTCGATCCGCATCGCTTCGAGCCGGGCGGGCACCGTCCGCCGCACTGGCGCCTCGGCGTGGATGGTGCTGCGACGCAATCTCGTGGCCCTCGGTCTGGTCGTCGTCGCGGTCGCCGGCTCGCTGGCCGTCGCACCCGCCGCCGCAGGCCTCACGGAGCGCTCGGCACTGCGCGACCGGGTCGAACCCTCGATCGTCGTGCGGAGCGCGCCGAGCCCCCTCTCCGCCTACCGCGCCTCCTTCGCCGACGCGGCGTTCGGAGACACGCTCTTCACCGTCTCCGGCGACCTCGACGAGATCGGCCGAGTGCGCATCGCGACGCTCGATGCGTACGACGGCGAGACCTTCACGGTCGGCGAAGACGCTTCGGCGCCCGGCGCTTTCCGGCGGCTGCCCCGCGCGGGATCCGGCAGCGCCGCCGTCGAACTCGAGATCGGCGAGGCCTACTCGGGCATCTGGATGCCCGTCCCGGACGGCCTCGACTCGGCTCCGGGCTTCTCGGGGCCGCGTGCGGACCTCCTCGCCGACGGCTTCTTCGTGGACGGTTCCGGCGCCTCCGCCATCGAGACGGCCGAGTCCGACTCGGGTACGGGCCCGATCGAGGGCGACGGCTACACGATCCGGGTCGACCCGGACTCCGACGGCGCGCTCGCGGGCGTCGACGGCGGCACGGCGACGATCGACGCCGAGACGTACCCCGCCCTCGTGGCCTGGGTCGAGGCGCAGGCGCAGCCCCGCACCGGCGACGGGCTCGCCGAACTCGTCCGGCGCCTGCGCGAGCGCGGCTACCTCAGCCACTCCCTCGCCGACGACGTCGCCGCGACGCCGTGGATCGCCGACCTCCGCGCCGACGGGCCCTACGCGTTCAAGTCGAGCGCCGCCGGCCACTCGCGGGCCCGCATCGAACAGCTCTTCTCGGACCTGACGGCACAGGAGGAGCGCGCCGGCGCCGACGCCGACGCCGCCTACCTCGTCTCGGCCGCCGGCGACGACGAGCAGTTCGCCGTCGCGACCGCCCTCGTCGCGCGCTACCTCGGATTCGACTCCCGCGTGGTCCTCGGCGTCCGGGTGGGGGAGTCCGGCGACCCCGCACTGAGCTCGTGCACCGACGTGTGCACGGGCGGCGAACTCGCCGCATGGGCCGAGGTCGACGCCGGCGGCGACTGGGTCGCGCTGGACGCGACGCCGCAGCACGTGCTCGCGCCGATCGACATCTCGGAGGGCGAGGTGCTCCCCGAGCACGCGACCGTCCCGGCCGAGCTCGCGCCCGAGATCATCGCGCCCGAGCAGGTGCCGAGCGACGACCGCCGCTCCGAGCCCACGCAGGTCCCGGAGGACGAGGACTCGACGCTCGCGGCCGTGCTGCCGGTGCTGCGGATCGTCGGGCTCTCGGCCACCGCGGTGCTGTGCCTCGTCGGTCCCTTCGTCGCCCTGCTCCTCGCCAAGTCGCTCCGACGTCGCGGCCGCCGCGCCGGTACGCCGGAGGCGGCGATCGTCGGCGCCTGGGAAGAACTGCTCGACCGCTACGCCGACCTCGGCGTGCCCTTCGACCAGTCCGCGACTCGCGCCTCCGCGGCCGCGGCGAGCGGACGGCCCGCCGCAGTGGCCCTCGCAGCTGCGGTCGACCACGCCGTGTTCTCCGAGCATCCCCCGCCGGTCGAGCTCGCGGACTGGGCCTGGCAGACTGTCGATGCCGAACTCGAGGAGCTGCGTGGAGCGCGCACCCTCCGGGCACGCATCGGCGCGGCCCTCGGCCTCGCCGGCTTCCGCCGCTCGCTCCGTCCCGACACCCCCCAGATTCCGCTTCGGAAGGAACCCGCCTGATGCCCGATCAGTACGCCGACCCCACCGCCGCCCTGGCCGCGGCGGCCGTGTTGCTCGTCGTCGAACTCGTCGTCGCAGCCGCGATCTACGTCTGGATCGGTCTCACGCTCGGCCGGGTCTTCCGCCAGCTCGGCGGCGACGGCTGGAAGGCGTGGGTCCCGATCCTGAACCTCCTGGAGATCTTCCGCTTCGGCGGCATTCCGGCGTGGAACATCGCGTTCCTGTTCGTGCCCGTCGCGAACATCTGGGGCTACGTCCAGCTCGTCATCGCGCTGCACCGCATCAACCTGCAGTACGGCCGGGGCGCCGGTTCGACGGTGCTCGCCGCACTGCTGTTCCCCGTGTGGACGACCGTGCTCGCCGCGAGCGGTGGGCCCGACCCGGAGCGTCGTCGTCTCGCCGGGTTCGGTGCGCCCGGCGCCTCCGTCGCGGCGGCCCCGTACCCGGGCGCGGCGGGGTACCCCGCTCCTGCCGCGGGCTACCCGGCTCCCGCCGGCGCGGGCTACCCGGCCCCGACCCCGGCGCCGTCGCTCGCGACGCCGTACCCCGGTGCGGCCTCCGCGCCGTTCGGCGGGCCGGTCCCTGGCCGCCCCCCGCAGGGCGCGCCGCTCG
>NZ_WSTA01000141.1 GCF_009789225.1 Agromyces seonyuensis | reverse complement strand
CGTCGGTCGAGTAGCGCGGAGTCCTGCGTCGGTCGAGTAGCGCGGAGTCCTGCGTCGGTCGAGTAGCGCGGAGTCCTGCGTCGGTCGAGTAGCGCGGAGCGCGTATCGAGACCGGGTGAGGTGGTCTCGATACGGCGCTGCGCGCCTACTCGACCCGCGTCGGCGCCTACTCGACCCGCGACGGCGCCTACTCGACCCGCGACGGCGCCGACGCCGTCAGGGCGGGTTCGCGCTTGCGCGTGGCCGGCGCCGCGAGGGCGGAGGCGACCATGAGGCCGAGCACGACGAGCAGCGCGTTGAGCACGCCGTAGTGCTCGCCGAGGAAGCCGAGGCCGGGCGGGCCGACGAGGAACGCGAAGTAGCCGACCATGGCGACGGCGGAGACGCGGGCGGCGGCGTTCGCGGTGTCGTCGGCCGCGGCGGAGATGCCGACGGGGAAGCCGAGCGAGGCGCCGAGGCCCCAGAGCATGGCGCCGGCGACGAGCATCCACGTCTCGGTGCCGAAGATGAACGCGACGAGCCCGATGATGCCGACGACGGCGGTCGCGCGGAGCACGGCGACGCGGCCGAAGCGGTCGAGGAGCGGCCCGCCGAGCACGCGGCCGGTCGTCATGGCGATCGCGAAGAGGCTGAAGACGATCGCGCCGAACTCCTCGGTCGTGCCGTGGCCGTCGACGGCGGCGAGCGTGATCCAGTCGTTCGCCGAGCCTTCGGCGAAGGCCATGCCGAGCATGACGACGCCGATGAGCAGCAGGCGGCCGTCGCGCCAGACCGAGAGGTTGGTGCGGAGGCGCTCTCGGAACGGCACCTTCGGCCCGTCGGCGTTCTCGTCCTCGGCGGCCTCGCGCACGGGCACGAAGCGCACGGCGACGGCGATCGCGACGGCGATGAGCGCCCCGGCGGCCCCGAAGTGCCACGCGACGGGCAGGTCGATCGCGGCGGTGCCGGCGCCGATGAGCGCCCCGGCGACCGTGCCGAACGAGAAGAACGCGTGCATGAGCGGCATGAGCGTCTTGCCGGCCGCCTGCTCGGCGAGGGCGCCCTCGACGTTCATCATGACGTCGACCGCGCCGTTGCCGAATCCGAGCAGGGCCATGCCCGCGACGATGACGGCGGGGGAGGCGAACACCGACGAGCCGACGCCGACGACGAGGATGCCCGCGCCGACGATCCCGAGGGCGATCGTCATGCCGCGACGGGCGCCGAAGCGCGCGAGCATCCATTGGGCGGCGACGAGTCCGATGATCGAGCCGATCGACATGCAGAGGATGATCGCGCCGATCTGGTCCAGGCCGAGCCCGGTGTCGTCGCGCACGGTCGGGATTCGGCTCACCCAGGTGGCCACGGAGAGCCCGCTGAGGAAGAAGATCGCGAACACGGCGTTGCGCCAGGCGGCGATCGCGCGGGGGGCGAGCGTGGTGTCGGCGGTCATGGCGCTCCAGTGCGGGGATCGGGGAGGAATGGGAGTCCGACGATGACGGGTTGCGCCGGAGCACACCGAATCGAATCGTTTCGACTACGATAATCAGGAGATCCCGGCGACCGCAAACACCGGGATGCGAACGTCCCGTCGCCGCGGGACGACCGAAAGGACGGCATGGGCCACGAGTCGCGCGTCACCCTCGCCGACGTCGCCGAACGGGCGGGCGTCTCCGTCTCGACCGCGTCGCTGGCGTTCTCGGGGTCGGGTCCGGTCTCCGAGGCCACCCGCGAACGGGTCCACGCCGCCGCCGCCGCCCTCGGCTACGGGGGCCCGGACCCCCGAGCCCGATCGCTGCGCCGCGGCCGCTCCGGCATCGTCGGCGTCGTGCTCGAGGAGCGCGTGCGCTCGGCGTTCCTCGACCCGGTGAAGATCCAGATGCTCGACGGCATCACCGACGGCATCGCGCCGCTCGACGCCGGCCTGCTGCTGCTCACCGAGACGATCGAGTCGTCGGTCGGCCTCGATTCCGCGCCCGTCGACGCCGTCGTGCTCATCGGCTGCAGCCCCCGGCTCGAGGAATCCGTCGATCGGCTGCGCCGCCGCGGCATCCCGACGGTCGCCATCGAGGGCACGCCCGCGCCCGACATCGTCACGGTCGGCATCGACAACCGGGATGCTACGCGCCGCGGCGCCCAGCACCTGCGCGACCTCGGGCACACGCGCGTGCAGGTCGTCGCCCTGCCCGCCGATCCCGAGCGCACCCGCGGCCGCTTCGACGCCGACTTCGCGGGTTCGCCGCTCGCCGACACGATGACCGAGCGCCTCGCCGGCGCGCGCGAGGTCTTCCCCGGCATCACCGGTTGGTACGGGCGGGCGTCCTCGATCGAAGAGGGCCTCGAGGGCGGCCGGCGGCTGCTCGGCGACGTCGATCCCGACGACCGTCCGACGGCGATCATCGCGCAGTCCGACCTGCTCGCCGCGGGCGTCATCCGGGCCGCCGAGGAGCTCGGCATCCGCGTGCCCGAGGACCTCTCGGTGCTCGGCTTCGACGGCATCCGCCCCGACGGGCTCGAGACCGATCTCACGACCCTCGTGCAGCCTTCGATCGAGAAGGGTCGCGCGGCGGGCGCGGCCGTCGTGCGGATGCTCGCGGGCGAGCAGCCCCCGAACGTCGACTTCACGTCGGTGCTGCACGTCGGCGCGACGACGGCGCCGCCCGGTTCGCCGGTCGAGTAGCGGCGAATCCCTGCTGCCGGGTCTCGATACGGCGCTTCGCGCCTACACGGCCGGCGGGTATCCCTCCGTCGGTCGAGTAGCGACGCAGGAGCGTATCGAGACCAGTCGGGCGGCGTTTCGCGCCTACTCGACCGGCGTGCCGGCGGTGCGGAGCGCGGCCGCGATCGGCCAGACCAGCAGGGCGCCCGCGGCGGCCGAGCACAGGTCCCAGGGGTCCCAGGCGTTGCCGACGACGAGGTGCGCCGGCGGGAACGCCGCGACGATCGCGCCGGGGATCGGGGTCAGCTGCAGCAGTTCGATCGCGACCGACCAGCCGAGCGCGATCGCCGCGACCGTCCACGCCGGCAGCCGGGGCGCCGCGAGCAGCACGAGCATCCCGACGAGCAGCGTGTAGAGCGCGCCGCCGGCCGCGTCCGTCCACACGGAGAAGCGGAACGCCTGCAGGGCGAGGCCGAGCGCGAGCGTCGCCGCCGCGGCCGCCGCGGCGAGCATCCTGACGCGGTTCGGAGGTCGCATCCGCCCAGTGAAGCACGGCACTCGGCCATCGCCGCGCACAGGCGGCTCCGATGGTCGGTTCGGTTCACGCGGTGGAAACGTACAGACGGTGCTGCGGAAACACCCCCGTTCTAGGGTCAGGCCAGGCACCGGTGCCGCAACCGAAGCGGGCCGGGCCGTCCGAGTGAAAGGCAGTGGTTCGTGAACACGGAAGACACCTCCGCGATACCCGTCGACGAGACCGAATCCCAGCGCGCCGGCGTCTCGCGCCGCCGTTTCCTCCAGGCGATCGGCGCCGGCTCCGGCGCCGGGGCCCTGTACGCGGCCGGCGGCCTCGCCGGCATCCCGGCCGCCGGCGCCGTCGGCACCGTGCCGGCGG
>NZ_WSTA01000140.1 GCF_009789225.1 Agromyces seonyuensis | reverse complement strand
CGCCGACGGAGCCGACTCCCGTGCGGCCGCGGCCGAGGCGGCGCGCTCCTCCCGCTCGCGCTTGCGCGCCGCGTCGAGCGCCTCGCCGTAGGTCATCGGCGCCGGGGCGTTCGCGGCAGCGGCGCCGGCGGCCTCGGGGGCACCGGAGGGTGCGACATCCGCCGACGCCCCGAACGACGCAACGGGCGGGACGGGCGCGCCCGTCGGCTCGGGCGGCGCCGGGACGGAGCTCGGCACCGGCTGGCGGCCGAGTCCGCCGAGGGCTTCGCGGGCGCGCCCGGCCAGTTCGGCGGGCACGAGGATGCCGTAGCGCCCGGCGACGACCTGCATGACGGAGGTGAAGTCGCGGCGACGGCGGGTGATCGAGTAGCTGACGAGCGAGAACACCATGCCGAAGCCGGCGCCGATGAGCGCGGCGGAGAGCAGCAGCCCGACGCCGGCGGTCGGGGCGAAGATGAAGAACAGCAGCCCCGCGAACATGCCGAACCACAGGCCCGACAGCACGCCGCCGCCCGCGGCGCGACCCCAGCTCATCTTGCCGGTCACGCGTTCGACGCTCGTGAGCTCGGTGCCGATGATCGACACCTGCGCGACCGGGAAGTCGGCGCGCACGAGCACATCGACCGCCTGCTGCGCCTCGGGGTAGGTCGCGAAACTCGCGATCTGCATGCCGTCGGGGATGGTCGGGAAGGCACCTGCGCCGCGCCCGCCGATGGGCCTCGTGTTCGTCACCCTCCCCATCCTTCCACTGACCGGCCGTGACGGGGCTGTGCGGCGGCCCCGGCGCCCGCCGGGACGGGGCTAGATTGGTCGGGTGAGTGCAACGCGGGTCTTCGTCGCCCGGCTCAACGGCTCCCCGGTGTTCGATCCGGCGGGCGACCGGGTCGGGAAGGTCCGCGACGTCCTCGTCGTGTATCGCAAGTCCGAGGCGCCCCGGGTCGTCGGCCTCATCGTCGAAATCCCCGGCCGCAAGCGCGTCTTCATGTCGATCGGCAAGGTCACGGCCATCGAGGGCGGCCAGGTCATCACGACCGGCCTCGTCAACATGCGCCGCTTCGAGCAGCGCGGCGGCGAGGTGCTCGTCATCGCCGAGATGCTCGGTCGTCAGGTCGACTTCAACGACGGTTCCGGCCGCGCCACCATCGAGGACGTCGCGATCGAGGAGGAGGACGACGGCGACTGGGAAGTCACCCAGCTCTTCGTGCGCCGGCAGAAGTCCGGCGGCTCCCCGTTCGGCCGCGGCCAGACGTCCTACGTGACGTGGCGCGAGGTGAGCGAGGCCTCCAAGCCCGGCGAGGGCCAGTCGGCCGAGCAGCTCATCGCGACGTACTCCGAGCTGAAGCCCGCCGACCTCGCGAACACGCTCCTCGAACTGCCCGAGCAGCGCCGGCAGGACGTCGTCGAGGAACTGCCCGACGAGCGGCTCGCCGACGTGCTCGAGGAGATGCCCGAGCACGAGCAGATCGAGATCCTCCAGAAGCTCGACGACGACCGCGCCGCCGATGTCCTCGACCACATGCAGCCCGACGACGCGGCCGACCTCATCGCGCAGCTGCCGGAGGACCGCGGCGAGCACCTCCTCGAGCTCATGGAGCCGGACGAGGCCGACGACGTCCGCTTCCTGCTCTCGTACGGCCCCGACACGGCCGGCGGTCTCATGACGAACGAGCCGGTCATCCTCTCCCCCGACGCGACCGTCGCCGAGGGCCTCGCGCACATCCGCAAGCACGACCTGCCGCCCGCGCTCGGCGCGGCGGTCTGCGTCGCGCTCCCGCCGCTCGAGGCGCCGACCGGGCGCTTCCTCGGCGTCGTGCACTTCCAGCGGATGCTCCGCTACCCGCCCCAGGAGCGCCTCGGCGCCCTCATCGACCAGGGCCTCGAGCCCGTGCGCGCCGACACGTCGGCGGCCGAGGTCTCCCGCATCCTCGCCAGCTACGACCTCGTCTCCGTGCCGGTGGTCGACGAGGCGAACCGACTCGTCGGGGTGGTGACCATCGACGACGTCCTCGACTACCTCCTGCCCGACGACTGGCGAAGTCATCCGGAAGGGAACGACGAACATCGCCGCCGCGCGCAGGCGCGCGCGAGCTTGAGCACGGGCAGCATCCCGATCGCGGGAAGGAGGACGACCGATGGCACGAGGTAAGGCCAACGAGCGCCGCTTCGACACCCCGAAAGGGCTCGCCTCGCGGCCGACGTTCGGCAATGCGCCCGACAACGACCGGTTCGGCCGCGCGACCGAGTACATCGCCCGCGGCATGGGCACCCCGTGGTTCCTCGTCGGGCTGACGCTCTTCGTCGTGCTCTGGATGCTGTGGAACTCGCTCGCTCCCGAGTGGCTCCGCTTCGACTCCGCGGCGCTCGGCTTCACCGCCCTCACGCTGGTGCTCTCGCTGCAGGCCTCGTACGCCGCCCCGCTGATCCTGCTCGCGCAGAACCGGCAGGACGACCGCGACCGCGTGCAGTTCCAGCAGGACCGCGCTCGCGCGGAGCGCACCCTCGCCGACACCGAGTACCTCGCGCGCGAGGTCGTGGCGCTGCGGCTCGCGGTCAAGGATCTGGCGTCGAAGGACTTCATCCGCAGCGAGCTGCGCGCCCTCATCGAGGAGCTCGACCGCGAGGACGACGCCCCGCCGTCGAGCCCCGAGCGCCCGGCACCCCGCACCGCGTCCGGCCAGACCGGTACCCCCGACCAGGAGGCCGACCGTGCCCGCCGCTGAAGCCCAGGACCGCATCGACGAGCTGGTGCGCCGGGTGCGCGCCGCGCTCGACGGCGTCATCGACCCCGAGATCCGCCGCCCGATCACCGAGCTCGACATGGTCGGCCGCGTCGAGGCGAACGAGTCCGGCGACGTCAGCGTCGGCGTGAAGCTCACGATCGTCGGCTGCCCGGCGGCCGACCGCATCGAGCGCGACGTGCTCGCGGCCGCCGAGTCGGTCTCCGGGCCGGGCCGCGCCACCGTCGGCGTCTCGGTCATGACGCCCGCCGAGCGCACGGCGCTCACCGAGAAGCTGCGGGGCAGCAAGGTCGCCCGCGGCATCCCGTTCGGCCCCGATTCGCTGACGCGCGTCTACGCCGTCACGAGCGGCAAGGGCGGCGTCGGCAAGTCGACGGTCACCGCGAACCTCGCCGTGGCGCTCGCGCAACAGGGTCTGCGCGTCGGCCTCATCGACGCCGACGTGCACGGGTTCTCGATCCCCGGCCTCCTCGGACTCGGCGAGGACGACGGCACGGCGATGAAGCCGACGAAGGTCGGCGACATGATGCTGCCGCCCGTCGCCTACGGCGTGAAGGTCATCTCGATCGGCATGTTCCTCGACGTGCCGGAGGGCAAGCGGGCGTCGTCGGTCGCCGTCGCCTGGCGCGGGCCGATGCTGCACCGCACGATCTCGCAGTTCCTCACCGACGTCTACTTCGGCGATCTCGACGTCGTGCTGCTCGACCTGCCGCCGGGCACGGGCGACGTCGCGATCTCGGTCGGCCAACTGCTGCCGAACGCCGAGGTCATCGTCGTCACGACGCCGCAGCCGGCGGCGGCCGACGTCGCCGAGCGCTCGGGCGTCGTCGCCCGGCAGACCGGCCAGAAGGTCGTCGGCGTCGTCGAGAACATGGCCGGGCTCGTGCAGGCCGACGGCTCGGTGCTCGAGCTCTTCGGCTCCGGCGGCGGCGAGGAGGTCGCGGCCCGTCTCTCGGAGGACCAGGCGGAGCCCGTGCCCGTGCTCGCGCAGGTGCCCCTGTCGATCGCGCTGCGCATCGGCGGCGACTCCGGCGTGCCCGTCGTCGTCGCCGCGCCCGACGACCCCGCCGCGCTCGCGCTCGTCGAGCTCGCGAAGACCCTCGCGGGGCGTCCCCGGGAGCTCAGCGGGCGTTCACTGCCCATGTCGGTGCGGTAGGCCCGAGGATGCCTCGTCGCGTCGGCAGGCCCGGTGCGGCGCTGCTCGGCGGCGCCCTCGCGGCCGCGGCGGCGGTCGGGATGCTCGGCTGCGCGCCCGGGGTCGGAGGGGCACACGACTGAACTCCAGACACTTAGGCAACGC
>NZ_WSTA01000014.1 GCF_009789225.1 Agromyces seonyuensis | reverse complement strand
CGCTGCCGCCGCCGTTGGCCGCTGCGGCCGCCGCCGCAGCCGCGGCCGCCGCTGCAGCCGCCGCGCGCTGACGGGCCTCCTCCTCGCGGCGCTTGCGTTCCTCTTCCTCTTTGCGCTTGCGCTCGCCTTCTTCGTAGGCCGCCGTCGTCTTCGCCTGCGCGTCCTGGAGGAAGGCGACCTGCGCCTCGAGGGTGATCTTCTGAGCCTCGGATGCTGCGAGCGCCGCCTCTGCCGCCGCCTGCGCCTCGACCGCTGCGTTCCAGGCCTCCTCCGCCGCGGCGCGGAGCTGCTCCCGCTCGCCCTCGGCGACATCGGCCTGGCCGGCGAGGGAGGCCGCGTTGTTGCGCTGCTCCGCGGCGGCGTCGTAGACGGCCGAGGTGCGCTCGATCATCTTCTCCATGCTGCCGAGCCGACTGAGCAGCTCTTCGGCGTCGTCGCCCGCCTCGGCCACGATCGCCTCGATGCCGATGTCGCTGCCGCCCGAGCGGTAGAGCTGCGCCGCGACCTGGCCGGCGTTGCGCTCCGCCGTATCGGCGGTCGCGGACGCCTCATCGGCCTGCGCGCGGAGCGCGTCGGCGCGGCGCACCGCTTCCTCGTACGCCTCCTGCGCGGCGACGTACTCGTCCATCTTCTGCGCGGCGAACTCCTGGGCGGCCTCGACATCGGTCGCGAGCTTGGCGATGAGCGCGGTGATCGCCGTCACCTGCTGCTGCGCGGCCGTGGTGTTCGCCTTCGCGGCCTGCACGTCGGCCCACGAGGGGTAGTCGTTCGGGTCGTACGCCGTGCGCACCGCCGTCCCCTCGGCGGCATCGGCGGCGTTCGGCGGCTCTGCCGGTGCGATGAGCGGCGTCGCCAACGCCACCGACAGGGCGACGATCGCGACGACCACGCGGTGCGCGATGCGGAGGCGCCGGTCGACGACTTCGCCGCGGGCACGCCGCACGGCGGACGCCGGGGTCCCGGCGGCCGCGTTCTCAACCCGGTCGTCTCGCTGCATGTGTCTCACCCCGCGGCCGGACCGAACTCCGCCCCCGGGCCCGGCCTACGTAACCATCCGCGAGCGCGGCGTCGGGGCACATCGCCCGGCGTGGCGCGTGGCCCGCCGGTATCCGGAACCTCGGGACACGCCCGGGATGCACGGACGCCGCGCGCCGAACTCCCGCGGAATCACGCGGATCTCGGGCGATCGGCGGCCTCGTTTTGGAATCTCGGCGAACACCACGTATGCTTGCTTCTCGGCAGGCACGCCGGAGACGGCAGCCCGGCCCCATCGTTTAGCGGCCTAGGACACCGCCCTTTCACGGCGGCAGCACGGGTTCGAATCCCGTTGGGGTCACGGCGATGCCATATAATTGAATACCTCTTACGAGGCCCTGTAGCGCAGTTGGTTAGCGTGCCGCCCTGTCACGGCGGAGGTCGCGGGTTCAAGTCCCGTCAGGGTCGCTCTGGCGACAGGCCCTTTCCCCACCAGGATGGGGCCTTCTCCATATCGGGCACGAGTTGCCCACGGCTCTGTAGCTCAGTTGGTAGAGCGCACGACTGAAAATCGTGAGGTCACGGGATCGACGCCCGTCGGAGCCACCAGCAAAACCCCCGGCTTGCCGGGGGTTTTCTTGTTTCAGCGGGTGATTCCGCGAGGGCGCCGGTGAGGCTGTGCCATTAATGTGCCATTAAGGCTTCGCCTGGTTCGGCGTTGTGACATTTCCGGTTCTGCGCTGAAGGTCGTGGATGCCCAGGTCGGGTCGACCGATCGCCTCGCGCAGCTCCTGCCAGTTCACCGCGCGACGTACGTTGTGATTCGTGAGGCGCCCGCCGTCTGGTCCGTCGAAGAGCACGTCGCTCCCCCGCTTGCCTCGTGCCGCCGCTTCGGCATACGGACGCAGCGCGTCGATCAGCGGGACATCCGCGACTTGTGCCTCTTGGGCGACTGCTCGATGAGCTCGCCGCGCATGCCCGGGCTCAACGAGCGGCTGACGCGGATGACGCCGCGCCCGAAGTCGACGTCGCCAACGCGCAGCGCAGTCGCCTCTCCCGCGCATGCCCGTGTAGTCGTGGGCGGCGAAGTAGCGGCGGTAGGCGCCATCGGGAATGAGGTCGAGCAGCGTGCTGATCTGCTCGAGCCTGAGCGCCCGCGACACCGGCGAGATCGACTCCCGCATGCTCGGCCGTTTCACCTCGCGGGCCGGGTTGTAGTCGATGAACCGCGAGCGGCGGGCGCCGTCGAGCAGGCGGGAGAGCACTGCGAGCGCGTCGTTCTTGGCGGATGCCCCGCCCGACCACGCGACCATCGCCGACTCGATCATCGGCGCGGTGATCTCGTCGAGTCGATGCCGGCCGAGGCTCGGCTTTACACGGAGCCGCCAGGCGACGCCGTAGCTGCGGGCCGTCGCCGGGCGGATGGACGATTCGATCGCGGGCCAGTACTTGTCGTACCACTGGTCGAGCGTCATCGACCCGTTCGGGTTTCGGCCGGCGACCATCTTGGCGAGTTCGCGCTTGGCCTCGGCGAGGGTGAGGAAGGTGCGGGATCGCTCGGCTGCGCCGCCTTCGACGCTCGGCCCGACAACACGGATCTGGTAGCGCTGGCGATCGGCGCGCCACCGGATGCCTTCGGGCAGCGGCCGACCCGTGCGCGGATCGACCCGCGACGGGGTGTCCTTCGTCGGCCGCCCAGCCATCAGTGTTCCGTTCCACCCCGGGCGAGCAGCTCGTCGATGGTGTCGGCGCTCCAGAGCAGGTGCTTGCCCATGCGTGCGTCCGGCTCAGGGATGAGCCCGTCGTGGCGCAGCTTGTCGAAACTCGAAACCGGGATGCGACACCGCTCGGCCGCCTCGACTCGACTCAGATACTCGACTCTCCAAGCGGTGTCGACCATGACGCTCCCCCTCGACCCATCGGCCGCCGGCTGGCATCTCTCGTGCATGCCGAGCCACGCGCGGCTATTTGCAAGTATCTGAGAATAGCATCATGACGCAGATTTCGGCAAGTATCTGAGTTCTGCGCCTAGACTCGACCCATGGGCCTTCCCGAACCGTCCCCATGGGCGAACCAGTCGCACGACGGACTGCTCGACGCGACCGACCTCCCCGACGGGTGGTGCCTGCCGAACCGCTTCCCCGGCGAGCGGAGCGACGACGCGAGCGCCCAGATCGACGAGCTCCTCGGATACAACGACCATGCCGGCACCGACGACCAGATTCACGGCCAGCAGGAGTCCGACCAGAACGAGACGATCGACGGCCGCTGGCGCTACCTCGAGCACGAGGCCACCCACACCCGCGTGATGATCCGACTACAGCGACAGCTCCTGGCTGTGCCCGAGGAGATCCGCATCACCGGCGTCATCTACCTCCCGTGGCGCCCGGGCGATCCGATCACGAGCCAGCTCCTCCGCGAGCTGCCGACCGCCCGCATCGAGGCCGCGATCAACAAGCGCCTCTTCGCGATGAAGCGCACCGAGACGATCACCGGCGGCAAGATCGTGCTCCCCTCAGGCCGCAAGGTCAGCGAACGCGACCTGCTCAAGCCCCTCGGCGACCCGAAGAAGGTGCCCGACTTCTACGAGCTGGTCGCACTGCAGCACGGCCGGCTGACGCAGCAAGGCGACGCGAACCCGAGCGCGACGATGGCGGAGATCAACAGCGTCGCGCTCTCCACCGCTCAGGGATGGGTCACGAAGGCGCGCGAGCGCGGGCTGCTGCCGCCGGGCCGGCGGGGCCGAGCTGGGTAGCTTCTGCCTGCGCCGTCTCACATTCTCTCGCGAGATCGCAACCAGCTCGGCGAATGGCACGGTCTTGAAGCACTTCTTTGGCGTGGCATACGAGATTGAATGGGACCACCTAGACTTCTGCCCCGTGCACCGTCCACGGGTTGCCAAGCCCACGCGTTGCACGCGCGCCCGGCCCCGGCAGTCAACGCGAGTCGCCCGGCTGGACAGCAAATCCGCCGCACCTCGCCCAATCCGAGGTTCGGACCAGTTCGGCGTGTTTAGAAGGTCGTAACCGATACGTTGGTGGCAGTCAACGCCAATACGAAACGGACCCCATGCCGAGCCTTATCCTTCCGTACACGCGCCACAAGACATTCATCTCCTATCACCATGACGACGAAGCAGAGGTGTGCTCGTTCATCGATCACTTCGATCACGACCACGACATCCTGATTTCTCGAGGGATCGGTGCTTCGATGGCCGGCGACGTGATAGACAGCACCGATGCCGACTACATCAAACAGCGGATCAGAACGCTCTACCTTCGAGACAGCACCGTGACCCTCGTCCTTGTCGGTCGCCACACATGGACTAGGCGATTCGTGGACTGGGAGATCGCTGCGTCACTCCGAAACACCTCTACGAGCAGCCGCAACGGACTGCTCGCGATCACGCTTCCATCGGCCGCGGACTACGCCGGCAAGCGGGTACCCGACCGAATCAACGACAACCTCGACGGAGACAAGGGCTACGCACGGTGGATGAAGTATCCACAGTCAGCGGCAGCGCTCGCGCAGATGATCGAGGAAGCGTACATGCGGCGATCTACCCACACGCTTTCAGTCGACAATTCCCGGCCCCTTTCATCACGCAATCGGTCGGCCTGAGATGAGCGGGCTGCCCGACACGGACCTTCCCAATTTCTTTCACGAAGCGGACGCCACCTCAGTTAGAGCGCAACGCGCAACGTTGAGTGCCACACGATGCCGCCTAATAGGCGCAGTCGCAGCGGCGGTTGGCGGTGCATTCACACTTACGCTGTGGACCATCGACGTATGGGCATGGATTGCTCTCGTCGGCTTCACAGTTGCACTCGTGGCTGAGCTCTACCTGGCATTGGCAACGCCAGAAAGACATTGGTATCAGGCTCGCGCAGGTGCGGAATCCGCGAAGACTCTGAGTTGGCGATTCGCCGTCGGCGCTGATCCCTTTTTCCTTAGTCTGTCGGACACCGACGCGGACGCACTATTCCGTCATCGTATCGCCCAGGTGGCGCGGCAAGTTAGTGACGCAGTGCCATTGCCGAAAGGTGACGCCAGTGCGCCGACACAAGCAATGTCTGCTCTTCGTGAATCATCCTTGGATATACGACGCACCGCGTATCTCCGCGATAGAACGGAGAAGCAACGGGACTGGTACACGGATAAAGCGAAGTACAACCAGGGCCGGGCAACCGTGTGGAGAGTGTCACTCATCGCGGCGGAAATTGTGGCCGTGACACTCGCTGCCGGGCGGGTGTTCGGAGGATGGAACATCGATGCCGCAGGCGTACTCTCAGCGGTGATCGCCGCGGGCGCTGCCTGGCTCGCGGTGAAGCAGCACTCCACCCTCAGAGCCGCATACTCGCTGACGGCCGCCGAACTAGAGAAGCAGATGGTTTCGGTTCGGTCGGCGACTGCGGCGACCTGGGCAGAATCAGTCGCCGATGCGGAGGAAGCCATTAGCCGCGAGCACACCATGTGGCTCGCTTCTCGTGGAGAAGTCAACGAGGACGTGGGTGGGAGTTAGGACGCTCAGGGCTCGGAGCGTGACCGCGTGATTGAAGGATCGATAGCCGCTGGCGGAACCGGCCCGCTTGAGCAGGACAACGAGGCTTAGGACGGGCAGCTACGCACCTGTCTGCCTGATGCGTTACTGTCACCCTTGAATGGTTGACGATCGTCCGTTCGACGATCGCGGGCGGCGTCGAACAGGGGTGGGTAGAACTGAAGCGCTTCTTTGTCTCACATTCGTCGGCCGACAAGGCGTTGGCTCTCGAGCTGAAGAGTCACCTTGACGACGACGCCTGGGTCGACCTCCACGAGATCGACGTTGGTGATCTACTCCTGGAGCAGATCAGCAGCGGCATCGAAAACGCCACCGATTTCGCCCTCTTGTGGAGCGCGGCCTCCGCTCAATCTCGATGGGTCCAGTTCGAACTCCACATGGCGTTCATTCGCTGGATGGAGGATAGCGCGATCGCTATACGGGTAATCCGACTCGATGAGACACCCGTCCCACTCTACCTTCGCCCCTTCTTGCAAGCACGCGGAGCGAACGACGCCAGCACGATAGCGGCGTCGCTCGTTCGTGGTGCTCCAGCTCCGCGAGCGCGCAGAACCTTCCTCAATCGGAACAAAGAGATCGAACAGATCGAAGAGGCGCTCTACAGCGAGAGAATCAGGGCCCTATTCGTTTGCGGGCTCCCCGGAATTGGAAAGCGAAGCCTTGCGCGCGAGTCACTACTCCGACTTACCGTCGGCACAAACGCAAGCCACACGGTCGCGCTCGGACCCGGGACTGCTGAGAGCGAGCTCAACCTTCTAGTAGCCAGTGCCCTTGGTGTACCCGCAGCGCCCGAAGGTGCCGAGTTCGAGAGCGTAATGAGCAACACTCTCGAGCGCATCCGGGACTTCGCGAACAGCGGCGGCATCTGGGTTTTCGAAGGAGCGGAGCACTTGCTTACGGAAGAGGGCCACCTTGGTCGAATACTGCGCCCTATCATCGATGACTCTCTAAGCCGTGATGGATATAGCAAGCTCCTGTTGTTCACCTCAAGACGCCGCCCTCGACTCGATCCCGCACAGCGTCATGTTGATTCGATCTTCATCGACGGGCTCCGACCCGCACACGCGGTTGTATTGCTGCGAAATCTCGATGCCATCGGTGAAGAGCCGACACTGGCCGAGGTAGCGAAGCAACTAGACGGCCACCCGCTGGCGCTTGAGGTCATCGCACCGCGCCTACCGATGTCACCAACTGCATTAATCGAGCAGCGCCATGCAATCGCCACCGACTTGGTCGATCCTGCCGCTATCGCCCCGAACACATGGCAACTGCTTGAGATACTCGCCCTAGCAGACGGTCCGCTCAGCGGCCAAAACATCGCCGACCTGCTCGAAATCGACCCGGAGGAACTCCGAGAGGCGATCGCGGAAGCCAGCCACTACGCGCTCGTCATGTATGACCCAAACGGCCACCTTTCGCTGCACCCGCTAGTCCGCGATTACTTCTTCAGGTCCTTCCGAGCGCGTGATGATCATCAGGAGCGAACGTCACGCGTGGCTAACGTAATGAGTTCAGTGGTTGCTTCGCTCGAGCCCGGTGACGCACAGTACGCACCGACACTGTTGGCGGCTGTAAAGGTGCTCGGCCTCGCAGGGCGATTCGATGAAGCTAGGGAGCTGCGGCGCGGTCTCACTGGGACGCTGCTGCAGACAGCAACCGAGCTTTACCACGAGAAGCGCTACGCAGAAGCCCTCCCTTTTATCGACGAGGCCATCACCGGGGTCGAAGAAGTCGACAAGGAGGCGCTACAGCTGAAAGTCAAGACGCTCGCATACCTCGGGCAGGTTGACGAGGCGAGAGCGCTGGGTGATCGACTCGTGGCGCGTTACTCTCAAGATGCCGCCGTCCTGAGGGACCGCGGGCGCGTAGCGTACATCGAGCGCGATTGGGACGGCGCTATCGAGTTCTATCAGCGCGCAATTCCTCATCGCCACCGGCCGGCCCAACTCTGGTCGGATATCGCCCAGGCGCGGATGCGAGCCGGAAATTGGAGCGGCGCAGCAGCCGCTGCGCGCACAGCCATCGATCAAGGTGGCGACACACCCTGGACGTTGGACTTGTACGCCGAGTCCCTCGAGAAGCTTGGGGACCTCGAAGAAGCCGAACTGATTATCACTCGAGCCGTGGAACGTGAGCCCACAAACGCCAACTATCGACACCGGTTGGGGAGAATTGCTCAGCGACGCGGTAATCACAAGCTCGCAATCGAACAGTTCACACGGAGTGGCGCGCTCGACCCGAATCACTTTCAATCACGTTTGTCGCTGGCAAGCATGCACGCCGATGCCGGGAGTCTGGATGAGGCGCAGCGCGAGCTCGATGCGGCAACGGTTTCACCCGGGGTTCCCGCTGGCGTGTCACAGAATGTTCAAGCCAAGATCCGGCTGCTCCAAGGTGATGTTGAAGCAGCTCACGATGCAATATCGGTTGCGCTCAAGGATCGTCGCGACGCGGCCAACCTCGCATTGGCGGTTCAGGTATGGATCATGCGAGCAGAGATGGGCAAAGTCGGAAAGGGCCAGGCACGCGCACAGGTGAAAGTCCTCTCTAGCGAATTGGACGACCTGGGAGAACTCCAGTCGGTACTCGAACTAAGTCGACAGTTTCCAGAGTACTTCGGCGCGTGACCTCGGCTGCCCAAGTCTTCGGCTACGGTGGCCAGCCACACGCGAACGCATAGGCCTGCTGCATGCGTAGGTGACAACGTGACCTATCCGTGCAGCAGCCCTCGCTAACGATTACGCAGACGCTTGTTTGGCGAGAACAGTCAGACGTTCGGTTAGTTGCTTCCGCAACATCGCACGGTCGGCGGTGCCCAAGCCGTACCGAAGGTAGCGAATCGCCTGCAGGTCGAATGGCACATCGGCGGGGTCCTGCGTTAAGAGAATTGTGGGCCGAGGTAGGGCATGGGCGAGCCCGGCCTCGTAGAATACGTTTGCATTCTTCCCGGTCAGGTCGGCTATGACGATCTGAGATCGCCACAGGATCGACAAGACATCGCCCATGACGTGCTGGTGCTCCCAAATGTTGTCGGCCCGCACGCACGCAAGGCCAGCATCGGCCACGGCCTCTTGGATCGTTTCGTAGACGATGTCGAAGCTGGCGTCGAAGGGCATCATGACCCCTACGAGCTTGGGATCGCGTGTGGTGGTGATCGGAAACTGGACTGGGGCGGAAGGGTCGTCTATGGACGGTTCCTTGGCGCTCGGCTGGTGGGAGAGGAGCACCTCAAACAGGTCCACATTCTTGACCGCCCAGTGCGTACGGCGGAGCTCCCAGTCTCCGATGGCGAGTTCTCCCGCAAGTTCTTCAATCACAGCAAGCGAGATCGGAAGGAACCTCGGATTACGTACGAACGTAAATCGGTGTCCTCGCCCATCCTGCCTGACCGAAATAGCCGTACCAATGTACGCAACCTGCTCGAACCTGTCGTCGCCGACTTCCGGCATCGCGAGCACGGGCAGCCCTTGCAGTGCATTGAAGTCGGCTAGGAGCGTACTCCGAAGGGCATCATCCGTGTATTCGAACAACCTTCCGGCAGGGACCGATCCGTCATTCAAGCCAACCTGCAAGCTGTACATCCATCGCCTCTCATGCCCGACCTGTCTACGAAACTCTAGTGATGCTTCGCAAGTGGTCATCGCCAGCTGAACGGGCATCGTAACCCGTTCCGAGAAGCGGGGTGACGAAGCGCCATTCCATCAAGGCCCACCGTCATCTCCCAACGTGGCTACCGGTCCAATAACTCCCGTCAACCCTCCTGGCTTCACGAATGGACGTATGCTGCCGTAGGTAGTTGCAAGAACCTGAGCTAGCCCGGAGGAAGGCGATGCGTGGTGGAGTGATCCTGTACCGAGGTTCTGGGGCCGACGCGCGCCGATACCTCGAGTCCGATCGCTCCCGCGCTGACGACTATTACCTCGAAGGCGGCACGGCACTCGCCGAGTTCTCCGTCGTCGACGGCAACGGCGACCTGATCGGCGAGGGCGCCCTCACCACCGACCAGTACGCCCAGTGGGTCGACTGGATCAACCCGCTCACCGGCGAGTCGATGGGCACGCCCCGCGACGCCGGCGACGCCCGCCGCGGATCGCCGCGGATCGCCGCGGATCGCCGCGGATCGCCGAGATGGTGGTGAACGCGCCGAAATCGCTGTCGATCGCCGCGGCGCTTCACCTCGAGGTATCCGATGCCCTCGATGCGGCGCAGCGCGACGCGGTCGCCGAGGTCCGGATCTGGCTCGGCCAGCACTCGGTCACGACCGTTGGCCCGCGCGGCGCGCAGCGCGTGGTACCGGTCGAGCAACTCGAGACGGTCGCGGTCTCGCACAAGACGTCGCGGGCCGGCGACCCGCACCGGCACATCCACTTCCAGATCGGCACACGCGTGTGGGCGGATGCCGCGTGGCGCGGTCTCGACACCGCGGCACTGTTTCGGCAGCAAGGCGCGAACCGCACGCTCGGCACAGCCGTGATCGCGGCGCACCCGAACCTCGCGGCCGCGCTCGACGCGCATGGTCTCACGCTCGATCCGGTGACAGCCGAGGTCACCGAACTGCAGCCGTTCAACGCGGCGATGAGCAAGCGTGCCGAGCAGGTTGCGCGCAACCTGGCACGCTTCGAGAAGAACTGACGTGCGGAGCATCCGGACCAGGAACCCGGGCCCGCCGCGACGTCGCGACTGACCGCGATGGCATGGGATCACGAGCGACCGCACAAGAAGCCGACCCAGCTCGGCAGCGATGAAGCGTGGCGACGCGAGCTCGAGGCATTCGGCTATCGACCTGATCTCGAAAGGATGCCGACTCAACGGGCCGTCGCGCTCGATGAGCTGAGCGTGCAGGACGTCGCGTCCCGCGCGCTCGATCGCTGCGCGGCCGCCACGTCGACGTGGACGGTGCACGACATCCAGGAGCACGTGTCGCACCTCGTCACCGAGGCCGGCGTGCGTGCCGATCCGACGCCGCTGCGCGAGCTCACCATTCTCGCCACGCACCTGGCCAGGGCGAACTGCCTGTCAGTGCTGCCGCCCGACGTGCCGCATCCCGAGCACGTCGCGCACTTGACGAGCGTGCACGTCATCGATGTCGAGACCCGACTGCGCGATCTGCTCGCGGTCCGCGCCGAGCGGCCGCAACAACACACGCCGGTCGTGTCGCACATTGCACGGCTACTTCACAGGCCTGCATCGCTAGCTCCGAATTAAGGGCATCTTTAGTGACCATTACGCCATATACTGGCTACTCTGTTCGCCGTTACGAGAGGACGGTCTCATGGTTTCCGAGCTCCCCGCTGTGATTCTCAGATCCGCCCGCGAGATCGGGCAGGACTTCGTCGGCTGGCGAAAGATTCTGGGCCTCACCGCCGCCCAGGTCGCGGACCGGGCCGACGTCACTCGGGCCACCCTTCGGAAACTCGAACATGGCGATCCGAGCGTGAGCTTCCACGTCGTGCTTCGCGTAGCCCGCGCCCTCGGCATCCTCGACACGCTGACGGCCGCGCTGGACCCGCTCGACACCGACCTCGGCCGAGCCCGAGCGGGCCAGCTCGAGCGAAAGCGCATCCGATGACGCTCTACGACGATCTCGAAGTCCACGTCGAACTCGAAGGAGCAACCGTGCTCGCCGGCCGCGCGCAGTTCCATCGCAGCCGTGGCAGCCTCACCTCCACAACCTTCCAGTACGACCGGGCGTACCTCGAGCGCACGAAGGCGTATCAGCTCGATCCCGCGCTCCCACTGGTCTCCGGCACACAGCAGACGACCGGATTGCCCGGGGCATTCGCAGACTCGGCGCCCGACCGCTGGGGACGCAACCTCATCAAGAAACGCGAGCGCACCCTCGCCCGCCAGGAATCACGACGACCACGCGACTTCGACGACGCGGACTACCTCGCCGGCGTCAGCGACATTACTCGCCAAGGCGCAATCAGATATCGGCCCATTGACGACCCGGCAGCCCCGTTCCTCGACCCCGGCCACGATGTACCGCGACTGCTCCGCCTGCCCGAGCTCCTGCGCGCGGCAGACGCAGCAGCGAGCGACGACGATGACGACTTCGAAGCAGTGAAGATGCTCCTCGCCGCGGGAACCGGCTCGCTCGGCGGAGCCAGGCCGAAAGCGACCGTGCTCGACGAGAACGACCGTCAATTGATCGCGAAGTTCCCGCACCACGAGGATGCTTGGGACGTCATGGCCTGGGAGTCGACGGCGCTCGACCTCGCGGCCGCCGCCGGTGTCCGGGTCGCGCACCATCGTCTCGTACGGGTCGATCACCGACATGCGCTCTTGCTCGACCGGTTCGACCGTGACGAGCACGACCACCGCATCGGCTATGTCAGCGCGATGACGATGCTCGAGCACCGCGACGGCGAACACGCCGACTACGTCGACATCGCCGAACGACTCGCAGAGATCAGCGCTCGAGCGACGGATGACGCGCACCAACTCTTCCGCAGGGTCGCCGTCAGCGTCGGACTGAACAACACCGACGACCACCTCCGCAACCACGGCTTCCTCCGCGCCCGAGGAGGCTGGACGCTGAGCCCGGCCTTCGACGTGAACCCGAACCCCGGCCCAGAACTGCGCCAGACCACGATCGCCGGCGCCGACCTCCCCGACGACGAAGCCGACGGGCTGATCGAACTCGCCCGCGCCTGTCGGCTGTCCCCAGCCGAAGCACGGGCCGTACTCGCCGACGTGGCCGACACACTCGCTCTGTGGCGCGACGTCGCGACCGGCAACGACGTACCGCAGTCGCAGCTCGCGCGCTTCGAGGACTCATTCGCCGCCGGGCTCCGCACACTCCGCGAAGCCTGAGGCCTGGCGTTCTTCGTCACCGGCGGTCAGGTCGCCGACACTTCCGTGCTGACCGAGGCACCGAGCAGATCCGAGTCCCGGCCGGCGCGCCGCTACGCTGCCATCCATGCCTGTCGACTCCGCGGTCGCAACCGCGCTCCGCACCCAGCTCCTCGCGTCCGTGCCGACCGGCGCCGCGGAGCTGGCCGAGATCGACAGCACCGGCGTCTACGCGTGGTGGGGTAGCCTCCCGTTCCCGCGCGATTTCCCGCCTGTCGACGAGCGCCTGCCGCTCTACGTCGGCATCGCCGACCGACAAACCCTCGGGCAGCGCGCCGCGAGCAATCACCTCCGCTCGACCCGCGCATCCGGCCTCCGCCGCAGCCTCGCCGCCGTGCTCGTCGACGAGCTCGAGCTGCAGGATCTGGTGATCCGACATCCCCGAGCCGGCAAGTACGCCCTGACCGCCGCCGGTGAGGCGCGCCTCACCACGTGGGTGCTCGCCAACCTGCAGGTCACGTGGGTGCCCGAACCGCACCCCGGTCCCCACGAGCGCCAACTCGTTGCTGAGCTCCTCCCGCCGCTGAACCACACCTACGCGACCGGCTCGCCCTTCCGGCGGATCCTCGCCGCCCGACGTGCCGCTCTCCGCGCCGCAGCCACGCTCACCGTCGACTGACCCGGCGATCGCCGGCCGCAGCTGCCGGAAGAATGGGCGCGTGCGCACCATCGTCAGCGATCGCCTCTGCCTTCGACCCTGGGAGGAGACGGATGCCGACTTCCTCTTTGACCTCGAATCTCGCCCGGAAACGGTTCGCTACCTCGGCCCCCACGCGAAGCCGATGACCGAGCGCTCCGAAGCGATCGCTTCCATTCACCGTCGCCGCGCGCTCGACCACCACGTCCACGGCATCTGGGCCGTCACCGTCAAGGCCACCGGGGATCTCGTCGGAAACCTCCTGCTCAAGCCCATCCCCCTCTCGACAGGAACCGGTGGCGATGCCCCCGTCGAGATCGGCTGGCACCTCCATCCCAACGCCCAGGGCGCCGGCTACGCCACCGAAGCGGCGCAGGCGGTTCTGGCCGACGCAAGCACTCGGGGGCTCCTCCTCGCCATCGCCGTCACCGACCCCCGCAACGCTGCCTCGCAGCGCGTCTGCCGGCGCCTCGGGATGCAGGAACGCGGCGTCACGAAGGCCTACTACGACGAGACCAACCTCCTCTTCACCAAGGCGCTCTCAGCGACGCCGAGCGAACACAGAACGCCGCCACCGAGAGCAAACTCAAAGGCCCCCGCAGCCGGTCACGGACGAGATCTGTGCCATTAATGTGCCATTAAATGCGCGAAAACCATCTGAAACCAACGTGACCGTTTCGAAGAATCCCTGATCAGCGCGATATCGCGCTCATAGGAATTGAGCGAAAACCGCCCAGGCTCACTGAAAATCGAAAGGTCACCGGATCGGTGCGGTGAGCCAGACACCGGAACCGCCGCCTAACGTGCGGGGGTTTTCTTGCTACCGCGGGACGACGCTGCCGGCCCGTGGCGCGGGCGCGTTCGGGCGGGGACGGCGGCCGGCGGTAGGGTGCGGCGGTGACGTTGGAACTCTGCGTGCTGCTGTGGGCGGCCGAAGGTCAGGAGCGGGCGCTGTCGGAGTACGAGGATGCCGTGCTCGCCCTGGTGCCGAAGCACGGCGGGCGGGTCGTGAGCCGCGTGCGCCGCACCGACGATGGGGACGGGCCGCTCGAGGTGCAGGTCATCCGCATGCCCGACGACGCGGCGCTCGCCGCCTATATGCAGGACCCCGCGCGGCTCGCGCTGGCCGAGGTGCATGCGCGGGCCATTGCGCGCACCGAGCTCCTGCGGGTCGAGACGATCGTCTGAGACCGGCGACCTGAGCGCGGTCAGCCGGGCTCCGCGCCGAACGGTCGCAGATCGCCGCTTCGAATGCTCCGAAGCGACGACTTGCGCCCGTTCGGCGCGGGTGGTGGGGTCGAGGGCGTGATGGATGACGCGGGCGCGGCGGATACCGCAGGCACGGGGATCGAGGCCGGCGTGTACCGGCACTTCAAGGGCAACCGCTACGAGGTGCTCGGGGTCGCCCGGCACAGCGAGACCGAGGAGCCGCACGTCGTGTACCGGCCGATCGACGCCGACGGACGGCCGGGGGCCTCGGGGCTCTGGGTGCGACCGGCATCCATGTGGAGCGAGCACGTCGAGCGCGACGGGTACTCGGGGCCGCGGTTCGCGCGGGAGGCCTGAGGCGCGGCCGCCCGCACGGACATCCTCGGCTCGGACTCGTCGCGGCCCGGATCAGCCGAAGCGGCCGTTGACGTAGTCGAAGGTGCGCGGGTCGAGGGGGTCGGCGAACATCGCGTCGGTGTCGCCGTGCTCGACGATCGCGCCAGGCGTGCCGTGCGCGGCGAGGAAGAACGCGCACTGCTGCGAGACGCGCTGCGCCTGCTGCATGTTGTGGGTCACGATGACGATCGTCACCTCCTGCACGAGCTCGAGCATCGTCTCCTCGATGACGCGCGTCGAGGTCGGGTCGAGGGCGGAGCACGGCTCGTCCATGAGGAGCACGCGCGGCTTCACGGCGAGCGAGCGGGCGATGCAGAGGCGCTGCTGCTGGCCGCCCGAGAGGCCGCCGCCCGGAGCGCGGAGACGGTCCTTGACCTCGGTCCAGAGACCGGCGCGGCGCAGGCACGACTCGACCAGTTCGTCCTTCGTCTGCCGGTCGACGCGGGTGCCCGTGAGCTTGAGCCCCGACACGACGTTGTCGTAGATCGACATGGCCGGGAACGGGTTGGGTTTCTGGAAGACCATGCCGATGTGCTTGCGCGCCTCGGTGAGCGGTCGGCCGACGTCGTAGATGTCCTCGCCGTCGAGCCGGACCTCCCCCGCGAGCGACGCGGAGGGCACGAGCTCGTGCATGCGGTTGAGGATGCGCAGGAACGTCGACTTACCGCATCCGGATGGTCCGATGAGCGACGTGATGACGCCGGCGGGCATTGTCAGCGAAACACGGTCGAGCACCTGGCGCTCGCCGAACCACGCGGAGATGTTGCGGGCGTCGAGGCTCGCGAGCGGTTGCGGCTCGAGGATGCTCGCCGCGGCGGCGCGGCGGCGGGCGCCGAAGCTCGGCAGGACGCCGCCCCGACCGCGGGCGCGGGATTCGGGCAGCACCTCGGAGGCGGTGGTGGTCGACTCGGTCATGATCTGGGATTCCTCGTGGTGCGGGGGTGGTGGCTCGGAGGCGAGTCGCGTCAGAGCAGGTTCGGCAGGAGTCGGACGACCTGGTCGGCGGCGAAGAGCCCGCCGATCAGCAGGACGGGGACGAACACGATCCAGGTGCGCTGGGCGCCGATCCGGCGGAACGCCCAGACCGCCGCGATCTCGGCGACGATCAGGAACTGGAGCGCGAACACGAGGGCCCACACCGTCGTCGTGTCGGTGGCGAGAGCCTTGTCCTCCGGCGCCAGGCTCAGCGTCGTGGTCTGCCGCGCGCCCGCGGGTAGCGCGTCCTCGACGGAACGGGCATCCACGTACGCGATGCCCGTCGGGGCGTACGGCATGCCGCGCGCGGTCTGCAGGATGAGCCGGCTCTCCCCGCGCACCGGCGCGGGCGGCGTCGCGTCGCCCGCGTAGCGCAGGCCGATGGTCTCGAACTCGATCTCGCCCTGACCGGTGCGCACCGTGAAGCGGTCCCCCGGGGCGAGCTCCTGGATGCGGCTGAACGGGCCGCCGTAGGCGGCGGCGCGGCCCATCAGGATGCTGACGCCGGCCTGGCCGGGCAGCACCGTCGAGCGCAGGTGGCCGGGACCGCCGGCGAGGACGGGCGCGGACGTGCCCTCGGAGATCACCTCGTGCACGCCGAGCTGCGGGATGTCGATGATGCCGACCGGGTCGCCGTCCTCGAGCAGCACGTCCTCGAAGTCGCCCTCGCTGACCGGGGCGGTGCCGTCGGCGAGCTGTACGCGGTACGAGTCGGCGAGGCGCTGCTGCGCGGCGAAGTGCTGGAGGTGGCTGAAGAGAAAGAGGTAGGCGCCGAAGGACAGCGCCAGCGCGGCGATGAGGGCGAGGAGCGCCCGCCAGAACGCCTGCACGGGCGTGAGCAGCGCGTACTGCACCGGCGGGGCCGGGGGGCGGCGCGGGGGCTTGGGCGCCTTCGGGGAGTTCGGCGCGGGGTGGGTGTACGAAGGCGCCGTCCGCGGAGCATCCATCGGCGGAGTCGGACCCCGGTCGAGTTCGGTCGTCACGTTCACCCGCCGATCGGGTCGATCGTGAACGCGCCGGTGCCGGCCGTCACGTGGACGGTGCGGAAGTGCGCGGCGGTGACGGCGCCGTCCTGCGCGACGCAGGCGACGCCGGTGCTGAGGGTGCCGCCCGAGACGCGCACGTCTTCGTAGGCGCCGGCCGAACCGTCGCTCTGGTAGTCGAGGCTCGCGACGGGAAGCAGCACTTCGAGGCGGCCGGGCTCGGCGGGCTCCGGGTCGAAGCCCGACATGGAGTATGCCTTCCAGCCGGTGATGCCGGCGTGCTCGGAGCCCGGTTCGCTCACGAACGTCCACGCACCTGTCGACTCGGCGGGGCAGACGATCGGAGCGAGCTCGTCGGTGTCGCTCGCGGCCCAGTGCAGCACCTGGTCGAACGCGAACTCGGCTCCCGGCGCCTCGGCGAGCTGCTCGGTGTCGACGTTCCAGAGATGGACCGGCCCGTCGGACGGCCCGGCGACCGGGGTGCCGTCGGAGGTGACCGCGACGCCGATGCCGACGCCGACGGCCGTCGCGACGAGCACGGCGGCGCCGATGATGATCCCGACGCGGGTGCGCGACCTGCCGGATCGCGACAGGACCGAGGACTCGGCGGATGCCGGAGCCTTCTCGGTCGTCGGCGAGTCGGCGGAACGGGTTCGACCGGTGTCGGTCGTCATGCGGTGACTCCTTGCGGTTCGCGGATCGGCACGGCCGCCCGCCTGGCTCGAACGAATCGGGTGATCGCGATCGTCGCGGCGACGACCAGCGCGAGCAGGCCGAAGGCCCACGGGAACGTGAAGACGGAGGCCTCCCGAGTGACGGGGGTGAGTGTGGTGCCCTCGACCTGGTTCGGCGGCGTCACGGTGACGAACGCGTTCACGATCGGCCACTGGCCGACGCCGCTCGTCCGCAACCGGATCGTGCGCACCTCGTCGCCGGCGAGGCCGGCGATCTCGGCCGACGCCGTGTCGATGCGCGTGCCGAGCGGGGTCTCGGTCCAGGCGACGACCTCCGCGTCGAACGTCGTCTCCGACGCATTGCGCACCGTGAAGACGAGGTCGACGGAGCCGGCGAGCGGGTCGGTCGACGGCGTGTACTCCGCACCGAGCCCGCCGATGTAGAGCACGCCGCCGAGCGAGAGTTCATCGGCGGGCTGATCGCCCCCGGGGCTCGCGCCATCCGGGGTCGTGGTGCTGCCCGAACCGGTGGATGCTCCGGAGCCGGAGCCGCCCCCGCCGGTGCTCGATCCCACGCCGGTCGTTCCCGATGGCGCAGCGGTCGACGACGGGCTCGGCGATGGCGTGGCGGTGGGCGACGGCGTCGTCGGGTCGACGATCGTCACCGACACGTTCCCGGTGCCGGCCTCGTCATCGGCGCGCGCCCCCTCGAGCGGCTGGGCCCCCAGGAGTGCGATGAGCGCGATCGCGCCCATCGCCGCCGCAGCCCCGAGGCGGCGAGGAGATCGCTGGTTCACGGAGCGTTCGCCTTGCCAGCGTCGACGAGGTCGGCGTCGCGCTGGGCCTCGGCCTTGCGCGTCGCCTCCTGCTCCGTGTACTCCATCCAGGCCTGCGCACGCGCAGCATCCTGTCGACGACGCCAGCGCACGAACAGCAGGGCGAGCGCGACGAGCGCGAGGAGGATGAGCAGCGACCACGGGACCGCCCACGTGACGGTGTCGCGGTGGGTGAGTGCGACGGGCAGCAGCTGCGCCTCGGCGTCGGACGAATCGACGAACGGGTTCAAGCGCACGTACGGGTTCAGATAGAGCCACTGGCCGACGCCCTCGACCTCGTACTCGTACGTCGCCGAGTTGCCCGGCAGCAGCACCGGCACGGTGGCGCCCTGGTCGCTCGCGGCGGCGATGCCGAACCACGTGCGCACGCCGAGCGTGAGGTTGGCGGCGAGCGCGACGTTGCCGGCGTTGGTGACGGAGTAGCGCACCGTCACCGAGCCGGCGAACGGGTTCCACCAGTCGCCGTGGTGCGCGGCGTCCATACTCGTGACGGTCACGCTCGGCTGAAGCTCCCCCGAGACGCGCGCGTAGATCGAGGTCGCGACGCGGCGGTCGAGGCTGACCTGCGTGCCCTGCTCGACGACGGACGCGACGAGGCCGCCGATGTGGTCGCCCGGGGTCGCGTCGGCCGGGAAGGCGAGCGTGAAGGTGAGGAGTCGCACCTCGTCGGGCTCGAGCGAGAAGGTCACCCGATCGCCGCCGTCGGCGAAGGTCACCCACGTGCCGATCGACGTCGGCGTCTCCGCGGTCTCGAGCAGCGAGAACGCGCCGTCGGCGGCGTTGAACCCGTCGGTCGCGTAAACGGTGAACTCCTGCCGCTCGGAGCCCGTGTTGCCGACGAGCACCTGGTCGGTGACGCTCTGGCCGGGGTCGCCGGTGTAGCTGAAGCGCGTGCGGCTGTCGGGGAGGCCGTCGGCGCCGGCAGGACGCGTCGCGACGCCGACCGTGTTGTCGTCGTCGGCCGCCGTCGCCGGGAGCGCCGAGCCGAGCATCCCGGCGCCGGCGGCCAGGACGAGGGCGATCGCGCCGAGCGATCGGAGGACGCGAGTGCGCTTTCGGGCGGGAGGATTGAGCACGATGTATCTCCGCAGGAATGGGCGACGTACGCGCGTCGCCATCATGAACGACGCGTATGCGCGGCGTGTCGAACGGGCATCACGCGTCGGCCGGGTGGAACGCACCCGGTGGGAAGGCCGCGAACGGCCTCCCCACCGGGCGGTAGTGCAGTTGCGAGAAGCGCGGCGCGGAGCGCCTCAGCTCACTTGGTGGTGAGCGTGAGGGTCAGCGTCGAGTGGTACTCGCCGGCCTGCGCGGTGACCGGGGCCTTGAACGCCAGGGCGGCGTCGAAGAGCGCACCCGAGGGCAGCGTCGAGACCGGCGTGCTCTCCGCGATGTGGGCGCCCGAGCCGACGGTGATGCCGGCGATGGCGTTGTAGCCCGCGAAGAACTTCGGCGCGACGGTCAGGTTCGACGCGGCGATCGTGTCAGTCGTGCCGGCCTTGACGAAGTCGCCCCACGTGGCGTCCAGGTTCCAGCCCTTGAGCTCGTTGCGGTCGTCGATGACGGTGACCTTGCCGAGCGAGGCGGTCGCCGTGGCGTTGCGCGCGACGTTGCCGAAGTCGATGACGGACTCCGTCGCCTCGAGCGCCCAGAGGTCGCTCGCGGTGACGGTGGCGACGACGTCGGCGGTGTCGGTGAGGGGGTCGCCCGTGCCCGACAGCTTCGTGAAGGACGTCCACGAGGTGACCGTGAACGACGAGTCGCCCGCGAGGGTGAACGCGACGGTGTTGAGACCCGCCGGGAACTTCGCGAGGTCGTGGATGTCCACGACCACGTTGCCGTCGGCGTCGACGACGGCCTGGCCGAGGTTGGCGGGCTGGGCGGCGGCGCCGGCCCAGTTCCAGACCTGGACCGTCTGGGCCGCGGCGACACCGGCCGGGATCGTGACGGACTGGGCGCCCTTGGCCGGGTCGGCGATGTCGGACTCACCGGTGGTGGGCTTCGACGGGGCGACCGGGGCGACGGTCAGGGTCGCGGCGTCGGTGGTGACCGAGCCGAGGGTGTTGGTGAAGACGGCGCGGTACTGCGTGCCCGACTGGGCGAGCGTCGTGTTCGAGACCGTCAGCGACGCGTTGGTCGCGCCGGCGACGTCGGCCCAGCCGGAGCCGGCGTTCGACTGCCACTGCACCGACGGGACGGGCTTGCCGTCCGCCGCCGCGGTGAAGGTCGCCGAGGCGCCCGGGTTGACCGTGGCGCTCGCCGGCTGCGTCGTGATCGCCGGAGCGGAGTCCGGGACCTGGACCTCCGGGACGTCCCACGTGTAGGTCGCGAGGCTCGGGTTCGAGTTCGCCGTCACCTCGATGTAGGTGTAGTTCACCTCGACGACCGTGGTGGTGTCCTGGTGGATGTACGCCACACCGAGGGAGTACTTGCCACCGGCGATGGCCACCGCGGCGGCGCCCGACGGCGTGCCGAGTCCCGCGGTCGTGTTGCCGAAGCCGGAGACGTCGGGGATGAGGTTCGTCGCGGGGTTGCCCAGCGATGCGTAGGCGTTCCAGGCGTTGATGTTGCGCTCCTGGCCGCGCGGCGAGATGAACTGACGCATCTGGTCCGCGCCGGCCGGGCGGATCCACGGCGAGTCGTACTCCTCGTCACCGGGCGTCGGGGCCGCAGCCACCGCCGCACCCCAGAGGATCGACGTGCCCTCTGGGTAGAGGGAGCCGTCCTCGGGGCTGACGAGGTAGAGCGGCTTGTCGGAGCCGACAGTGGGTTCGACGGCGGTGGCCGCGTTGGCGGACATCGTCGGAGCGATGACGAGCACCGCAGCGGTGGCGGCGGCGAGGAGGCCGTTGCGGCCGCGCCGGATGAAGCTGTTCATTGTTGCGCTACTTCCCTTTCCGAATCGGTGGATCAGTTGTTCGCGGTGAATGCTGCGTCGACGGGCTGGGCGAAGCCGAACTTGAGCTTCACGGCCTTGGACGTGCCCGGGGCGTTCGAGGTGCCCCAGTAGGTGAGGCTGACCGTGGAGTTCGTGTTGACCAGGTCGGAGGTGCCCTGGTCGAACGACGCGCCGGGCGTGATCTTCGCCGTCGGCACGACGATGAAGACCGTGCGGCCCCAGTCGGCGCTGTTGTAGAACGTCGGGTTCGGCACGAGGTTCGGCGCCGAGCCCGTCGCCGGTGCGACGCCGTCGATCGAGCCGAGCGTGACGCCGGCCATCGTGTTGATGCGCGCGGCGCCGTTGACCTGGCCGACGTAGTTCGCCGCCGAGACCGGGACGATCTGGATCTCGTTCGCGCCGGCCGTGAGCTGCGCGCCGTCGTTCTCGGGGATCGAGTTGCTGCGGGTGTCGACGCCGGTGCCGATCGTCGTGACGCCGATCTTGGTGAGGAACGTCGTCCACGTGCCCGACGAGGACTGCAGGCCGAGCGGCTTGACGACGTAGTCGGTGCCGGGCACCGCGACCGGCGCGGCCGACGTCGATTGGTAGATCGACGTGAGCTCCGCCTTGGTGAGGCTCGCGACCCAGGCTGCCGCGGCCGCGGCGTCGCCGTCGCCGTCGGAGTCGGCGCCGACTTCGGAGATGAACGAGATGGCGTCCTGACCGAAGGGGACGTAGGTGAGCACGCCGCCGGAGACCGACGTGCCCTTCGACGAGGTGCGGGCGAAGTCGACCTGGCCGGCGACGTCGACGCCGTTGTAGACGGTGCTGCCGCTGTAGCCGATCGAACGGAGCAGCGACGTGCGGCCCGCGCCGGAACCGTTCGGACGGTCGAAGACCGGGCCGTAGGCCTTGGCCTGGATCTTGCCGACGCCGCCGGAGACGCCGAGCGTGAAGGCGTCCCACGAGCCGAGCGACTTGCCGGCGCCCTTGAGCTTGACCGACGATCCGGTGATCGTCGTGCCGTTTGCGAGCGCGCCGACGGCGTCCTGCAACGTGTCGGAGCCGACGATCGAGTAGCCGTCGGTGATCGGGTCCGCGTATGCAGGAGCAGCCGCGAACGCACCCACGAGGGCGACCGCAGTCGCCGCCCCGAGGGCGAGAACCTTCTTGGACTTCATTCCGTGACCTTTCGAAGCAAGTTCCGGACGACGACGCCGCCCGGCCCGAGCACGCCTAGCGGCGCACCCAAGTTCTGATGGGCCGGCGTCGCGCCACGATCAACGTGACGATCGCGCTGGCGGTGCCGGCGAGGAGGCTGATCGGGACGACGTAGCTCGTCGCCGTCGTCGGGTCGACCGGCGTCGTCGAGCCGTTCAGGGACGGGCTGACAGCGCCGCTCGCCACCGGCTGCTGCTCCGCTGCGCCGCCGCCGCCGACCGTCGGCGTGATGCCGTTCGAGCCCGATGAGGCGGTCGAGCCGCCGAGCGGCGAGCCCGAGGACGAAGTGCCGGTGTTCGTGCCGGTGCCCGTGCTCGGCTGCTGCGTCGAGACCGGACCCTTTTCGATCGCGTCGGCCGCCGCGTCGGCAGCCTGGGCCCATGCCGCCGGGATCGGTGCGTATCCCGCGGGAAGCCGGCCGGTCTCGACGCCGGGCGTCTGGCCGTCGGTGCCCGCGGCGTACCGGATGAACTTGGCGTACGCCGTGCGCAGCTCCGGGCCCGCACCATACGGGTTGGCCGCCGCGTAGACCGGCAGGGTGAGCGGATACGCCCCGCCGGCCGTCTGCGCGGTCGTCGATTCCGGATCGAACTCCAGCACCGTCGTCGACTCGCCGTTCGCCGTCATCGCTTCCGCCGCGGCGAGCATCGACCTGTTCGTCGGATCGACGAACTTGCCCGACGGGTTCTGCAGCGACGCCGTGACGACCTGGTAGCGGGCGGCGTCGGCGGTGCTGGTGAGCCCGAGCAGAGCCTGGTTGCCGGGAAGCATCCGGGCGCCCTTCGTGTACTTCGCGGGGAACGAGTAGGGGTCCCAGCCGCCGAGGAGGAGGCCGTCGCCGCGCAAGCTGAGATAGGCGACGGTGCCGAGGTCGTTCGCATACGGTCGCCAGGTGACGAGGTTGATGGGGCCCTGGTTCGCGGGCGTCGCCTCGACCGGGTCGGCCTTCGGGAAGTCGTCGCGGTCGAGGTCGAAGGCGTAGCCGCTGGGATTCTTCGCGGCGTCCGTCGAGTAGTACGGGTTCACGACCATGCCCCACGGGTCGGGCTCGCCCGCCATGAAGTCCCGCGCATCCTCGTCGGCGGCGATGTATGCCCAGACCGCCCGTGCCGCGTCGGAGCGGCCCTGCGGCACGATCACATCGGCGATCGCCGGCCCCGCGAGATCCTGCGCCGCCCACTCCACGTCGTTGACGGCGAGGAAGTCGGGGTCCTTCGTGATGGTGTCGAGGTTCGTGCCGTCGAGGTAGCTCGTGTCCGTGCCGTTCGGCAACGCCGAGAGGTACGAGTAGCTCAACAGCTTCGCCAAGAGGCGCGGCGTCAGGTTGACGGTCGTGAACGGTGATCGCGCCGCGTCCGTGTACGCATCCGGAAGCTCGAGGAACGGGTTCGGGCGTCGGTCGATCGCCACCGAGATCGTCACGCCGGTGAGGGCGATCGGTGCGTACTTCAGGGGATCGTCGCTGCCCTCGAGGTCCAGCGGATTGCTCGTCAGCGCGAGCGGCGCGTCGACGGTCGTCGCCGCCGCCGTGACGGCGTCCGATTCCGGCATGGTGAGGAGGGAGTAGACGGACCCGCCCTCCTGGTTGCAGACCGCCGGTTGCCACGAGTTGACGGCGAGCGCCGCGAGTTCGCTGCCGGCGAGCTGGCGTTCGGCCGCGCCGACCGGGCAGCGGCTGCCGACCGGTTCGAAGTCGAGCTCGACGGCCAGCGCGTGCTTCCAGGACTCGATGAAGAGACCGGACTGCGTGATGTTGGCGGCGCCGTTGTCGGAGACTCCGCGGGGCAGGATCACAAGCCAGCAGCTCGCCCCGGTGGTCACGCCGCCGCTCGTCGCGGCCTCGCCGCAGCCGAGCGCCGGAGCCTGCGAGGCGGTCTGCACCTCGAACGAGACCGAGCCCTTGCCGTCATTGCCCGAGCCGACCCACGGGATCTCGTTCGTCGTGTTGGCCGTGAAGTACGGGTTGATGTTGAGGTTGACGGTGCCGTCGATGGACTTGGCGCCGGTCGTCGGATCGGTCGTGACGCCGTCGACGCGCGAACCGTCGCGAGCGACGAACGGGATGCCGGTGTACGGCGGGAGGAACGACACGGCCGACGGCGCCGAGAACGCCTGATCCTCGGCCGGGATCGCGTCGAGCGACATGTTGCGGTAGGCGTCGCGCGTCGAACCGGGAGAGTTCGCGCCGCCGTACATGCACGTCGTGCGATCGGGTCGGCCCGGGTTCTGCTCGTCCTCGCCCCAGCACATGAAGATCTGGAGGAAGTTCGTGCCGCCGTTGCTGCCGGCGGTCGGCGCCGTCGACTTCTTGCCGCCCGTCCAGCTGACGCGGATGCCCTGCGCGACCAGGTCCTGGGTCTGCGACACCGTCACCGCGAGGTCGGGGAACGGGGCGTGCTCGAGGTCGTGGTCCTGCTCCGCGGCCGTGAGCGTCACGGCCGAGGAATCGGCGGCGTTGGCCGGCGCCGACTCCACGACGATGCCCGTCAGCGCGACCAGTCCGAAGACGAGCGCGCCGGTGAGCAGACCGACGGATCCGGAAGCGATCCAGGTCGGGCGTCGGGTTGAGCGTGCGAGCTGCACAGGGGTCCTCCATGAGGATTTCGGGCAGGTTTCCTGCCGGCCGGAAGTGAAGGTATGGGCGGTGCGTGGCCCGTGGATGAACGGATCCGCAACAAGGGGGGACCCCGTCGGAACACTCGGGGTCGCTGCAAAATCCCCGATCAGTGCAGTTTTCAGACGCGCGGGCAACGGCCGGGGGTCGCGAGGTCGCGACCCCCGGCCGGAAGCGTCGGCGAGGCGCCGGTCAGCTCGAGCCGCCGCCGCCGCGGCTGCGTCGCATCCGCGGCGAGACGAGCGGCGGGACGAGGATCGCCAGCGCGAACAGCACGACAGCGGCGAGCATCAGGTACTGCGGCGTCTCCCACTCGTCCTCGGGCAGGGTGAAGGGCGACGACACCGCGGAACCGACGACCGACGAACTTCCCGACACGAGATTGCCGTTCGCGTCGTAGATCGCCTCCGCGCCGGAGGCATCCGCCCCGCCGGTGTCGGCGGTCGCGTTGTCCGCCGATCCGCCGCCACCCGTCGCAGCGCCCTCCGTCGACGACCCGCCGTCGGCCGACGACCCACCGCCGCCGGTGCCGGTGACGGGCGTCTCGGTCAACGCGCCGGCCGTGCCGGTCGTGCACTGGTCCGGCCCTTTCTTGTCGCACGCGGCCGGCTGCGGCGCCGTCTTCGCGAGCTGGTTGTCGGCTTCGCTCTCGCCGGCCTTGAAGGTCGGGTTGTTGCACGCGTTGAAGTCGATGCCGCCCGTGTTCGCGCCCGGAATCCGCTTGATGACCTCCGACCCGGCGCGCACGAGGTTCATCGGCAGCGGCGAGTAGCCGAGCGCGGAGGCCTGCTGCTGGCCCTCGCAGAGGAAGTACGTCGCGAACGCGCCGAGGGTCTTTCCCTTCGCCTCGGTGAAGATGCTGCCGGCCGCGACCTCCGTCGGCACGATCATGTACGAGTAGCTCGAGAGCGGGTAGGTGCGCGGATCGGCGTTGTTGTAGACGCCGTCGAGGTTCTGCGTGAGGTCGGAGTTGATGCCCGCCTTGAGGAGCGCGACCGCGACGGAGTTCGCCGTCGGCTCGATGTAGTACCCGGCCGCGTTGAGCACTTTCGCGACGGGGAAGCCGGACTTCAGTGCGTACGAGTACTCGACGTAGGTGATCGCACCCTCGCCGTAGTCCTGGCTGACGTAGCCGGCGACGCCGAGCGAGCCGTTCTGCGCCTTCCCGTTCGCCGGCGTCGGGAACTGCGAGCGCATGCCCGCAGTCCACAGGCTCGGGTACTGCTTCGACATCCAGAGCGAGAACTGCGCGCTCGAGCCGGAGCCGTCGGAGCGCACGACCGGCACGATCGCCCGGTCGGGCATGGCGAGGCCCGGGTTGTCGGCCTGGATCGCCGGGTCGTTCCACTTCGAGATCGCGCCCGTGAACATCTTCGTGATGACGTCGCCCGACAGGCGCAGGTTCGTCACCCGCTTGCCGCCGATCTTGAGGTTGTACATGAACGACGTGCCGCCGGCGACGATGGGCATGTAGGCGTAGCCGGTGCGCGGCACCTCGGGCGCCGAGCCGTCCTCCGGCGCCGTCTGGAACGGGATCTCCGACACGGCGAAGTCGACGCTGCCGTCGATGAAGTCGCGTCGGCCCGCCGACGAGCCGGTGCCGGAGTAGTTGATCGTCATGCCGTAGTTGGCCTGCACGTTCTTGCGCCATTGGTCGAGCGCGTTCTGCGACCACGTCGAGCCCGTCCCCGCGATGTTCACGTACGACTCGGCACGGGCGAGGGATGCTCCCTGCTGCGACAACCCGGCCGCGAGCAGCAGCACGAGTGCGGAACCGGTCGCAGCGCGGACCAGTCGGCGGATTCGGATGGTCACGACGAGCGCTCCTCGGTCTGGGGGTCGGAATCGGAGTCGGGATCGGGGTCGGGGTCGGGGTCGACGGGGGTCTCGGGGTCTGCCCGGCCGGTCGTCAGCGAGTGCCGCAGCCGGCCCCAGTCGAGCCGCGGCGGGAGGATGCGCCGCCGAACCGGCGGGTCCGGCGCCCCTTCCGGGGCCGTCTCGGGCGAGGCATCCGCGACCGGCTTCGTCTCCCCTGGATCCGGCGCGACCGGAGCATCCTCGACCGGCGTCTCGACCGCGTACTCGATCGGGTGCGCCGCCGCCTCCCGCTGCATGTGGCGGAGCGTGATGCGCGAGGCATCCGCCGCGCTGCGCATGGCCGCCGAGCGCTGCTGGCGGCTGCTCAGCACGCCGGGCGCGCGACCGCCGATCGCCCGGGCGATGAGGAAGAGCAGCAGCACGAGCAGCACGAGGGTCGCCGCCGTGCCGAAACCCCGCGCGATCATGTTCGGCTCGGGCGATTTGACGAAGTCGAAGACCTGCAGCGGCAGGGAGATCATCGGCCCCTCGAAGGGGTTGAAGTTGAGCACCGCGGTGACGCCCGAGGTCAGCAGCACCGGGGACGTCTCGCCGATGCCGCGGGCCGTGCCGAGGATGACCGCCGTGACGAGGCCCGACCGAGCCGTCGGCAGCACGACGTGCCACACCGTGCGCCACCTGGTGGTGCCGAGCGCGTACGAGGCCTCGCGGAGGTTGCCGGGCACGAGCCGCAGCACGACGTCCGAGGCGCGGATGATGATCGGCAGCATCATGACGCTGATCGCGAGCGATGCGGCGAAGCCCGAGCGCTCGTGGGTGATGAACTGGATGACCGCGGCATAGACGAACAGGCCGGCGACGATCGACGGGAGCGCGGTCATCGCGTCCGAGATCGTGCGCACGAACCGCGCGAACTTCCCGCCGATCTCGTTCAGGAAGACCGCCGTCGCGATGCCGAGCGGGATCGTGATCGCGAGCGCGATCGAGATCTGGATGAGCGTGCCGACGATCGCGTGCAGGATGCCGCCCATGCTGAGCGGGTCGAGCGGCCCCGCGAGCTTCATCGTCTCGGTGAAGAAGTTCAGGTGCGCCAGCGCCGGGAGCCCGCGGAGCAGGGCGAACGCCACGACGAACACGAGCGCGAAGATCAGGATGACGCCCGCGCTGACGAGCAGGCAGGTCAGGATGCGGTCGGAGACCTCCTGCCGGTTGCCGCTCAACGAGACGAGCAGAGCGTAGATCAGGAGGAACCCGAGGAACGACACGACGATCCAGCCGACGTAGCCGGTCATCGGCGTCAGGAAGAAGAACAGCAGCGTCGACACCGCGATCGCCGCGGCGCCGGCGCCGAGCAGGTTGAAGCGGTCCGAGACGGTCGCACTGCGGACGAGGCGCTTCGGGCCGGTCTCGGTCGTCCCCGGGTCGGGCCGCCTCGTGCGGGGCCGCGTGCGGGGCTGCGTCGGTTCGGCCGGCTCGATGAGGAGCTCGTCCTCGCGGAGTTCCGTCTGCGTCTCGGTCGTCATCATGCCTCGCTCTGGGCGCCCGAGCGGCTGCGGGCCACGATCGAGGACGCGACGAAATTGATCACCAGGGTGATGAAGAAGAGCACGAGGCCCGCCGCCATGAGCGCCGAGAGGCCGAACTCGCTCGCCTCGCCGTAGCGCAGGGCGATGAGGGCGCTGACCGAGTTCGAGCCCGTCTTCAGCACCTGCCAGTTGATGACGAAGATCGGCGAGATGATCATGTAGACCGCGATGGTCTCGCCGAGCGCGCGGCCGAGCCCGAGCATCGTGCCGCCGATGATGCCGCCGCGGCCGAACGGCAGCACGACCGTCTGGATCATGCCCCAGCGCGTCGAACCGAGCGCGAGCGCGCCCTCCCGCTCGCCGATCGGCGCCTGCGAGAACGCCTCGCGCATGACCGACGTCTGCGTGGGCACGACCATGAGCGCGACCACGATGCCCGCGATGAACGCCGACGACGTGAACGCGCTCGCGTCCGTGAGCCGGACGCCGTCGGCGTCGGTGACGGCGAAGACGGGGATCCACCCGAAGTACTTCGAGATCCACTGCGAGACCGGGATCACGCTCTCCTGCAGGAAGAACACGCCCCACAGGCCGAAGACGACGCTCGGCACCGCGGCCATGAGGTCGACGAGCGTGATGAGGAACGACTTGAACCGGCCCGGAGCGACCTCCGAGATGAGCAGCGCCGTGCCGAGCGCGAGCGGCACCGCGACGCACATCGCGACGATCGCGATGGAGACGGTGCCGAACAGCACCGCCGCGATGCCGAAGTCCTGCGTCTCGGGCGACCACTCGGTGGTCGTGAAGAACGAGAGGCCCGCGACGGAGATCGCATCGGCCGCGTTGAACGAGAGGAACACGCCGACCGCGAGCATGATCGCGACCGTCGTGCCGCCCGCCGCGAACCCCGTGAGCCGGAACAGTCGGTCGGGACCCGACGGCCGCGAGCGCAGCGTCCGGGGCTCCGGGCGCGCTTCCGGGTCGCCGCCCGCGAGCGGCAGCACCTCGGTCGCGAGTTCGTCGCGGAGGCCGGGCGCGGTCAGCACGCGCTCGACGAGGAGCTCGGTCGTGGCGTCGCGCTCCGCTCCCTCGTCGCGGGGATCGGTCATTGCATCGGCCGATCGATCGGCAGGCGGATCATGTCACCTCGGTGGGTCTGGCGATGGGGTCCGGCGAGACCCCGGGAAACTTTCGGAGCGAACGGTGAACAGCAGCGGGACGGATCCGGAAGGACGGTCGTCAGCGGCGTGGCGATCGAGGGCCCATCCGCGTCACGGCCCGCGTTCGGGGGGTGCTGTGGCAGGCGGTCCGGTCGGCGCGGCGGTCGGCGCGGCGGTCGAGGTCGGCACCGGCGCCGAGGTCGTCACGGGCGGAGCGCTCGGGGTCGGCTCGGCGATCAGCAGCGTGACGACCGACCCCAGGCGCAGCACCTCGCCCGCAGACGGTCGGGAGGCGCCCACGACGGCGCCGGCCGCGGCGGACGTCGCCTCGACGCCGAAGCCGGCATCCTCGAGCACGGCGCGGGCCGCGGCGACGGACATTCCGCGGACCTCGGGCACCCGGTTCGAGCCGGAGGCGACGACGAGATCGACCGTCGCCCCGACGGGGAGTCGCGCATCGACGCCGGGCGACGAGGCGAGGACGGTGTCGCCGGACGCCTCCGTGTGCTCGACCGAGACCGTCCCGACCGAGAGTCCGAGCCCGACGAGGATGCTCCGCGCCTCCGCCAGCGCGAGGCCGGCGAGTTCCGGGACGGGGATCGATGCGAGCGCCGGGGCCCTGGTCGAACGGACGCTCGGGGACGGCGAGGGGGAAGCGGACGGCGACGGCGACGGCCGTTCCACGGGCGCCGCCGCTGGCTGCGGGGAAACGACGTCGGACGGCGTCGCGAGCGAGGCGCCGACGACGAGCGCGCCGACCGCGGCGACGGCCGCGAGGACGACCGCCGTCTCCGCTCCACGCCGACGCGCACGACGGACGCGTCGCTGTCGGGTCCGGTTCACGCCGACGGGCAGGACGATCGACTCCTCCGGCGCCGCGAGGTGCACGCGGGTCCTGCCGAGCACGCGCGTGCGATCGAGGGCGCCGGCTCCGGGCGCGTTGCCGGGGTCGCCGGGATCGGCGCCATCCGGGCGGTCGTCGCCGCGCTCGGTCGCCTCGACGGCCGGCACGGCGAGCGCGGCCAACGCTGCGCGGAACGCCTCCGCGGTCGGGAAACGGTCGTCGGGTCGCTTCGCGAGTGCGCGGCGCAGCACCCGGTCGAGCTCCCGCGTCGCCCCGGGCACCCGGTCGGCGAGCGTCGGCGGTTGCTCGGCCCGATGCGCCTCGAGGGTCGCGGCGGCGCTCTCCCGGGGGAACGGCCCGGCGCCCGTGAGGGCGAAGCAGAGCACGCCGCCCGCCTGGTAGACGTCGCCGCGTTCATCGACGGGAAGTCCGCGCGCCTGCTCCGGCGAGACGTAGCCGGCGTTGCCGACCACGCCGGCGTCCTCGCTCGTCGCCGCGCGCAGCACGTCCCGGCCACGTGCGGCCTCGCCCGCCGAACCCGAGAGCCCGAAGTCGACGAGCCGGACGCCCACGACGACGTCGTCGCCGCCGAGCTCGACGATCACGTTCGACGGCGACACATCGCGATGCACGAGCCCCGTGAGGTGCACCGCCTCGAGTCCCCGCAGTGTCCCTTCGAGGACCGCGATCGCCGTGCCGAGGGGAAGCCCGCCCTGCTCCGCGACGAGTTCGGAGAGCGGGCGGCCGGGCGCCCGTTCCAGCACGATCCACGCCCGGACCGCCCCGTCGGCCTGCACCTCCGTGCCGGTGCCGAACGCGGCGGCGAGGTTCGGGTGCCGGAGCCCGGCGATGCGCTCCGCCTCGGCGAGGAACGCGGCGCGACGGGCATCCGAGTTCGAGAGGTGCGGATGCAGCACCTTCAACGCGACGAGCTGCTGCATCCGTTCGTCGAACGCCTCGTGCACGGTCGCAGTGCCGCCGGATCCGAGGCGCCGACGGAGCCGGTAGCGACCGCCGACGAGGTCGCCCTCGTCACCCGTCACGCCCTCAGCGCCACACGGCCGGTTCGACGACGCGCGCGCGGACGCCGCGGCCGAGCGGCTGCCACCCCTCGGCCGGCTCCGCGGCCGGCAGGAGCGCCACGGCGAGCGCAGCGGCGTCCGCGCAGACGGAGGCCGGATACCACCGGGCGCCGGTGACGACGGGCACCCCGCCGAGCTCCGCGAGCCAGCCGAACATCCCGGCCTCCGGCCCCCGCACGAGCTGGATCCCGAGCTGCGAGCGACTCGCGCGGAGCTCCGCGACGGCGTCCCGCGCCTCGTCGGCAGAGCCGTGCAGCCGCGCTCCCCGGGCGAGCTCGCGGTTGTTCGAGGCGTACAGGCGCCACACGACGAGTTCGGCCGCGTCGGGCTGCGGCCCCGGGTCGATGATGCCGAAGCGGCCGCGGAACCGACGCCAGGCCTCGAGCATCGGATCGTTCGGACCGGAGAACCGCGAGAAGGTGACACGTGACGACGACATGGGCTCCCGCACTGGAGTCGAGCGGTCGCGCCTGTCGCGACCTGGGTCAGCGTCAGGTCGGCCGGTGTGCCGGGGCCGTACGGAACATGAAGAGCGAGTGTCCGGCGGATGTGGAAGTGGTCGTTTCGCAGCATTTGCCCCGCGAACGGGGGTAGTGGAGTGCTCCGGCCGAGCACGACGGCGGCCGGGCCCGGACCCTCGCGGATCCGGACCCGGCCGACCGGCAGTCGCCGCTCCTACTTGACGACCGTCACCGTCGCGGTCGAGGTCAACTGCACCTGCTCGCCTCCGACCAGGAAGTTCGCCCGGAGCGTGAGTTGCGTCGACCCGGTCGGCACGTTCTGGTCGAGGTCGGCCTTGTCGAACTCGACGAACAACTTGCCGCCCCGCGTCTTCACGGACTCCGCCTCGACCGGTGTGCGGCCGAGCGGCGTGACGAGCACCGCCCCGCTCTCGTAGCGATGCCCGGCCGGGATCGCGAACTCGGCCGTGGCCGTGCCGCGCACCCCGGTGAAGAGCCCCGAACGGGCCATGAGGTCGAGACTCGATCGCGAGAACGTCAGTGCGCCCGGCACGTCCGTCGGCGTCAGCACGACCTCGATCTTGCCGGTCGGCCGCGGGTCGGTGCAGTCGTTGAAGAAGTACTCCCCGGCCCGGTCGAACGTGTGGGTCGCGGACTCCCCCGGCTGCAGCCGGAAGGCGAACTCCCCCTCGAAGAACTGGGTGGCGCAGTGCTCCTTCGCGTTCGGGAAGTTCGGGAACGTCTCCGCGCCCGGGTTCGTGAACGTCACCGTGGTGCCGACGGGCACGCGCAGGTGCGTCGGCTGCATGGCGTTCGTCGCGACGCTGTCGCGCGCGGCCGCCGTGTCGGCGGTGCGGCTCGTGCGGGCGAGCAGCACGGTGTTCGCGACGCCCGCACCGTCGACCGCGGCCCCGCTCACCGGCCGCCGGATCGTCAGCGGCGACGTGTCCGGACCCTCCTGGCTGCCCGAGGCGGTGCGGTAGTCGCCGCCGAGCTTGAACGCCCAGAGCGAGTCGCCGGCCGTGATCGAGCCGCCGTACGGGTTCGTCGATCCCGCCGCGATCACGGCGACGTACTGCTCGCCGTCGATCTCGTAGGTGATCGGCGCCCCGGCGATGCCGGACCCGGTCTGGAAGTCCCAGAGCACGTCGCCGTCCGAGGCATCCATGGCCAGGACCCGGCCGTCGATCTGCCCGACGAACAGGAGGTCGGTCGCCGTCACGAGGGGACCCTGGCCGTGCGACATGTCGGTGCCGAGGTGGTTCTGCCAGGCGACCTCGCCGGTCGAGGCGTCGTAGGCGAGGATGCCGCCCGTCTGGTACTGGCCGATGGCCCGCAGCCCGTTGGAGGCGGCCCCGTTGTAGTGCGCCACCGGGTTCGTGCCGTACGGGTAGTACACGAGGTTCGTCTCGTGGCTGTAGGCGTTGTTCGACCAGTCGGCGCCGCCGTTCTGGCTCGTCGTCGAGAGGATCGGCAGGTCGAACTGCGGGTCGTACATGCAGCCTTCGCGGTGGCCCGACGACCCCTCGGGGTACGTCAGGAACGGCTCGTCCGCCTTGACGTAGCTCTCCGGGTTGAACACGAGGTTCCCCTCGGCATCGGGCTGGTAGCCGTTGTAGTTCGGCACCGCGCGCCACGGGTCGCCGGGGATGTTCTCCGGGTCGAGCGGCTCGTAGACGATGCACTCGGGCAGCAGGCGGTTCACCGGGAAGGGCTGCGTCTCGGCGTGCGCCTGCCGCGAGTCGGTGATCATCGGCTTGTCGACGACGGGCAGCACCGGCGTGCCGTTCGTGCGGTCGAGCACGAACTGGTGGCCCGACTTCGAGCCGTAGAAGAGCACCTTGCGCTCCTCCGTCTTCGGCTTGCCCTTGCCCTTCCCGTTCCCGTCGGCGGCGACGGGCACACGGATGTCGGCGAGCGTCGGCGGGTGGACGTTGTCCATGTCCCACACGTCGTGCCGGATCGACTGGTAGTGCCATTTGTAGTCGCCCGTCGTCATGTCGACGGCGACGAGGGTGGACGAGAACAGGTTGTCGCCCGGGCGCAGCGAGCCGTTCTGCGAGGAGGTGCAGCTGCGCGCATTGCCGAAGGTCATGTAGTACATGCCGAGCTCGGGGTCGACGGCGCCGTGCATCCACGGCGTCGACCCGCCGACGAGGGCGCAGTCCGTGCCGTCCGGCAGCAGCTCGCCCCACGTGCCGCCCGCATCCACCGAGTTCCCGTTGACGTCGGTGTAGACGACGCCCCGCTGCGGGCCGCCGAAGAAGTGCCAGAGATACGAACCGTCGGAGGCATCGAGCGCCACGACTGCCGCGCGGTCGCCGTTGGCGGCGTGGGCGTACACGATGCCGTCCCAGTACACGGTCGCGACCCGGTCGAAGTTGCCGAGGAACTCGCCGTTCGGTCCCGTCGGCTGCACGACCCAGGCCTGCTGCCCGGTCGCCTGGTCGAGCGCGACGACCCGGTCCCCGTCGGCGAGCGTGAAGATCTTGCCCTCGCCGGCCGCGACGCCGCGGCGCGTGCCGGAGGCGGCGAACTCGGTCGGCTCCCACTTCCACACCGCGGCGCCGGTCTTGCCGTCGACCGCGATGACGCCGCCGGAGGGGGTGTCGACGTAGATGACCCCGTCGACGACGATGGGCGTCGTCTGCTGGCCGGTGTCGTCGGAGGCCGGGGCGACCGCGGAGACGTGCGTCTCCCACTCGGGCGCGAGCCGATCGAGATTGCGCTTCGTGATCTGCGTGAGCCCCGAATAGTGCTGGTTGCCGAGATTGCCGCCGACCGTCGGCATGTCGGCGCCGGTCGGCTCGAGCCCCGTCAGTTCGGCGCTCGGGACGGGGTCGGGCTTCGGGCCGTGCCCGCCCCCGTGCCCCGGGCCGCCGCCGTGGTTCGGGCCGCCGACGCCGAGCGCCGGGGTGGCGACGAGGCCGGCCGCGAGGAGTCCGACGGCTCCCGCCAACCCCAGTCTCGTCATGAGGCGGCGGGGCCGGCCTCCGGGCATCCTGCGTTGTCTCTGCATTGCTTCGCTCCTTGATCGTCGTCGATCGGATTCCGCGGTGCCGAGCCGCGCCGGGATGGCGGCGGACGTCCGCGGGCATGGCACGGCCCGGACCCCGGAGCATTCCGGAGCCCGGGCCGTGGGTGGTGCGTTCTCGTGCGGTGCGTGCGCTCGCAGTGCGGTCGCGCGCTCCCGGTCAGACCTCGCAGAAGGGCGTGATGCCCATCGCCGATTCGATGCCCGACATCAGGTGCTGCTTGAACAGGTCCTCGCCCGCGAGCGGCGCGTCCGTGTAGAGCGCCACGTCGTGGCCGAGGGTCGTCAGGAACGCCTTGCCGCCGTCGTAGTAGTGGCACCAGCTGACCGGGTGGTGCTCGCCGTGGCCGGGGTGGCCGGTGGCGCGCCCGTTGAGGCTCGTCGCCTTGTCGACCTCGAGCAGCACGTTGACGTAGCTCGGGTACGGCTCGAGGTTGTACCACTCGTCGGTGAACGCCCACGTCTTCGGCATGAACGCGGTCGAGACGTCGTCGTCGTTGACCGTCTCGACCGTGCCGGCCCGGTTCGGGGCGTGGTCGTAGAAGTTCGCACCGCCGAGCAGGCCCTCGTACCAGTCCCAGTGGTACTCGGCGCCGAAGGCGTTGTGGACGCCGACGAAGCCGCCGCCGCGGCGCACGTACTGCAGCAGGTTCGTCTGCGCCGTGTCATCCAGGGTGTCGCGGTTCGAGCCGAGGAACACGACGGCCTGGTAGTTGTTCAGGTTCGAGAACCGGGTGAGGTCCTCGGTGTAGTCGACCTGGATGCCCCGCTCCGCGGCCCACGCGATGATCGCGGCCTGCGCGACGTTGTCGGCGTTCAGCGGCGGGTTGAGGCCCGGCGCGAGCGGCGTGCCGAGGTGCGCGTGGCGCGGACCCGCGGTGCGGCTCCACACGAAGATGCGCTTGGCCTCGCCCTCGCTCCAGCCGTTGCCCCACTCGTGGTAGCACACGGGATCGGTGCCGCGGCAGACGCCGTAGTCCTTGACGTTGTCCTGGTAGATCGTGTCGACGACCTTGTCGTCCTTGCGATCGCCGTTGCCCCTGCCGCGGTCGTCGCCGCGGCCGTTGCCCTTGCCGTCGTCGCCGTGGCCGTACGAGGACCCGCCGCCGTACCCGTTGCCCTGCCCGTTGCCCGTCGACACGCCCGCCGCGAACAGGCCCGCGCTGAGCGAGACCGCCGCCGCGAGGGCGAGCCCGGACCGGAGTAGTGATTTCACCTGATCCCCTTTGATCGTTCGTGCGATTCGAAGCGCGGGCGACCGTCCGTGGATCCCGGGATGCGATGCGAACCCGTCCCGTGTCCCCCGCTCGAGGGTGAATGTAAGACCGCCGCGCAGGGGGTGCCATCGGCGTTCCAGCCAGTGAGCGCCGCCGGAATCGCCGGTGGGCGCGGGTCAGTTCGCGGGGGCGGTATGCGGGCGGCGGGCGAACGCGGGGCGGAGATAGTCGAGTTCGTCGCGCGGCAGCACGGCCGTCAGCAGACCGCCGCCGGGCAACTCGGCGCCGTAGCCGACGACGAACGGGTCGGTGTCGAGCCGCACCCCGGGCAGGACCCCGCCGTCGATCTCGACCTCGACGTCGTGCTCCACCGCGCGGGTCGAGATGAGCGGGTACGCGGCCGGATGCCCGGCGCCGCCGGCCAGGCCGAGCTGCTGACGGAACCGGTTCGCGAGCACATACGCCGCGTGCGCGACGAGCACCTCGTCGACCTCGAACCAGGGCCGGCGCTCGCGCTGCCAGCTCGTGCGCACGCACTCCCACAGCATGGGTCGGCGCATCCGGTCGAGGTGCTCGAGGATCCATTCGGGCCGCGGCCACGGCGGTTCCGACTCGATCGCGGCGAGCGTCGGCTCGTCGAGATCCGCGAGATTGCGCGGGTCGTCGGGCGACTCCGGATGACGCCAGAGGGTGTAGCTCACGGCGACGGAGATCTCGTCGACGAAGCCGCCGGTCGAGGCCGTCTCGACGCTCAGCGCATCCCAGTCCTCGATCGCCGACTGCGGCACGAGCCCGTAGACGGGGATGGGCATCGCTCGGGCCTGCTCGGCCCGCTCGAGACGCGGGTCGGGCTCGTCGACGGGTGTCAGACCGGCGAAGTCCATACCCGAGTATTGCGAGGGATGCTCATCCGCGCCACCTCTCGGACGGCCCGCCGCGCGAACTGCAACGCGCCTGAAACACGGGCCGCATCGGCGCTGGCAGTCGCTCGCGGCGGATCGGCAGCCGTCGCCGGGCCGGGCCGAGGGGCGACGCGCGAGGATCGGGGCATGACTGAAACCGCTCCCCCGCTCCGCGTCGGCATCGTCGTCTTCGACGAGGTCGAAGTGCTCGACTGCTGCGGCCCGTTCGAAGTCTTCTCGGTCGCGAACCGCGTCGCCGCCCGGCACGGCCGGCGCGCGCCGTTCGAGGTCGGGATGCTCGCGACGACGCCCGAGGTCGTCGCGCGCGGCGGGCTCGTGCTCCGCGCGCACGCCGTGCTCGGCGAGGCGCCGGCGCCCGACGTGCTGGTCGTCGCCGGCGGGGTGACGGATGCCGCGGAGCGCGATGCCGCACTGCTCGACTGGCTCGCGGTCGCCGCGGAGACGGCCCGGCTGACGGCGTCGGTGTGCACGGGCGCGTTCCTGCTCGCCGAGGCGGGCATCCTCGGCGGGCAGCGCGTGACGACCCACTGGGAGGATCAGGCCGAGCTCGCCCGCCGTTTCCCGTCCCTGCACGTCGAGTCCGGGGTGCGCTGGGTGCGCGACGGCGACGTCTTCACCTCGGGCGGCATCTCGGCCGGCATCGACCTCGCCCTGCATCTCGTCGAGGTGCTCGGCGGGCGCGACCTCGCGCTCGGGACGGCGCGGCAGATGGAGTACCGCTGGATCGAGGCCCCCGCCGCCCCGGCCGCGCCGCTCGGCTGAGCCGCGTCAGAAGTCGACGCGCATGACCGCGCGGCGCTCGCTCGGCCGCGCGACCTCGACGAAGCCCGCCTGGGCGAACCAGTCGCGGTCGCCGACGAACAGTTCGCCCGCGGCCGCCCGTTTGCCCGGGCGGGTGACGATCGGATAGCCCTCGACGGCGGCGGCCCCCCGCTCGCGGGCGAACTCGACGGCCGCCACGGCGAGCGCCTGCGCCACCCCGCGACCGCGGTGGCCGACCCGCACCGTGAAGCACGTGACAGCCCAGACGTCCTCGGCGCTGCGGTCTTCGTCGGGACGGCCGACCCACGGCACCCGCATGGTGGCGAGCCGCACGGTGTCGGTGCGCGGTGCGACGGCGCACCAGCCGATGGGATCGTCGCCCTCGAACGCGAGGAAGCCCGTGGTCGAGTCGGCGTGCGGCTCGCCGCAGTGCGACTGCTCGGCGAGCCGTTCGGCGAGCACCTCCCGCGGGGTGTCGTGGAACGCCGTGACGGGCATCCGGTACCACTGGCACTGGCAGCCGGCGGCGTCGCCGCGTTCGCCGAAGACGGCCTGCAGGTCGGCGGCCGTCGCCTCGTTCGCGGGCACGAACCGGAGAGCGGCGGCATCCACGGGCGGCCGCACTGCGGCCGGCGGGGTCACAGCTCGGCTCCCGACACGGCGAACGTGTCGCACGAGCCCGCGCCCTGCTCGTAGCCGGTCTCGAACCAGCGCTGCCGCTGTTCGGCCGTGCCGTGGGTGAAGGTGTGCGGGTCGGCCTGGCCCTGGGCGCGCTCCTGGATGCGGTCGTCGCCCACTGCGGCCGCGGCGCTCAGGGCGTCGGCGACGTCGGCCTCGGTGAGCGGCTCGAGGTAGGGCGTGCCCGAGTCGTCGAGGGTCGTCGCGGCGGCTCCCGCCCAGGCACCGGCGAAGCAGTCTGCCTGGAGCTCGGTGCGCACGGAGTTCGAATCGGCCCCGGTGCGCCCGTCCTGCGAGGCGGCGAGGATGCCCGCGAGTTGCTGGACGTGGTGGCCCCACTCGTGGGCGACGACGTAGAGCTCGGCGAGCGGCCCGCCGCTCGCGCCGTACTGCGTGCGCAGGTCGTCGTAGAAGGCGGTGTCGAGGGAGATCGTCTCGTCGCTCGGGCAGTAGAACGGCCCGGTCGCGCTCGTCGCCGACCCGCAGCCCGTGCTCGTCGCGCCGTCGAACATGACGAGATCGGCGGGCGGGCGGTAGCCGACGCCGATCGCCGGAGCCGCCTCGGCCCAGTACGTCTCGAGCGCCGCGGACGCGCCGACCATGCGGCACGTCACGTCGGCGTTCGCGTCGGCGCCCGTCCGGCAGCGCTCGAGCGATTCGTCGGACGTCACGGACTCGCTCGACCCGCCGGGCCCGATGCCGATCCCGCCCGCGATGCCCGAGAGGTCGACGCCGAGGAACGAGCCGAGCAGGATGATCGCGAGGACGCCGAGGCCGCCGACGCCCGCACCGATGCCGATGTTGCGCCCGCGTTTGGACGCGCGCCCGCCGGAGATGTCGGCGTTCGGGTCGAAGGTCATGCGCTCACGCTAGCGACCACGGCGGACGGCCGCGGACGGCCGTCGGGGCCCGACCGCGCACAGGGGTCAGCGCTCGACGAGGATGCCGTCCTCGTCGGCCCAGAGGTGCGCGCCGGGGCGGAAGACGACGTCGCCGAACTCGAGCGTCGCGTCGAGCTCGCCCTCGCCCGACTTCGCCCCGCCGCGCGGGTTCGTGCCGAGCGCGAGGATGCCGATGGACAGCCCGCCGAGCGCGACGCGGTCGCGGATCGCGCCGTGCACGACGATTCCCGCCCAGCCGTTCTCGACGGCCAGGCCGCCGATGATGTCGCCCACGAGGGCCGTGCCGAGCGAGCCGCCGCCGTCGACGACGAGCACGGCGCCCCCGCCCGGGGTGCCGAGCGTCGCCTTGAGCAGCGCGTTGTCCTCGAAGCAGGCCACCGTGCGGATCGGGCCGTCGAAGCGGACGTGCCCGCCGACCGAGATGAACTGCAACGGGGTCGTCTGCACCGCCTCGCGGCGCTCGTCGTACAGGTCGGCGGTGGCGGTGGCGCTCATGCGGGAAGCCCTTCGGGACGGCGGTGCGGGTCCGCCCAGGCTATCGAGCGATCGGGTTGGACCCGGGGCCGCCGTCGGCAGAAGACGGCGAGGTCTTCCGCCCCCGGCAAGAACCGCCGCGGTCGCTAGAGCGCGACGACCGTCATCCCCGAGCCCGAGGCGCCGGGCGTGCCCATCGCCGCGAGCGCGTCGGGCACGTCGTCGAGGCCGATGGTGCGGCCGACGAGCTCGATCGGGCGGAACGCCTCGTCGGCGACGGCGCCGAGCAGCACGGGGTACTCGCCCGTCGACATGCCGTGGGAGCCGAGCACCTCGAGCTCGCGCGCGATGACCTCGTCCATCGGCAGGGCCGCGGATGCCTGGTCGCCGAGCAGCAGGCCGATCTGCACGTGGCGCCCCTTCGGCTTGAGGCTGCGCAGGGACGCGACGGCCGTCTGCGGGCTGCCGAAGGCGTCGACCGAGAGCTCGACCCCGCCGCCGGACGCCTCGCGCACCCGTTCGGCCGCGCCCTCGCCGCCGGCGATCGGGATCGCGCCGAGGGCGGCGGCCGCGGCGAGCGCGGCGTCGCTGACGTCGACGGCGTAGACCTCGACGCCCGCGGCGACGGCGATCATGACGGCCGAGAGGCCGACGCCGCCGCAGCCGTGCACGGCGATGCGCTCGCCGGTCTCGAGGCGGCCGCGAGTGACGATCGCGCGGTACGCGGTGGCGAAGCGGCAGCCGAGGGAGGCCGCTTCGACGTAGTCGAGCCCCTCCGGCAGGCGCAGGAGGTTGCGGGAGGCCTCCTCGACGACGACGTACTCGGCGAAGGAGCCCCACTGGGTGAAGCCGGGCTGGCGCTGGTTGCGGCACACCTGGCTGTCGCCGGCGGCGCACTCGTCGCAGCGGCCGCACGCGTAGATGAAGGGGGCGGTGACCCGGTCGCCGACGCTCCAGCCGGCGTCCTCCGGCACCTCGGAGCCGAGCTCGACGAGGTCGCCCGCGAATTCGTGGCCGGGCACGTGCGGCAGCCGCACCGAGTCGTCGTGGCCGCTCCAAGCGTGCCAGTCGGAGCGGCAGAGCCCGGTCGCCCGCACGCGCACGAGGGCGCCGCGGGGCGGGCAGGCGGGCTTCGGCACGTCGGTGACGCGGGGCGCGGCCCCGAACTCCTCGAACAGCACGGCGCGCAAACGCGTCTCCCTTCCTCGGGCGTCGGGGTGCCCGTGGGGGTTTCGGGCCGCGCCTATTCTGCCGCCTCCGGCAGGGCCGGCGCGCACGGCCGGGCGTTCCGCCGCACCGAGGGACGCGGCTCCGAGGCATCCTCGGTTCAGGTGCTCGTGCCGCGCACGCCGAAGCGGCGACGATGCCAGAGGGCGATGAGCTCGATCAGCAGGATGCCGATGGGTGCGATGACCGCGAGGTCGAGGAAGTCGCGCGGGGTGAGGGCGACGAGCTCGAAGAACCAGACGAGCGCGGGCACCGTGTAGACGGCGACGAGGCCGAGCACCATGAGCGCGACGACCCCGGCCTTCACCCAGCTGAAGGGCCGCGAGAGCACGACGAGGATCCAGAGGCCGAGGATGCTGAGGAGGACGACGCAGAGCGAGCGCACGATGTCCTCGCTCTCCCCCGCGGCTCGGGCCCGCCCGGAGGCGACGACGATCCCGGTGGCGACGACGAGCCCGGCCGGGATGGCGAAGGACAGCGAGCGCTTGAGGAATCCCGGCACGTAGCGACGCGAGTTCGGCAGCAGCGCGAGCAGGAACGCGGGCAGGCCGATCGTGAGGCCGTCGGTGATCGAGAGCTGGCGGGGCAGGAACGGGAACGGCCAGAGCAGGAGGCCGAAGACGATGCCCATCGTGATCGCGTAGGACGTCTTCGAGAGGAAGAGCATCGAGACCCGCTCGATGTTCGCGATGACCCGCCGTCCTTCGGCCACGACCGCGGGCAGGTGCGAGAACTTCGAGTCGAGCAGCACGAGCCGGGCGACGGCCTTCGTCGCGTCGGAGCCGGACTCCATGGCGATGCCGATGTCGGCGTCCTTGATCGCGAGCGCGTCGTTGACGCCGTCGCCCGTCATCGCGACGGTGCGCCCGCGGGCCTGGAGCGCGTGCACCATCGAGCGCTTCTGCGTCGGCGAGACGCGCCCGAAGACGAGCTGCTCCTCGAGGATGCCGCCGAGCGCGAAGAGCTCGTCGGGCAGGTCGCGCGCATCCACGCCGTCGCCCGCCTCGAGGCCGACCTCGCGGGCCACCGCGGCGACGGTCGCGGGGTTGTCGCCCGAGATGATGCGCACCGCGACGCCTTCGGCGGCGAAGTAGCGGAGGGTCTCGGCGGCGTCGTCGCGCACCTGCTCCTTCAACGTGAGCAGGGCGACGGGTTCGACGCCGCCGGGGAGCCGGGCGTCGCGCACGGCCGCCGCGTCGAGGACCTCTGCCGACCGTGAGAGCAGCAGGGTCCGCAGGCCGGATGCCGCGAGGGCCTGGGCGCGCTCGCCCAGTTCCGCGAGTGCCGGGTCGCCGCCGGGCCGACCGTCCTCGGCGAGCGCGAGCACGTACTCGGCCGCGCCGAGCACCCAGGTGCCGGGCGCGGCGGAGCCGGAGCCGAAGGTGAGCGCCGACCACTTGCGGGCCGAGGAGAACTCGATCTCGGCGAGAGGCTCGAGCCCCGAGGCATCCGTGAATCGCGTCGCGAGGCTCTTCGCCGTGTTGTTCGCGGCGGGGTCGGCGCCGAGCCTGGCGAGCACGGCCTCCCAGCCGGCGGGCGGTTCGCCGACGGGGTGCGCGGCGTCGAAGACGATCTCGCCCGTCGTGATGGTGCCCGTCTTGTCGAGGCAGATGAGGTCGACGCGCGCGAGGCCTTCGACCCCGGCGAGCTCCTGCACGAGCACGTTGTGGCTGCCGAGCTTGATGGCGCCGACGGCGAAGGCGATGCTCGTCATGAGCACGAGCCCGAGCGGGATCATCGCGATGACGGCGGCGATCGAGGCGACGGCCGCGGAGTTCCACGCCCCGGATTCGATCGCCTCGACCCAGCCGCCGGCGGCCTGCATGTTCGAGTTGATGACGAGCAGCATGATCGGGAAGATCATCCAGGTGATCCACTTGAGGATCCGGTTGATCGAGTTGCGCAGCTCGCTCGAGACGAGCGAGAAGCGCTTGGCCTCGGCCGACAGCTTGCTCGCGAAGGCGTCGGCGCCGACGGCCGTCACGACGATCTCGGCTTCGCCGCCGACGATGATCGAGCCCGACAGCACCCCGTCGCCGACGTGCTTGGCGACCGGGTCGGACTCCCCCGTCAGCAGCGACTCGTCGGCCTCGAGCCGCACGCACTCCAGCACGACGCCGTCCGCCGTGACCTGGTCGCCGGCGCGCAGCACGAGCCGGTCGTCGCGTACGACGTCGGCGGTGGCGAGCTCGAGCAGTCTGCCGCCCCGGCGCACCCGCGCCTTCGGCGCGTGCATGAGGGCGAGCCGATCGAGCTGGCGCTTCGCGTGGTACTCCTGCACGACGCCGATGATCGCGTTCGAGATGGCGGCGAAGCCGAACAGCGCGTCCTGCCAGTGGCCGAGCACGAGCAGCAGCCCGAACGCGCCGAGCACGATGCCGTTGAAGAGCGTGAGCACGTTCGCCCGCAGGATCGAACCGAAGCTGCGGCTGGAGGCGTCGTCGACGCGGTTGACGAGTCCGAGTCGCACGCGCTCGGCGACCTGGGCGTCGTCGAGGCCGTCCCGCGACGGCACGATCGGATCGGGCGCTTCGGTCGCTCGGCGTTCAGCCAGGCGATCGGCCATCGGTCCCCCACGTTCCGCTCCGACCCCCCGGAGCATTCGGATCCCGAGTCTGTCATGCGACCGTCCGTCCGGTCGAGGGTCGGCGGACGGCGGCGGCCGTCCGTCACGGAGTGACGGACGGGGTGCAGATTGTGTAACGATGTGCGCATGCGCTCGATCCTCGCCGTGCTCCTCGCCGCCGTCTGCTTCGGCACCACGGGCACCGCCCAGGCCCTCGGACCCGATGCCGGAGCGATCTCGATCGGCGCCGCGCGCATCCTCATCGGCGGTGCGGCGCTCGCGGCGATCGCCGGCATCGGCCTCGCCCGTCGTCGCGGCCGCGGCGAGGCGGCACCGGGGGTCGGCCGCCCGGCGCACCGCCTCCGGGCGTTGCCGACGTGGCTCCTGCTCGTCGCCGGCGCCGCCGGCGTCATCGCCTACCAGCCGACGTTCTTCGCCGGCACCTCGATCAACGGCGTCGCGATCGGCACGGTCATCGCGCTCGGTTCCGCGCCCGTCATCACCGGCCTGCTCGACTGGGCGGTCGCCGGCCGGCGGCCCGGCGGGGCGTGGGCGATCGCCACCGTCGTCGCGACGCTCGGGGTCGGGATGCTCGCCGCCGCGGGCGGCAGCAGCGCGGGCGGCGACCCGCTCGGCATCCTCGCCTCGCTCGGCGCGGGCGCCTCGTACGCCGTCTACACGATCGCGAGCAAGGAGCTCATCGAGCGCGGCTGGAGCCCGAACGGCGCGATGGGCGGCATGTTCGGCCTCGCCGCGGCGGGCTCGCTCCCGATCCTCCTCGCGACGGATGCCTCGTGGCTGGCGACCCCCGACGGCCTCACCGTCGCCCTCTGGCTCGGGCTCGTCACAACGACGCTCGCGTACGTGCTGTTCGGCGCCGGGCTCAAGGGACTCGCTCCCGCGACCGTCTCCACGCTCACCCTCTCGGAGCCGCTCACCGCCTCGCTCCTCGGCCTCCTCCTGCTGCACGAGCAGCTCACGGCGCTCGAGTGGGCGGGCCTCGCGACGATCGCCGCGGGCCTCGTCGTGCTCGCCCTGGCCGCCTCCTCGCGACCGCCGCGTCCGAGCGAGGCCGAGCGGACCGCGATCGCCGACCCGCTCTGAGGACCCGCCGGGCGTGGACCGGCGCCGCACCCGCGGCGATGTCGGCGCTCCCCGCTAGCTTCGCCGCATGGACGTCATCCTCATCCCCGGCTTCTGGCTCGACGGCGACTCGTGGAGCGCGGTCGTGCCCGCGATCGAGGCAGCCGGGCATCGCGCGCACCCCGTGACGCGACCCGGGCTCGAGTCGGTCGACGCCGACCGCAGCGGGGTCACGCTCGCGTCGACGATCGCGTCGATCGTCGACCTCGTCGACGGCTTCGACGTCCCGGTCGTGCTCGTCGGCCACTCCGGCGGCGGACCGATCGCCCAGGGCGTCGCCGATGCCCGGCCCGACCGCGTCGCCCGGCTGATCTTCGTCGACTCCGGTCCGCTCGTCGACGGCGGCGTCATCAACGACGAACTGCCGGTCGTCGGCGACGCGGTGCCGCTGCCCGACTGGTCGCTCTTCCTCGACGACGACCTCGTCGACCTCGACGAGGGCCTCCGCGCCGAGTTCGCCGCCCGTGCGATCCCCGAGCCGCTGCATGTCGCGATCGACCCGCTCGTGCTGCGCGACGCGCGCCGGTTCGACGTGCCGGCGACGGTGATCGCGTGCGAGTTCCCGACGTCGCAGCTGCTCGAGTGGCTCGAGGCGGGCGTGCCGTTCACGGCCGAGCTCGCGAACCTCCGCGACGTCGCCTACCGCGACCTGCCCACGGGGCACTGGCCGCAGTTCACCCGGCCCGCGGAACTCGGCGCGATCATCGGCGAGGAGGCGAGCCGCCCCGCCGGCGTGCAGGCCTGAGCCGCCCGGATCCGAGCCGTCCGGCCCGCGACGCCTGCGGCTGGAATGCCGAGCCGCCGAGCCGTCAGGCCGAATCGCTTCCCGTCAGCCGACCCCCGGCGATCGGGCCGCCCCGCTGCTGCTCCGGAGCGACCCGATCGTTCCGGGGAGCTGCGACACCCGCCGGCGAACGGGCACCGCGCTGTTCCCGGTCGTCACGCCTGCTCCGACGTGCCGTCCGCACCGTCGGCCTCGACCGACGGGGTTCCCTGATCATGCCGTGAATCCGGCGCCGGCGCGACCGTCGCCGGGCCGGCGGCCTTCGGACCGCCCGCGTCGGCGGGGTCCGGACCGAACTCCGCGAACCGATCCGTGGCCGTGATGAGCGCATCGAGGATGCCCGGCTCGTCGAACGCGTGCCCGGCGTCGGGCACGGCGATGAACTGGGCTTCGGGCCAGGCGGTGTGCAGGTCCCAGGCCGTCATCATCGGCGTGCAGAGGTCGTAGCGCCCCTGCACGATCACCGCCGGGATCGCGCGCAGGCGATCCGCATCGCGGATGAGCTGCCCCTCGTCCCACCAGCCGCCGTGCCGGAAGTAGTGGTTCTCGATGCGGGCGAACGCCGTCGCGTACTCCGGCGAGGTGAACCGCGCGATCGTCTCGGCCTGCGGCAGCAGGGTGATCGTCGAGGACTCCCAGCGCGACCACGCGATCGCCGCGGGCTGGTGCACCGACGGGTTCGGGTCGTCGAGCAGCCGCCCGTACGCCTCGATGAGGTGGGCGCGGTCGCCGTACGGGATCGGATCGAGGAAGTCCTCCCAGAGATCCGGGTAGATCGCCGAGGCTCCGCCCTCGTAGAACCAATCGAGCTCGGCCCGGCGCAGCGTGAAGATGCCGCGGAGCACGAGCTCGGTCACCCGCTCGGGATGCGTCTCGGCGTACGCGAGGGCGAGCGCGGAGCCCCACGACCCGCCGAAGACCTGCCATCGGTGGATGCCGAGGTGCGCGCGCAGCCGCTCGAGGTCGGCGATGAGGTGCCACGTCGTGTTGCTCGAGAGGTCGGCTTCGGGCTCGCTCGCGTGCGGGATGCTGAGGCCGCACCCGCGCTGGTCGAAGAGCACGATCCGATACCGCTCGGGGTCGAACAGCCGACGGTGGGCCGGGCTCGTGCCCGCCCCGGGGCCGCCGTGCAGGAAGACGACGGGCTTGCCCTCGCGGTTGCCGGACACTTCCCAGTAGATGTGCTGTCCGTCCCCCACGTCGAGCATTCCCGTCTCCAACGGCTCGATCTCCGGATACAGCTCTCGCATGGGGGAACGCTAGCCGCGCGCCGCGCGCGCCTCCGAGTGCCGCGCCGACCCGTGTAACCGGATGTGCCGGTCGACCGGATCCCGCAACACCGCTCGATCCGGGATTCCGACGCGTAGGCTCGGCCCATGGCAGCCACGCGTCCGGTCACCATCGCGATCACCGGTGCCGGCGGACAGATCGGGTACGCGCTCGCGTTCCGCATCGCCGCCGGCGACCTCCTCGGCCCCGAGACGCGGGTGCGCCTGCGGCTCCTCGAGATCCCGCAGGGCGTCCGCGCCGCGGAGGGCACGGCGCTCGAGTTGGAGGACGGGGCCTTCCCCCTCCTCGAGGCGGTCGACGTCACGACCGACGCCGAGCGGGGGTTCGACGGCGTCGAGCACGCCCTGCTCGTCGGCGCGAAGCCGCGCGGCCCGGGGATGACGCGCGCCGACCTGCTCGGCGACAACGCCGCGATCTTCGTCGCCCAGGGCGCCGCGCTCAACGCCGCGGCCGACGACGCGGTGCGCATCACCGTCGTCGGCAACCCCGCCAACACCAACGCCCTCATCGCGAGCGCCCACGCCCCCGACATCCCCGCCTCGCGCTTCAGCGCGCTCACCCGGCTCGACCACAACCGCGGCCTCGCCCAACTCGCCAACGCCGTGGACGCCCGCGTCGACGAGCTCGACGGGTTCGCCGTCTGGGGCAATCACTCCGCCTCGATGTTCCCCGACGTCTCCCGTACGACCGCACGCGGCGACCGGGTCACGGGCATCCTCGGCGCTCGGCTCGGCGGACCGGACGGCGTTCGGGAGTGGCTCGTCGACACGTTCATCCCCCGCGTCGCGAACCGCGGCGCCGAGATCATCGAGGCGCGCGGATCCTCGTCCGCGGCCTCCGCCGCGAACGCGACGATCGACCACGTCCGCGACTGGAGCCTCGGGAGCACGGGCACGACCTCCGCGGCCGTCCGCTCCGACGGCGCTTACGGGATCCCCGCCGGCGTGTTCGCATCGTTCCCGGTGCACGCGATCGACGGCGAGTGGGTCGTCCAGGAGGGGTTCGAGCCGGACGCCTTCGCGCGCGATCGCATCGACGCCTCCGCGGCGGAACTCGTCGCCGAACGCGACGCAGTGCGCGCCCTCGGCCTGCTCTGAGCCGCGGGTCGCGGACCGCCGGGCCGCGGCGATCCGCGACGAACGGCGCGAATCGGACCCCGTCCGAGCGCGGCCGACCGGCACCGACGGGCGTGTCCCGACGCTCCTCCGCGAACCGATATGCTCATGGGTTGCCCGGTGCTGCCCCCCGCTCTGGGGGAAGACCGGGATGAAACCCGACGGTACCGTTTCACGCATGGAGTCGACCCCTCGACTTCGGCGAAGTCGCCTTCGACTCCGCCGACCAGAGGTCGCTCCGAAGACTGGACCACGCATGCTCCCCCACCCCACCCCTCGCGCCGCCCTCGGCGACGCTCAGGCTGCCTGCCCGGCGGCCCCGGGCCGAGCTGCCGTACGGGCTTGGAAGGGTCGGGAATGAGCACTGCGGAATCCCTCGCCGGCGCACCCTCCATGGTGGCGCCGCTCGTCGCCGCGCCGCCCTTCGTCGCCGCGCCCCCGAGGAGCGCCGCCGCCCCGGTGGCCGAGCCCGCCGTCGAGGCGCCCCTCGCGCCGGTCATCCCCTTCGACCAGCCCGCGCGTTCCGGGCGCGCCGGCGGACACGGCCGGCACGCCGTCTCCGCGCTCCAGCGCACCCGCCGCGGTTACCGCGTGCGCACCGCGCTCACCGACTTCGTCGCGATCGTGGGGGCGGTCGCGGCGGGCATCCTCGTCGAACTCGCGTTCGGGGCGGCGACCACGCCGCTCTCGATCGAGGTCGGCGCGCTCCTCGTCGTCGTCTCGATGTCCGCACTCGCGGTCGACGGGGTGCGACAGGGACGTCGTGGCACGCAGGCCGGCGACGCCGCCGAGTACCGCGGCGCCGCCCTCGCCCTCGGCCTCGCGTTCGGCATCACGGCGTTCGTCGTCGTCCTGACGCCCGCCGATCCGCCTCGTCTGCTCGTCGGCGTCTCCGCGACGCTCGCGATCGGCGGGGTGCTGACCGGCCGCTTGGCCTGGGCGAGCTGGTTCCGGCGCACGCACGCGGGCGCGGTCCGCGCCGGTGCGCTCCTCGTCGGCGACCGCGCGGACGTCCTCGCGACCGCCGGTCGACTCCTCGCGGACCACGGCGCCTTCCGCGTCCTCGGCGCGGTGCTCGACGACGGCGACGACCGCGCCGGACTCCGGGTCGACGGGCTCACCGTCCCCGTCGTGTGCGGCTCCTCCGGCCTGGTCTCCGCGGCCCGATCGATCGGCGCCGACACCGTCCTCGCGGTCGGCGGTGCCCGGCTCGCCGACGCACGGTCGCTGGCGTGGCAGCTCGAGGGCAGCGGGCTGCGCTTCGCGCTCGTCGGCGGCGTCGACGGGATCGCACCGCACCGCATCCGGATGCGCCCCCTCGGCGGCCCCGAGGGCCTCGACCTGCTGCACGTCGACGTCGCCGAGCACCGCGGGGCGCTCCACGTCGTCAAGCGCACGCTCGACCTCATGGCGGCCTCGGTCCTGCTCCTCCTCGCCGCTCCGGTGCTCGTCGCGGTCGCGATGTTCGTCGCCGCCGACGGCGGTCCGGTGCTCTACCGGCAGCACCGCATCGGCCGCGACGGCCGCGGCTTCGACATGCTGAAGTTCCGCTCCATGGTGCCGGACGCCCACCTCCGCAAGCACGAGCTCGTCGAGCGCAACGACGCCGCCGGTCTGCTCTTCAAGGTCAAGGACGACCCGCGGGTGACCCGCGTCGGCAAGTTCCTCCGCCGGCACTCGCTCGACGAGCTCCCTCAGCTCTGGAACGTCGTGCGCGGCGACATGAGCCTCGTCGGCCCGCGCCCGCCGCTGCCCGACGAGGCAGTCCACTACAGCGACCGGGATCGACGCCGCCTGCTCGTGCGACCCGGCATGACCGGCCTCTGGCAGGTCTCCGGCCGCAGCGACCTCGGCTGGGACGAGAGCATCGCCCTCGACCTCTACTACGTCGAGAACTGGACGCTCCGCTACGACCTCGGGCTGCTGCTGCGCACCGTCCGCGTCGTGGTCGACGCCGACGGCGCGTACTGAGTCGCACGGCCCGAGCGGCGCACTCGGCCGACTCGAAGGCCGTCCGGCCTAGGCTGTGCCCATGCCCGCGCGTTACCCCGATTCCCAGCCGAACCCCGTACGGAGCCAGCTCATCGCCGGCCTCGTGGTCGGCATCATCGTCGGCGCCGGCGTCTGGCTCTGGACCGGCTTCTGGCCCTGGTTCGTCGCGGGCATCGTGCTCGGCGTCGCCTACGGCATCATCACCGGCCGCGCCGAGGCCAAGAAGCGCCCCGACGACGACGAGTGATCCCGCGAGGCATCCGCCCGGTTCCGGATGCCGCGCTGCCGCCGACCACGATCGCGGCGCCTCCGGCGACCCCGGCGGCGGCCCCCGGAACGCCGAACGGGCCCGTCGCCGAGGCGACGGGCCCGTTCGAGTGAGCGCGCTTACTTGCCGGCGGCCTTCGCCGCGGCCCGCTCGGCGGCCTTGCGCTGCTTGACGAGCACCTTCTCGTCGAGGGGCGCGTCGCCCGAGGAGCGGAGCGCGGCGTAGTACGCGCGCGCCTCGTCCTGGCGGGCGGCCTCGTTGCCGGAGGCGTTCGCCGCTCGCAGGTGCTCGGGGCCGTAGCCGAACGCGTCGACGAGGTCCTGGGCGTGCGGGCGGAGGCCGGCGATGAGACGGTCGACCTCGGCGGTCACGGCGCGGCCGCGACGGGTCGACAGTCGGCCGTTGACGGCGTACCAGGCCAGGTGCGACTCGATGAGGCCGAGGCCGAAGAGGCGGTGCAGGCGACCCACGATCTGCTTCGTGCCGGCATCCGTCACGTTCGCGAGGCCGCGTGTGAACGCGTCGAACTGCAGCAGTTCGGCGTAGGCGCGACCGGCGGCGATGAGCTCGTTCTGGTTGCGGCTGAACTCGGCGGACTGCACGGCCTTCGACTCCCGGCGCACCTTGTTGAGGCGGCCAGCGATGCCCTCGACCATGGTGTCGACGCGGTCGGCGAGGAGCGAGCGGATCGCCGCGGCGTCGAACGAGGACGCGGCACGGGTCGATGAGCCGAGGTCCGCGGCGTTCTGGCCGAGACGCTTGAGGCCCGAGCCGTTGACGAGGTTCGAGCCGATCTGCCCGGCGATGATCTTCGCGGGCCCCTCGGACTTGAAGCGCTTCGCGTAGTCGGTGAGCAGGCGCTTGCCGACGAGCTGGAGCAGCACGTTGTTGTCGCCCTCGAAGGTGACGTAGACGTCGAGGTCCTGCCGGAGTCCCACGAGCCGATTCTCGGCGAGGAAGCCCGAGCCGCCGAGGGCCTCGCGGGCCTCCTGCAGCGTGTCGAGCGCGAACCACGTCGAGAGCGGCTTGAGTGCCGCGGCGATCGTCTCGAGGTGCTCGCGGTCGGCCTCGGTGTCGGTCTTGCCCGAGAAGACGCCGTCGAACTTCACGAGGAACTCGTCGTGGGCGAAGATCTGCGCGTACGTCGTCGCGATCCGCGGGATGAGGCGGCGCTGGTGGCGGCCGTAGTCGAGCAGCACCTCCTCGTCGGTCTCGCTCGCCGCGTTGAACTGCCGGCGCTGGTTGCCGTAGGTCACCGCGATCGCGAGCGCCATCGCCGAGGCCATGGTCGAGGCGCCGTCGAGGGAGACGCGGCCCTGCACGAGCGTGCCGAGCATCGTGAAGAAGCGACGGCCGGGGCTCGCGATGGGGCTCGTGTAGTCGCCGTTCGCGTCGACGTCGCCGTAGCGGTTGAGGAGGTTGTCGCGCGGGATGCGGACGCCCGAGAAGTGGAGGCGGCCGTTGTCGATGCCGTTGAGGCCGCCCTTGAGGCCGTCGTCCTCGCCGCCGACGCCGGGGAGGAAGTCGCCGTGCTCGTCGCGGAGCGGCACGTAGAAGCAGTGCACGCCGTGGTTGACGCCCTTGGTGATGAGCTGGGCGAAGACCGTCGCATCCTTGCCGTGCAGCGCGGCGTTGCCGAGGTAGTCCTTCCAGGCGCCGCGGAACGGGGTGTCGATGACGAACTCGTCGGTCGCGGGGTCGTAGGTCGCGGTGGTGCCGATGGCGGCGACGTCGGAGCCGTGGCCCGTCTCGGTCATGGCGAACGCACCGGGCGTCTCGAGCGTCATGATCGAGGGCAGGAACTGCTCGTGGTGCTTCTCGGTGCCGAGGTGGAGCACTGCGGCGCCGAAGAGGCCCCACTGCACGCCCGACTTGATCTGCAGGCTCGGGTCGGCGACGACGAGCTCCTCGAAGGAGGCGATGTTGCCGCCGTGGTCGTCCTTGCCGCCGAGCGCGACGGGGAAGGCCCGCTGCACGGCGCCCTCGTCGACGAGGATCTTGAGCTGGCCGAGCACGCGCTCGCGGTGCTCCGCCATCGACTGACCCTCGATGCGCTGCAGGTCGGGCCGCGCGGCACGGGCGCGGGCCTCGAGCCGCAGGTCGGCCCAGGTGCCGAGCAGCTGGCGTCCGAGCGACGCGGTGTCGACCCGCGGGCCGCTCGCCCGGGGATGGTTGACGTGGGAGATCGCAGGGCGGGCCGCCGGGGTGGGGGCGCTCGCGGTGTCGGGACGTGCAGCAGTGTCGACCATCGTCGGTGATCCGCCTTCCGTAGCGGGTGGAAAAGGGGGTGAAGTCCTCCTTGCACGCTACGTCCGCCGTGCGAACCCGCGGGAACGGTCGGTTCCGACCCTCCAAAGGGCGCTCGGACCGTCCCGATCGCCATTGTGGGCGCCGCACAATTCAGGGGTGCGACGACGTTGGGTTCCGCACAAGCCGCAGCGCGTCCGTGCGTCGGCTCATCCGCGCGTCACGGCGTCAGCGACTGGGCTCGTTCGGCGAGAGTCCGGCGAACCAGCGGCTCGCCTCGCCCATCCAGAGCAGCAGGATGATCGCGATGCCGAGCAGGATGCTGAGCCCCTCGCTCCAGATCGCGGCGGGGTCGACGGCGATGCGCCAGATCGACGCGCCGATGGCGAGCACCTGGATCGCGGTGACGGCGAGTCGGGCGACCGGGTTGCCGCGCACGAGCCCGAAGGCGAAGACGAACGCGAGGATGCCGACCAGCAGCGTCACGACGGCGAGCGCGACGATCGTGCCCGCCCCGCCGAACCCCTCCACGACGGAGTCGACCCCGAGCAGGGCGAACAGCAGGATGGCGGCGACGATGTCCATCGCCGCCGTGAGCCAGGTGAACGCCGCGACGAGCGTCACCCCGAAGGGTCGGACGGGTCGGAGCTGATCGGTCATGCGTTCCCCCTCACGCGCGTCCTCGCATGCTAGCGTCCCCGGTCGCCCGGGTGCGCGATCGGGTCCGGAAGCCGCTTCCCGCGGCATCGCGACGGGCGGGCCGGACGATCGGCAGGAAATCGGCGGCCCAATGCGGACCGCTCGGTAACATTGTCTGCGGCGCCGACGCGGGCGCAGACGTGGCTCTCCGCAAGGACCCGAATGCGGCCGTGACTTTCCCTCCCCGATCGAAGGAAGTGGAATCGGAATGCCTGGAGCGACGTCTGCCCCCGCGGGTCGGCCGGCCACCGCGGCGATCGATCTGCGCCGCGTCCGCGGTGAGCGGACGCGAGCCCGCATCCTCGACGCGGCCCATGAGCTCTTCGTGCAGCACGGCGTCGGCCCGGTCGCCCTCCGCGACATCGCCGCGCGGGCGGGACTCTCGCATCCGGGCCTCCAACGCCATTTCGCCTCCAAGGACGCCGTGCTCGACGCCCTGGTCGATCGCATCGAGGCCGAGAGCCGCTTCGACGGCGACGTCGGCCGGTTCGACCCCGCGCGCCTCGTCGCTCAGGCCGAACGGAACGCGGCGGTCCCCGGCTATCTCGAGCTCTTCACCCGCCTCGCCGGCGCGGGCACGAGCCCGAACCACCCCGCGCACGAGCGCTTCGCCGCACGGTATCGCGGCATCGTCGACGTGTTCGCGACGGTCTACGCCCGATCCGACGCACCCGCCGGGCTCGAGCCCGTCGCCGAGGCGCGACGCCAGGTCGCGGTGTGGGACGGATTCCAGCTGCTCGCGCTCCATGCTCCCGGCCGCCTCGACGTCCCGCGGGCGATCGCTCGGCACGTCGCCTCGCTCGACGGCCCGGCACCCGCGGCGGCACCGCGTCTCCCGCGCGAGCTCGTGCCGCTGCGGAGCATCCTCGTGCCCGACGCCGGCTACGCACCGGGCCGCGCGCAGCGGGCGAGGATCGTCGCCGACGCGGCCGCGCGCTTCGCACGGACCGGCTACTACGGCGCCTCGCTGCGGGAGCTCGCCGCCGACGCGGGCATCCCGAAGTCGACCCTGCTGCATCACTTCCGCAGCAAGGAAGCCCTGCTCACGGCCGTGCTCGAGAGCCGCGACCGCGACATCGTCGAGGACGCCGGTTCCGAGACGGCGACGGCGCGCGAGGCGTTCGCCCGCATCCGGCCGAGCGCCGAGCACGCGCAGCAGGAGCGCGGCGGTCTCATCCGGCTCTACGTGCTGATGGCCGCGGAGTCGACCTCCGCGGAGCATCCGGCGCACGCCTACTTCGAGCGACGATTCGCGAGCAGCCTCGACTTCTTCGGCTCCCTCTTCGATCGCGTCGCGGCCGAGGACGGGCTCGACCTCGACTCGGACTTCGAGGCGCTGCGCCTCGTCGCGCTCTGGGAGGGTCTGCAGCTCCAGTGGTGCTACGACCCCGCCCTCGACGTCGGCGCGCTCCTCGAACTGCACCTCGGCGTCGTGCTCGGGGCGCCGGGCGCAGCGGGCATCCTCAGTTCGACGTGACGACCTCGATGAGCTTGGCGCCGTAGGCGTCGCGCTTCTTCTCGCCGATGCCGGTGATGCCGGCGAGGGCGTCGAGCGAGGCGGGCCGTTCCAGTGCGACCGCACGCAGCGTCGCGTCGCCGAAGACGATGTAGGCCGGCACGCCCTGCTCCTTGGCCTCCGCGGCGCGCCACGCGCGCAGCGCCTGGAACAGCTCCTCGGCGGCCGGGTCGAGGTCGGCACCGGCGGTCGCCGCGCTGCCCGACCTGGAAGACCCGCGCGAACGGGCCGGTCGATCGGCGTCGACGCGGAACGAGACCGTGCGGTCGCCGGAGAGCACCGCCGCCGCCTCGTCGGTGAGCGTGATCACGCCGTACTCGCCGACCGTCTGCAGGATGCCCTGGGCGAGCAGCTGCCGCACGACGCCCCGCCACTGCGCGTCGCTCAGGTCGGCGCCGAGGCCGAACGTCGCGAGCCGGTCGTGGCCGTACTGCGTCATGCGCGCCGTCTGCTTGCCCCGCAGGATGTCGACGAGGTGCCCGGCGCCGAAGCGCTGACCGCGCTCGCGCTGGAGCCGCACGATCGTCGAGAGGAGCTTCTGCGAGGGCACCGTGCCGTCCCACGACGCCGGCGGCACGAGGCACGTGTCGCAGTTGCCGCACGGCGTCGAGCGCTCCCCGAAGTAGCCGAGCAGGTTCTGCCGACGGCAGTCGACCGTCTCGCACAGCGCGAGCATGGCATCCAGGTGGGACTGCATCCGGCGCCGGTGCGCGAGATCGCCCGGCGACTCGTCGATCATGCGGCGCTGCTGCACGACGTCCTGCAGCCCGTACGCGAGCCAGGCGGTGGCGGGCAGCCCGTCGCGGCCCGCACGCCCCGTCTCCTGGTAGTAGCCCTCGACGGACTTGGGCAGGTCGACGTGGGCGACGAAGCGCACGTCGGGCTTGTCGATGCCCATGCCGAACGCGATGGTCGCGACGACGACGACGCCCTCCTCGCGGAGGAAGCGGTCCTGCGTGCGCCGGCGCACCTCGGGCGGCAGACCCGCGTGGTACGGCACCGCGTCGATGCCGTGCTCGGCGAGGTAGGCCGCGTACTTCTCGGTGCTCGCCCGCGAGAGCGCGTAGACGATGCCCGGCACGGGGTTGCCCTCGGCGTCGCGCCCCTCGCTGCGCACGAACTCGAGGAGCTGGCGGCGCACTTCCGCCTTCGGCGAGATGCGGTACTGGATGTTCGGGCGGTCGAAGCTCGAGACGTAGTGCTCGGCGCCGCCGAGGTGCAGCCGCTCTGTGATCTCGCGGTGGGTGGCCTCGGTCGCCGTCGCGGTGAGCGCGATGCGCGGCACGTCGGGCCAGCGCTCGGCGAGGTCGCCGAGCGCGAGGTAGTCGGGTCGGAAGTCGTGGCCCCACTGGGCGACGCAGTGGGCTTCGTCGATCGCGAAGAGCGCGACCGTGCCGCCCTCGAGGAAGCGCTGCACGGCGGGGTTCGAGAGCCGCTCGGGCGCGATGTAGAGCAGGTCGAGCTCGCCCGCGAGGTACGCGCGTTCGACGTCGGCGCGCTCGTGCGGCTGCTGCCCGGAGTTCAGGTACGCGGCGCGCACGCCATTGCGCACGAGGGCGTCGACCTGGTCGTGCATGAGCGCGATGAGCGGCGAGACGACGACGCCCGTGCCCTCGCGCAGGAGCGCGGGGATCTGGTAGCAGAGGCTCTTGCCGCCGCCGGTGGGCATGAGCACGACGGCGTCGCCGCCGCCCGCGACCTGCTCGATGGCGGCCGCCTGGTGCCCGCGGAACGCGTCGTACCCGTAGACCGAGTGCAGCGCCTCGAGGGCGGTCTCGAAACGGGCGGGTGCGGCCCGGCGCGCCGCCCGGGCGGGGGCGGGGGCGGATGCCCGGCTCGGCGCCGAGGATGCCGGAGCGCGCCCGGC
>NZ_WSTA01000139.1 GCF_009789225.1 Agromyces seonyuensis | reverse complement strand
GCGCCCGCGGTCCAGACGTGTGCTCTTGCGATCTCCCGGCTCGGCGGCGACGGGCATGGCGTGCCGGTAGCCGCCGCCGTCCCAGCCGGCGACGCCGGCGCGCGCCCGGTGCGCCCCGGCGAGCGCGGTCTCCCCCGCGAGCGTGTCCGCGGCGACCGGGAGCACGGCCGGGAGGAAGGGCAGCATGGCGAGGCCCAAGTCCAGCCGCGGGGCGAGCTCGGCGCCCAGCCCGCGGAACTCGCGCACCTCCCGTCGGCTGTGCAGCACGACGAGGTCGCACAGCTCGCGGTAGATCACGGCTTTCGGCACCGCCGGGATGGTCAGGCCCGGAAACCCCGAGACGAGGACGGGACGGTCCTCGAGCGAGCACAGCTCATGGGCGACGACCCGCACGAACGGCCCGCGGAGCGCGAGCAGCACGGCGTCGGGACGGTACTCCGCGACCCGCTCGCGCACCGCATGCAGGTCGAGGGGCCGTACCGAGTCCGCGTCGAACCGCGTGCCGGCGAGGGCGACGGCGAGCTGGCGCTCGCTCGGTGCGACGGGCGTCGCCATGACCGACAGCGACGCGTCCCAGTGCGGCGGCAGCCGGCTCGCGAGCGCCGCCCCCCACTTCACGTACGAGTCCGAGTCGCCGAGCACGAGGAGCCTGCGACGCCTGCCGCCGGAGGCATCCTCTGCGCCGGTCACGGCTGGAGCACCCGGCGGAGCTTGGCCTTCGGCGCCTCCTCGCCCGGGAAGACGCGCTTCACGCCGTCGCCGAGCGCGAGCTCGAGCGTGCGGATGCCCGTGACGAGCCGGGCGAGGTCGTCGGGCTCGAGCGAGGCGGCGTGGTCGGAGCCCCACATGCCGCGGTCGAGGGTGAGGTGGCGCTCGACCGCGACCGCGCCGAGCGCGACGGCCCCGAGCGAGATCTCGAGCCCGGGCTCGTGGCCCGAGTACCCGACGGGCACGCCGGGGTAGCGGCGGCGCAGGGTCTCGATGGTGCGGAGGTTGGCCTCTTCGGACGGCATCGGGTACGAGGAGGTCGCGTGCAGGAGCACGAGGCGGTCGACCCCGAGCACCTCGACGGCGCGGTCGATCTCGCCCATCGTCGACATCCCCGTCGAGCAGATGACGGGCTTGCCCGTCGCGGCGACGGCGGCGAGCAGGCCGAGGTCGGTCAGCGAGGCCGACGCGATCTTGTGCGTCGGGGCGCCGAGCTCGTCGAGGAACGCGACCGACGGCTCGTCCCACGGGCTCGCGAACCAGTCCAGCCCGAGCAGCGCGGCGCGCTCGGCGATCGCGAGGTACTCGTCCCGGCCGAACTCGACGCGGCGGCGGTACTCGAGGTAGCTCATCGTGCCCCACGGCGTCTCGCGCGGGACGTCCTTCATGTGCTCGGGGGTCGCGATCTCCGGCGTGCGCTTCTGGAACTTGACCGCGTTCGCACCGGCCTCCTTCGCTCGCTCCATGAGCTCGAGCGCGAGGGGCAGGCTGCCGTTGTGATTGAGGCCGATCTCGGCGATCACGTAGACGGGGGCGGTGCCGCCGACGAGGTTGCGTCCAATACGGACGCCGGTCGGGGCGGAGCCGGCGGTGCCGGCGGCGGGTGCGGTCATGCGGGCGGTTCCATTCGGTTCGTGCGGCCGGCGCTCGGTGCGCTCCGGTCCGCGGGGGAGGTCGAGGTCGCGCTGGACGGCGACGAACTCGGCGTGGGCGAGCTCCTCCGGAGTGTCGATCTCGATCGCGTCGCCCTCGGCGACGGGCTGCACGGCGATGCGGCCGTTGAATCGGTGCCCGCTCGCGCGGAGCAGATCGGTCGCCATGGCGTAGAACGCGCCGGTCTCGCGCCACTCCGGCTCGCGGTCCTGGCGGCGCTGGCGCACGGATGCCTCGTGGTTGACGCCGTACGCGCCGAGATCGTCCTCGCGCCAGACGAAGGCGCGCTCGGCCACGCCGGAGAACACCGAGTCGGCGGTGCCGGCCAGCACGCGCTCGACGGCGCCGTCGAGGGAGGCCGGGTCAATGAAGGGGCTCGTGGCCTGGATGAGCAGGGTCACGGCGGGGTCGCTGCCGTCGGGGTCGCCGGCGCGCAGCGCGTCGAGCGCATGGAGCACCGCGGACTCGCTCGAGGCCTCGTCGCCCGACAGTTCGGCGGGGCGCACGAGCGCGAGCGCCCCCGCGCGCGCTGCGGCGAGCCGGATCTCCTCGTCGTCGCTCGAGACGATGACCTCGTCGACGAGGCCGGCCGCCCGTGCGGCGCGCACGGCGCGCACGACGAGCGGCACGCCGCCGACCAGCCGCAGGTTCTTGCCGGGCACGCCCTTCGACCCGCCGCGCGCGGGGATCACTGCGACGACGCGAGCCGGTCCGCTCTCGAATCTCATGGGGCGACGGTACGGATCGAGGTCGACGCCCCGGCGTGCCCCCGGCATGCGGACGGTGCACGAGAGGTGAACACGCGGTGCCGCGGCTCGGCCGCCCCGGCTGCCACGAGGGCGCGCGGAGGCGGGGCGCGGCCTCGGCCGCGCCCCGCCTCGGGGTGGGGATCAGTGCGCCAGTGCGCCGACGGCGACGTCGCCCCGGAAGACGCCCGTCGGGTCGACGGCCTCGCGGACCGCCTCGACGCGGACGCGGGCGGCCTCGTCGTAGTTGCGCTGCGGGCGGTCGCGGTCGGCCGCGAAGGTCGGGGCGGTGAAGCCCGTGTCCCAGCGCCCGAACGCCTCGCGCGCGGCGGCGAACTTGTCCGCGGCCTCCTCCGGCGTGTGCTTCTTGGAGACCATCGCGCCGGTGAACCACGCGAAGTCGGCGTCGAAGCGGCCGACGGCGCCGGCATCCTCGGGCGTCTCGGCGAGCGCGCCGCGCAACTGGCGGAGCTCCGCGATCGGCAGGCCCGAGTCGGGCCGGGCCGCGATGCCGAGGAAGGTCTCGACGACGGCGCGGTTGCGGGCGACGCCGGGGACGTCGGCCGGCTCGAGGGGGGCGGCGTAGTGCGTGGCGCCCTCGGCCGGCGCCGGGGCCGAGGCGCCGAGCAGCATGTGGTCCGCGCGGTGGGCGGCGCCGACGGGCGGGTCCATGTGCGTCTCGGCGACCTCGGGCGTCTCCGTGCGGCGCCACGAGTCGAACACCGGGCGGGCGGCGCGGCGCAGGACGTGCAGCAGGTCGCCCGCGGCGTCCTCGGCCCGGATCCCGCCGTGGTCCACGGCGGTGCCGTCGATGACGAGGAGGGGACGGCGGCCGAGGCGCAGCGGCATGCCGGGCAGCGGCGGCAGCCCCATGACCCGCAGCGCGGTCGTGATGGCGTTGGGCGCGCTCGCGGTCCACGCGGCCCACGCGTCGGCGACGCCGCGGGCATCCTCGATCTCCCAGAGCGCGGTGCCGGTGACGACCGTGCCGGGCCCGAAGGCGCGCACCGTCATGGCGGTGATGACGCCGAACCCGCCGCCGCCGCCGCGCACGGCCCAGAACAGGTCGGGCTCGCAGTCGCGGCTCGCGACGACCAGGCGGCCGTCGGCGGTCACGAGTTCGACCGACTCCACCGAGTTCGCGGCGACGCCGACGGTGCGGGCGTAGGCCGAGAGGCCGCCCCGGCTGAGGTAGCCGATCGCGCCGACGTGGCCGGACGAGCCGTGCGGGACGGCGAGGCCGTGCTTCGCGGCGGCCGCGACGACGACGCCCCAGGGGGTGCCGGCGGGGATGCGGACCAGGCGACGCTCGGCGTCGACGGTCACGGCGCCGCCGAGCGCGGTGCGGACGAGGATCTCGCCCGTCATGTCCGAGGAGGATCCCGCGGCGTGGCCGGTCGAGTGCATGCGCACCCCGACGCCGGCGGAGCGGGCTTCGAGCACGGCGGCCTGCACGTCCTCGACGCTCGTCGCGACCACGGCGCGCCACGGGCGCAGGGGCTCGGTCGTGTCGAAGGCGGCGGTGGCCCGCTTGTAGGCGCGGGCGGTGCCGTCGACGGTCCGGCTCACGAGGTCGTGCTCGTCCGGCGCGGCGAGCGAGCGAGCGGATGCCTCGGCGCCGGCGACCGGCGCGGGGGTCGTCTCGAGGGCGAGCGCGGCGCGACGGACGCCCGCCGCGTGCGCGGGACGGGAGAGCACAGGTCTGGACACCAGGC
>NZ_WSTA01000138.1 GCF_009789225.1 Agromyces seonyuensis | reverse complement strand
GCGGCCGGGTCCGACTGGGCGGCCGAGCCGGTCGGGGCGGATGCCCCGGGCGGCGCTCCCTCCGCTCCGGCGGCCGCATGGGCGGCGGCCTGGGCCGCCTTCGCCTTCGCGAGCGCCTCGGCCGCGTCCGCCTCGGCGCGTGCCGCTTCGGCGCGCTTCATCGCCGCATCCGCCTCGGCCGCGAGCCGCTCCGCTTCCGCGGCCGCAGCGGCCGCCCCCGTGCCGTCCGTCATCGGACTCCCCCGTTCCCCCGAACCCTTCCGATCCTAGGCCCGGCGCGTGCGGCCCCGGCAGCGCTCCCGGCGGCACGCACGGGCCGCTAGGCTGAGCGACGCGCATCGGTTTTCGTACTCAGTACCGAAACCCGCCGATCCGCCCGTCCACGTCCCCGGACCCGAAGGAGCATCGTGCTCGAGATCGCCGCCGTCGGCCTCGCCCCCGACAACGTCCCCTACCTCGACGGCTGGGCGCTGCAGCGCCGCGTGCACGCCGACGTGGTCGCCGGGACCCGACCCGACACCCTGCTGCTGCTCGAGCACGACCCCGTCTACACGGCGGGCCGCCGCACCGAGCCGCACGAGCGTCCGGCCGACGGCAGCCCGGTCGTCGACGTCGACCGCGGCGGGAAGCTCACGTGGCACGGCCCCGGCCAGCTCGTCGGCTACCCGATCGTGCGCCTGCCGGAACCGCTCGACGTCGTCGGGCACGTGCGCCGGCTCGAACGGCTGCTCATCGCGGTGCTCGCCGAGCACGGCGTCGCCGGGGTGCAGGTCGACGGGCGCAGCGGGGTCTGGGTCGAGCAGCCCGGCTGGGACGGCACCGTCGGAGTCGACAAGGTCGCCGCGATCGGCGTGCGCGTCGAGCATGGGGTGACGATGCACGGGTTCTCGGTGAACTGCGACAACCCGCTCGAGCCCTATGCGGGCATCATCCCGTGCGGCATCACGGATGCCGGGGTCACGACGGCCTCCCTCGCCGCGGGGCGGCGCATCCGGCCGGCGGAGGTCGCCGAGTCCGTCGGCCGGCTGTTCGCGGCCGAGTACGCGCGCGCCGACGCCGGCACGGCCGCTGGAGCGCTCGCGTGAGCGCGCGACGCCTCCCGGCCACGGGCCGCCCGCCCGAGTCATCCGCCCCGCACGAGGCATCCGCCCCGATCACCGGGGCGCCCGACGGACGCAAGCTGCTGCGCCTCGAGGTGCGCAACGCCTCGACGCCGATCGAACGCAAGCCGGAGTGGATCAAGACGCGCGCGAGCATGGGGCCCGAGTACCGGGACCTGCGCGCCCTCGTCGCCGACGAGCAGCTGCACACGGTCTGCCAGGAGGCCGGCTGCCCGAACATCTTCGAGTGCTGGGAGGACCGCGAGGCGACCTTCCTCATCGGCGGCGCGCAGTGCACGCGCCGCTGCGACTTCTGCCAGATCGACACCGGCCGGCCCGCCGAGTACGACCGCGACGAGCCGCGCCGAGTGGCCGACTCCGTCACCCGGATGCGGCTGCGCTACGCGACCGTGACGGGCGTCGCCCGCGACGACCTGCCCGACGAGGGCGCGTGGCTGCACGCCGAGACGGTCCGGGCGATCCACCGGGCAAGCCCCGGCACCGGTGTCGAGATCCTCGCGACGGACTTCTCGGGCGATCCCGCGCTGCTCGGCGAGGTCTTCGAGTCGCGGCCCGAGGTGTTCGCCCACAACATCGAGACGGTCCCGCGCCTCTTCAAGCGCATCCGGCCCGCATTCCGGTACGAGCGCTCGCTCGGCGTGCTGACCCTCGCCCGGCGCGCGGGGCTCATCACGAAGTCGAACCTGATCCTCGGCATGGGCGAGGAGCCCGAGGAGGTCGTGCAGACGATGCGCGACCTGCACGAGGCCGGCACGGACATCCTCACGATCACGCAGTACCTGCGCCCGACGCCGCGGCACCTGCCGGTCGCGCGGTGGCTGACGCCCGCCGAGTTCGTCGAGTTCAAGACCGAGGCCGAACAGATCGGCTTCCTCGGGGTGCTCGCCGGGCCGCTCGTGCGCTCGTCGTACCGGGCCGGGCGGCTCTGGGCGCAGACGATGCGGGCGCACGGACGGCCGATCCCGGCCGACCTGACGCACCTCGCCGAGTCGGCCGAGCAGGCGGGATTCGCGCAGGCGGTGTGAGCCGGGCCCGAGGCACCCGCGCACCGGGCGCCGCGCCTGCGATCAGCGCAGCGTGATCGGCGCCGTGACGGCCCAGTCCCGCACGAGCTCCTCGCGGACGGTCACGCCCGTGCCGGGCCCGGTCGGCACGCGCAGCTGTCCGCGATGCTCGCCGGTGCCGAGCACGAACGGCTCCGTGAGGTCCTCGGCGTAGTAGCGGTCGGAGGCGCTCGTATCGCCCGGCAGGATGAAGCCCGGCAGCGCGGCGAGCGCGACGTTCGCAGCGCGACCGAGGCCGGTCTCGAGCATCCCGCCGCACCAGACCGGGATCTCGGCGTCGACGCAGACGTCGTGGATGCGGATCGCCTCGAGGTAGCCGCCGACGCGGCCCGGCTTGATGTTGACGACCGAGGTCGCGCGGCGGGCGATGACGTCGGCGGCCACGGTCGCATCGAGGATCGACTCGTCGAGGCAGACCGGCGTGCTCGCCGCGGCGGCGAGTGCGACGTGGCTCGCGATGTCCTCCTCGGCGAACGGCTGCTCGATGAGCAGCAGGTCGAACTCGTCGAGTGCCGCGAGCGCGGAGAGGTCGTCGTGCACGTAGGCCGTGTTGGCGTCGACCTGGAGGCCCATCGAGGGTCCGATGAGCTCGCGCACCGCGGCGACCGGGATGCGGTCCCAGCCCGGCTTGATCTTCAGCTTGATGCGCCGGTAGCCCTGCTCGACGTAGCCGGCGACCTCGTCGAGGAGCTCTTCGAGGGTCGGCGCGATGCCGACCGAGACGCCGCAGTCGACCCACTCGCGCACCGCGCCGAACGCCTCCCCCATCGAGCGTCCGGCCGCGCGCAGTTCGGCGTCGAGGAGCGCGGCCTCGAGGGCCGCCTTGGCCATGCGGTGACCGGCGACGCGGCCCATCGCGGCCGCCGCGTCGGCGGCGGCGAGTTCGCGGCCGAGGAGCGCCGGGCCGAGGTAGTCGGCGATGACGCGGGCGGCGCCGCCGACGTACTCGGAGCTGTAGAGCGGGTCGCGCCCGGCGACGCACTCGCCCCAGCCGTCGCCGACGTCGGTGCGCACGCGCACGAGCAGCGCCTCGCGGTCGTGCTCCCGGGCGAAGGAGGTCTCGAACGGGGTGACGAGCGGGATGCCCACTCGGTGCAGTTCGATGGCGTCGACGCGCATGGCGGCTCCTTCGTCGTCGGGCTGGGTCGGTGCGAGCCTATCGACGGCCGGTCACGTTCTCCGCGAGTGGGTAGGTGATGCGGGTGCGGACCGTCCGCAACCCGCCGCACCTACCCACTCGCGGAGATCAGGCGGGGCGGTCGGCCGGGTCGCGGGTGAGGAGCCAGTTGCGGTCGGCGTCGAGTTCGAGGCGGAGGGACGCATCCGACTCGAGGGCGGCGAAGTACCGGCGGCTCGCGGCGCGGAGGTCGAGGGCAGCCGGCAGATCGCGGGTGCGGAGCGCCTCGTAGTCGTCGTCGAGGACGAACGCGGGTGCCGCAGGCGTCCACTCGGGCCGCGGGAGCCGGTCGAGCGCGCGGCGCGTGCGCGGAGCATCCAACCGCCACCGCACTTCGAAGCGATCGCTCGCATCGCCGGCGGAGATCGCGTCGTCGAGCCGCCCGTAGAAGTCGGGGAGGAACGCGCTGACCTCGGCGCCGAGCCGGACGAGGTTGAAGGCGGCGTTGCGGCGGATGAGCGGGTCGAACGTCCAGCGGATCTCGTCGATGCCGTGCGCCAGGCAGAGCTCGCGCTGGCGGAGCTTCAGGGCGGCGCCGACGCCGTGGGCGCGCGCTTCGGGATCGACGGCCGCCATGTGCGAGTGCACGTGGAGTCCGTCGTGCCAGCCGAGGAAGCCGTACGCGCCGCCGATGACCCCCTCGCCGCGGCGGGCGACGAGGATCGTGGATCCCGCGTGCTGCGAGGCCCGCAACTGCGAGCGGTCGGGGCCGGTCGCCCGCCCCCAGGTCGTGACGATGAGCTCGACGAGGGCGTCGAGGTCGTCGGGCGTCGCCTCGGCGGTGACGACGCCGGCTCGCTCATCGGCGAGCTCGGCATCGCGACGGGCCTCGTCGAGGGCCTCGGGGCGGATGGGCATCGGCTCCTCCGGGATGCGTCGTGGGGCGGGCACGCGCGCCCCACGACGTTACCTCCCGATTAGCCGGCGTACGTCTCCAAGTTCGCGATCCGCCGAGTGCCCGAGGCGCC
>NZ_WSTA01000137.1 GCF_009789225.1 Agromyces seonyuensis | reverse complement strand
ACGGCTCGCCGGGTGCGCCGCATCGAGCTCGTCGTCGAGGCGCCGCTCGCCGAGGAGGCGGCCCGGGCCGTCGCCGCCGCGACCGGGGCGCGGGTGCTGACGCGGGCCCGTGCCGGGGCGACCGGTGCCGAGCCGCCGTCGGACACGGAGGGGGCGGCGGCCGTCGTCGCGGCGGCGGTGACGTCCGCCCTCGGCGGCCTCGAGGCATCCCGTGTGCTCGCCGTGGTCGCGCCGGACGGCGGGGTGGAGGTCATCCCGCTGCTCGACTGAGCCGGGACCGGGACGGCCGCTCGGCCTAGCGCCGGATGGCGTTGATCGCGAGTCGCAGCACGCGCTCGCGCTGGGCGTCGTCGTCGTAGGACGCGACCGCGGCGACGCCGGAGACGAGCTTGACGACGTCGCTGATGGTGAGCGCGGGGTCGACGGCCCCGGCGTCCTGCGCACGCTGCAGCAGCGGTTCGCCGGCGCCGAACATGACGCCGCGGCACTGGCTGAGCACGGTCGACTCGCGGTTGAGGCCCTCCAGCAGCGCATGCTTGGTGCCGATGTACTGCACGAAGCGCACGAGCCAGGCTTCGAGGGCGTCCCACGGCTCGCGGTCGCGCAGTTCGTCGGCCGCGTCGGCGAGGGCCTCGACCTCGCCGATGTAGAGCGTCTCGATGAGATCGTCGCGCGTCGGGAAGTTGCGGTAGAGGGTGCCGATGCCGACGCCCGCCCGCTTGGCGATGTCTTCGAGCGACGCACCGGAGCCGTGCTCGGCGAATGCGGCGCGCCCGGCGACCACGAGCGCGTCGAAGTTCCGGGCCGCGTCGGCCCGGGCGGGTCGACGGTCCGCCAGCAGGCTCCCTCGCACTGCGACGTCCATGTGCCGTGACTTCCTTTCCCGGGTTCGCCGGATCGCTTGTAACCGGAGGCACCCTCCGCTACAGTATGAAACGGAGGCAACCTCCGATCGGAGACTTCCTCCAGTTTACCTCGCATCTCGCGGAACCGCACCTGACCGGGAAGGTCGCCCATGCCCACCACCACCGGATCCCGCGCGGCGTTCATCGCCATCGCCGTGTCCGTCGCCTCGCTCGCACTGCTCCAGAACCTCGTCATCCCCGTCATCCCGCTCATCCGCGACGACTTCGGCGCCTCCGCCGACGCCGTCTCGTGGACCATGACCGCCTGGCTCATCGCCGCCGCCATCGCCACGCCGCTCCTCGGCAAGCTCGGCGACCTGCGCGGCCGCCGCGCCACCTTCCTCGCGGTCCTCGTCGTGGTCGCCGTCGGCGACATCGTCGCCATGGCCGCGACGAACCTCACCGTGCTCATCGTCGGCCGAGTGCTGCAGGGCATCGGCGGAGCGCTCTTCGCCCTCGCCTTCAGCCTGCTGCGCGACGTCATGCCGCGCGAACGCCTCACCGGGTCGATCGGCGCCGTCAGCGCGGTCATCGGCATCGGCGGCGCCGCGGGCAGCGTGCTCGCCGGCCCGCTCGCCGAGGCGCTGAGCTGGCGCGGCATCTTCTCCGTCCCGCTCGTCGTCGCGGGCGTCGGCATCCTGCTCACGCTCCTGTTCGTCCCCGCGAACGGCCAGCGTGCCGCCGGACGCGTCAACCTCGTCTCGGCCGCACTGCTCTCGGGCTGGCTCGTCGCACTGCTCGTGCCGCTCAGCAGCGGGGCGCGCTGGGGGTGGGCGTCGCCCCTGACGATCGGCCTGTTCGCGCTCGCCGCGGTGCTGCTCGCCGTCTGGGCGATCGTCGAACTGCGCTCCGACGACCCGCTCGTCGACCTGCGGCTCGTCGCCGGTCGGGCCGTGTGGCCGATCAACGCCGCGAGCCTGCTCATCGGCGCCGCCGCCTTCGGGTTCTGGGGCTACTTGCCGCAGTACCTCGAGACGCCGGGGTCGAGCGGCTGGGGGCTCGGCCTCGACATCCAGTCGGCGGGCCTCGCGCTGCTGCCGCTGCTCGTCGGCATGAGCGGCATCGGCTTCGCGGCCGGCGCCCTCGCACGGGTCATCCCGCTGCGCGCCCTGCTGGCCGCCGGCGCGCTCCTCATGGGCGGCAGCGTCGCCTTCGTCGTGCTCGACGGTCGCGACCTGGTCGCGGTCGCCCTGGCCGGCGGCGTGTTCGGCATCGGCATCGGCCTCGCGTACGCGGCGGCCGCCAGCCTCGTCGTCGAGAGCGTCCCCGCCGACCGCACCGGCGTGGCGACCGGCGTCAACGCGAACCTGCGCACCATCGGCTCGGCGACCGGCTCGGCGCTCACGAGCGTGCTCGTCTTCGGCAGCGCGGGAGCCGACGGCGTGCCCGCGCAGAGCGGCTACCAGGCCGCGTGGATCGCCGTGGCCGGCTTCGCGGTGCTCGCCGCCCTCATCGTGATCGCCGTCCGCCCGCGGCGCGAGGCGGCCGCCTCCGCCGGCCTCGCGGATTCCGAGGCGGCAGCGGCGGTCGAGCCCGCTTTCGACGCCGCCTGAGCGTCGGGCCCGCTCGGGGCGAGGATGCCGCGCGGTGCGGCATCCTCGCCCTGAGCGCGTCGCCCGCCCTGAGCGCGTCGCCCGCCCCGTTCGCGTCGCGGCAGTCCGTAGGTCCGCAGGCCGCGCACCGCCCGCGGGGCGCCGGTGGCAGGATCGGCCCATGGGGGAACCGCTCGAGGACTACGCGCTCATCGGCGACCGGCGCACCGCGGCGCTCGTGTCACGGCACGGCTCGATCGACTGGCTGTGCCTGCCGCGCTTCGACTCGCCCTCCGTGTTCGGCGCGCTGCTCGGCGAACCCGACGACGGCTGCTGGAGCCTGCGGCCCGTCGATCCGGCGGCGACGCCGACCCGGCGCTACGACGGCGACACGTTCGTGCTCGTCACCCGGTGGGAGACGGCCTCGGGTATCGCCGAGGTGATCGACGCGATGCCGATCGGTTCGCGCTCCCGCATCGTGCGGCGCATCCGAGGCGTCTCGGGCGAAGTCGAGTTCCGCCACGACGTGCGGCTGCGCTTCGACTACGCGCGGGCGCTGCCGTGGGTGCGCCAGATCGGCACCGACGACGAGCCCGCCCTCCAAGCGACCGCGGGGCGCGACGCCGTCGTGCTGCGCGGTCCGCGACTGCACCCCGACGGCCGCACGCATCGGGCGAACGTGACCGTGCGCGCCGGCGAGACGGCCGACGCCGTGCTCACCCGCTTCCACTCGTGGGGGCGTGAGCCCGCACGCATCGACGTCGGCGCCGCGCTCGAGCGCACCCGCGACGCGTGGACGGCCTGGGCCGCGCAGATCGACCACGCCGGGCCGCGCTCGGACGCGGTCGTGCGCTCGCTCCTCGTGCTCCGTGCGCTCAGCCACCGCGATACGGGCGGCATCGTCGCCGCGGCGACGACGTCGCTGCCCGAGCTCATCGGCGGCAGCCGCAACTGGGACTACCGCTACGTGTGGCTGCGCGACGCGTCCCTCGTGCTCGAGGCGATGCTCGAGCACGGCTTCTCCCGCATCGCCGGCCGCTGGCGGCAGTGGCTCGTGCGCGCCGTCGCCGGCGACCCGGCCGACGTGCAGATCATGTACGGCCTCGGCGGGGAACGGGAACTTCCCGAGCGCGAACTGCCCGGGCTGGCCGGCTACGAGGGATCGGCGCCCGTGCGCATCGGCAACGCGGCCGTCGACCAGTTCCAGGCCGACGTGATCGGCGAGGTGCTCGTCGCCCTCGAAGCGGCCCGCGACGCCGGCATCGCGGAGCGCCCGTACTCGTGGGCGGTGCAGCGCGCCCTGCTCTCCCGGGTCGTCGCGACCGTCGATCTGCCCGACCACGGCCTCTGGGAGATCCGGGGCGAGCCGCGGCACTTCGTGCACTCGCGCGTGATGGTCTGGGCGGCGCTCGACCGCGGGGTGCGCGCCGTGCGCGAGCACGGGCTCGAGGGCGACGCCGACCGCTGGGTCGAGCTCCGCGACCGGGTGCGGAGCGAGATCGAGACCGACGGGGTGGATGACGCGACGGGCGGCTTCGTGCAGGCCTACGGCTCGAGCGAGGTCGACGCGGCGCTGCTCCTGCTGCCGCAGGTCGGCTTCTGCGAGCACGACGATCCGAGGATGCTCGCCACCGTCGCCGCGATCGAGCGGACGCTGCTGCGCGACGGGCTGGTGCGCCGCTACCGGCCGGAGAGCGGCGTCGACGGGATCGATGAGGCGGAGCATCCGTTCCTCGCCTGCTCGTTCTGGCTCGTCGAGCAGTACGCGGCGACGGGCCGCGCCGACGAGGCATCCGAGCTGTTCGACCGGCTCTGCGGGCTGCGCAACGACGTCGGCCTGCTGAGCGAGGAGTACGACCCGGGCACCGGGCGCCTGCTCGGCAACCTGCCGCAGGCGTTCTCGCACCTCGCGCTCGTGCGGGCGGCCGACGCGCTCGGCGGGCGCACCGGGCGCGGCGCGCACCGCCGCGGCTGACCGCCCGAC
>NZ_WSTA01000136.1 GCF_009789225.1 Agromyces seonyuensis | reverse complement strand
CTCGGCGAGGCCGTCGCCCTCGTCGTCGCCGCACCCGGCACCGGCGAGCCGCTCGCCGAGGCCGCCGCCGCGCTCGGCGCCGCCCGCGTGCTGCTCGCCGAACCGGAGGGTGCGGGCCGCGACCTCCTCGTGCCCGAGACCGACGCCCTCGCCGCGGCGGCCGCCCAGACAGGGCCCGAGGCCGTGCTCGTCGCCCACTCGATCGCCGGGCGCGAGCTCGCCGCGCGCTTCGCGGCCCGCACGAAGTCGGCCCTCGCCGTCGACGTCATCGGCGTGGACCGCGACGACGAGGGGATCGTCGCGACGCACTCCGTCTACGGCGGCGGCTTCGACGCCGTGTCCGCGGCGACCTACGGCACGCTCGTCGCGACCGTCCGCCAGGGGGCGGTCCGCGCCCGCGCGGAGGCCGTCCCGCTCGTGCTCGAACGGCTCGAGGTCGCCCCGTCGGGACGCCGCGCCGCGGTGATCGAGTCCGTCGAACCCGTCGTGGAGGTGTCGGCGCGACCCGAGCTGCGCGGTGCGGCGAAGGTCGTCTCGGGCGGCCGCGGGCTCGGCTCCGCGGAGAAGTTCTCCCTCGTGGAAGACCTCGCCGACGCCCTCGGCGCCGCGGTCGGCGCGTCGCGCGCGGCCGTCGACGCGGGGTACGTGCCGCAGCGCGCGCAGGTCGGGCAGACCGGCGTCTCGGTCTCACCGCAGCTCTACGTCGCGCTCGGCATCTCGGGCGCCATCCAGCACCGAGCCGGCATGCAGACCGCCGGCACGATCATCGCCGTCAACACGGATGCCGACGCCCCCATCTTCGACATCGCCGACTTCGGCGTCGTCGGCGACGTGTTCGCGGTCGTGCCGCAGCTCATCGCGGAACTCGAGGCGGCCCGCGGATGACCGTGCCCGTCGCGATCCGCCGCGGGCTGCCCCGCGTGCCCGGCGGGGACCCGTGGCCGCCCGCAGCGACCTCTCCCGCTGGTCGAGTAGGAAGCGAAGCGACCGTATCGAGACCCGGCGACGACGCCCTCGCCGGTCGAGCAGGGAGCGAAGCGACCCCTCCCGCTGGTCGAGTAGGAAGCGAAGCGACCGCCCTCGCTGGTCGAGTAGGGAGCGCAGCGTCCTCTCCCGCTGGTCGAGTAGGGAGCGAAGCGCGCGTATCGAGACCTCATGCGACGAGCATCCGTCGCGGACTGCCCCGCATTGCGGGCGGCGAGCCGTGGCCGCCCGCGACCTCGGCCGTGCTCGCGAGCGCACCGAGCACCGTCGCGCCCGCTCCGGCGAGTCCGCTGCCCGCCCCGGCCGCGGTCGGTGGCGCCGACGCATCGGTCGCGCCCGTCTCCGTCTCGCCTGTCGCCGCCTCCGGTACGGGCTCGCCCCTCCGGCGCGGTCTGCCGCGCCTCGCGGGCGGGGAACCGTGGCCGCCCGCCGGGTTCGCGCCGGCGGCGGTCGGCGAGATGGCGGCTCGTGAATCGGACGTTCGCGTCGATGGGGCTCGTCGGGGCGAGGCGCCGGTGGTGCCTGGTCTCGATACGGTCGCTGCGCTCCCTACTCGACCGGCGGAGGAAGCTTCGGTTCCTGCTCGACCCGCGGGAGCGGGCGCGGTGCCTCCCGCTCGACCCGCGGCCGAGGCCCGCGGGCTGCAGGAGCGACCCGTCCTGCGCTGGCTCGCGCTCGCGGGCATCCTCGTCGTCGGCGCAGCGCTCGTCGTGCTCGTGGCTCGACTGCTGATCGTGCGACCGGCGGTGCAGGAGTTCCTCCTCGCCTACCCGGGCGAGTACCTGCTGCCGGCGGACGCCCCGATCGGGTTCCCGGCGTGGCTCGGCTGGCAGCACTTCTGCAACGTGTTCCTGATGGTGCTCATCATCCGGTCGGGGCTCCAGGTGCGGCGCGAGCAGCGTCCGGCGGCGACGTGGTCACCCCGCTGGAACCGCGCGCGGAAGATCAGCCTGAACCTGTGGTTCCACCAGAGCCTCGACCTGCTGTGGCTCGTCAACGGCGTCGTGTTCATGGTGCTGCTCTTCGTGACGGGGCAGTGGGTGCGCATCGTGCCGACGAGCTGGGACGTCTTCCCGAACGCGGTGTCGGCGGCGCTGCAGTACGCGTCGCTCGACTGGCCGACGGAGCACGGCTGGGTGAACTACAACTCCCTCCAGCAACTCGCCTACTTCACGACGGTCTTCATCGCGGCGCCGCTCGCGGTGCTCACGGGCATCCGGATGTCGGGCCTGTGGCCGGCCAAGGCCGAGCGCCTCTCGCGGATCTACCCGGTCGGGCTCGCCCGTGCCGTGCACTTCCCCGTGATGCTCTACTTCGTCGGGTTCATCGTCGTGCACGTGGCGCTCGTGTTCTCGACCGGGGCGCTGCGCAACCTCAACCACATGTACGGCGGCCAGGACGCGGTGAACTGGGTCGGCTTCGCGATCTTCTCGGTCTCGCTCCTCGTGATCGCGGGCGCCTGGGTCGCGGCGCGGCCCGTCGTGCTCGCGCCGATCGCGGGGCTCTTCGGCACGGTGGGCCGGCGATGAGCACCGAGCAGGTGCGGGATGCGCCGCCCGCGTTCGCCTGGGAGTCGGACGGCGTCGAGGTGGTCGCGTCGGCGGAGGGCGCCGGTGCCGGGACCGCGCCGCTCCTCGTGCTCGACCGCGTCGAAGGCTTCCTGGATGACGCGGGTTCGGATGACGCGGGCCTCGGTTCCGGGCCGCTCGGGTGGCGGCGCATCGGCGAGGGCCAGTCGAACGTGACCTACCTGCTGCGTCGCGGCGACGCCGAGTTCGTGCTGCGACGGGGGCCGCGCCCGCCGCTGCCGAAGTCGGCGCACGACATGCTCCGGGAGGCGCGCATCCAACGCCTGCTGGGGGAGGCGGGGTACCGCGTGCCGCGCATCCTCGCGGTCTGCGAAGACGATGCGCTCCTCGGCGTGCCCTTCTACGTCATGGAGTACCTGCGGGGCGACGTGCTGACCGAGACGCTGCCGCCGCGCTTCGCGACGCCCGAGGCTCGCCGCGGCGTCGCGGAGGCGACCGTGGACGCGCTCGTCGACCTGCACGCGATCGACGTGACGACCGGGCCGCTGTCGGAGCTCGGCCGCCCCGACGGCTACCTCGAACGCCAGCTCGCGCGCTTCAGCGGCCTCTGGTCGACGGTGTCGCGGCGGGAGCTGCCCGCGGTCGACGCGGTCGCCCGGCGCCTCGCCGAGCGGCTGCCTAAGACGCGCCGCGTCGGCATCGTGCACGGGGACTTCCGGCTCGGCAACCTCATGTTCGCGGCCGACGGCCCGGGGGAGGCGCCGCGGGTCGCCGCGGTGCTCGACTGGGAGCTCGCGACTCTCGGCGATCCGCTCGCCGACGTCGGCTACCTCGCGGCGACGTGGAGCGAACCGGGTTCGCCCGCGACGACGATGGAGCTCTCGCCCGTGACGGCCGAGGCCGGCTTCCTCGACCGCGCCGGGCTCGTCGCGCGGTACGCCGAACGCACGGACGTCGCGCCGGAGTCGCTCGCCTGGTACCAGGCGCTCGCGCTCTGGAAGTCGGCGGTGTTCAGCGAGGCGATCTACACGCGCTGGCTCGCCGGCGAGCGGCCCGATGACACCGACTTCGCGCCGCGGCTCGAAACGGGCGTGCCGCGACTGCTCGAGGTCGCGTCGGAGTACGCCGCCCGCGCCTGATCGCAGGGCGCGGAGCCCGAGCTCATCGCCGAGTGCGGCCACTCCCCGTGGGTCGAGCAGCCCGAGCGCTTCCGGGCGCTCGTCGGCGCTCGGCTCGCCGGCCTCGGCTGACGCAGCCCTACTTCGCGAACGACGCGAGCCAGCGCGCCCGCTCGCGTGCGAAGAGCGCGATGACGATGCCCCAGAGGCCGAGGTCGTCGGCGAAGCCGAGCGGGCCGAGCAGCAGTTCGGGGATGAGGTCGATGGGGGAGATCGTGTACACGACGGCGGCGGCCGCGACGACCCAGGTCATCGGGGCGATCCGGTGCTCGCCGCGCCGGACGGCCTGCAGGAAGCTCCACATGCCCCCAGTGTGACGCACGTGCGTGAGAGCATCGAGCGTGGGCACGCTCCGCGCGTTGTGGGGGTCGACGCACCCCGGGCCGACGCTGGTCGTCACGGCCCTCGCGATCGCGCTCGGCTGGGCGGCCGGGCTCGAGGCCTGGCGCACCGGGATGCTCGCGCTCGCGGTCTTCGCCGGGCAGCTCTCGGTCGGCCTCTCGAACGACGCGATCGATGCGCCGCGGGACTTCGCTGTGCGTCGCACGGACAAGCCGATCGCCCGCGGCGAGGTCGGCCTCCGAGTCGCCTGGGCCGCGGCGCTGACGACGCTGGTGATCGCGCTGGCGGCGTCGGCGGTGCTCGGCTGGGGGATGCTCGCGCTGCACGCGATCGCACTCGCCTCGGCGTGGGCCTACAACGCGCGGCTGAAGTCGACGCCGGCCTCGATCGTGCCGTTCCTCGTGAGCTTCGGGATCTTCCCGAGCCTTGCGACCCTCTCCGCGCCTGAACCGGCCCTCGCGCCGGCGTGGGCATGGGCCGCGGGTGCCGCGCTCGGCGCGGCGGTGCACCTGACGAACGTGCTGCCCGACCTCGAGCAGGATGCCGCCACGGGCGTCCGGGGACTCCCGCACCGGTGGGGGCCGCGCGCCTCGGCGGCCGTCGCCGCGGTCGCCGTCGTGGCGGGGGCGGTCGCGGTGCTCTTCGGCGGCGCGGGCGGCGACCTCGCCGGCATCCCGGTCGCCTCGTGGGCGTGCTTCGCGGGGGCGGTCGCCGCCTC
>NZ_WSTA01000135.1 GCF_009789225.1 Agromyces seonyuensis | reverse complement strand
CGGCCGTCCGCCGGCCGCGCGCCGCCGTCGCCGTCGCCGCCCGTCGGGCTCCGGCGCGGGTTCGGCGCCGCAGGCGCCCACGCCCTGACGCACGGCGCATCCGTCCGACGCCCGGTCCCGCATCCGCGGGGCCGGGCGTTCGGCATTCCACGGCCGTCGAGCGAGGAACGGCACCCCGGTGGTCGAGGACCGACGACGAAGCGTCTCGAGATCGACACCGTCGGCTATGGTTCCCGCATGATCCGACGTCGCCTCCGTCTCCCGTTCGCGGCTCTGTCGCTCCTCCTGTCCGCGTCGGCGCTCGCCGCGTGCGTCACGTCGCCGGCCGCTGCCCCGGAAGCAGCGGCGGCCGAGGAGCCGGACGGCTGGGTCGTGGTGGCCTTCGAGGGCACCGACGAGGAGTTCGACCTGGGCATCATGGACACCCTGCTCGAGACGGAACTCGCGGCCGACGAGGCGCTCGCCGCCGCCGATGCCGGGTGGATCGACGGCAACGACGTCGGGGAGCACGGGTACGAGCTCTACTTCGTCGGCCAGGACGCCGCAGCGATGTGGCGAGTGCTCGAGCCGGTGTTCGCCGACGCACCGGTGCCGTGGACGCGGGTGGAACTGCGCGATGGACTCGAGGACGAGAACCCCGTGATGCTCAGCCAGGGCTGACGCCGTCCGCTACGGGAAGACCGGCTCGCTGCCCGTGCCGGTCGCGAGGATCGTCTCGACGACCTCGGGCGAAGTGCGCCGCTCGCCGAGTCGGTTGGGCTTGCCCGCGCCGTGGGAGTCGCTCGAGCCGGTGATGAAGAGCCCGTGGCGCTCGGCCAGGCGGCGCAGCCGCGGGAGCTGGGCGGGGTCGTTCTCGGGGTGCTCGATCTCGAGGCCGAGGAGTCCGGCGTCGACGAGTTCGCCCACCCGTCGGTCGGTGAGGACGTATTCGGCGCCCCGCGTGCCCGGGTGCGCGAGCACGGGCACGCCGCCCGCGGCGCGAAGGAGCGCGATGCCGGTCGCCGGGTCGGGGGCGTAGAGCGGCACCGTGTAGCCGGCGCGCGGGTGCAGGATGCCGTCGAAGGCGTCCGAGCGGGTCGGCACGAGCCCGAGCGAGACGAGGGCGTCGGCGATGTGCGGGCGGCCGATCGACGCGCCGACGGCGGCCTGCGCTTGGACGTCCTCCCACGTGAGCGGATAGTCGGCGCCGATACGGCGCACGATCTCCTCGGCGCGCGTCAGCCGGGCCTCGCGGATCTTCGCCGTCTCGTCGGTGAGCCCGGCGTCGAGCGGGTCGAACAGGTAGCCGAGCACGTGGATGCTGAGCCCGCGCTCGCGCGTCGAGAGTTCCATGCCGGGGATGAGGGCGACGCCCGTCTGCACTGCCGCTGCTGCGGCCTCGTGCCATCCGGCGGTCGAGTCGTGGTCGGTGAGCGCGACGCCCCACAGGCCCTCGGCGCGGGCCGCTTCGAGGATCTCCGCCGGCGTCTGCGTGCCGTCGGAGACGACGGAGTGGGTGTGCAGGTCGGCTTCGCCGATCGACCGTGGCATCCCTCCATGCTACTGAGCGCATCCCGGCCTCCCGCCCGTTCGGGAGCGTCTACCGTTGACGCATGGCCCGATTCCTCGGCGGAGCCCTGCTCGTCCTCGTCGCGATCCTCGCGATCCTGCTGACGTGGCCGCAGCTCGTCGACCTGCAGAACCAGTGGGTGTTCGCCCACGTCGTGGCGCTGCGCGGCATCGCGGCCGTGTGCGGGCTCGGCGCCGCCCTCGTGGTCGCCGCGTTCCTCCCGATCCGACGGCTGCGGGCCTTCACGGCCGGGCTCGCGGGCATCCTCGTCGTCTTCGCGGCGGCGAACGCAGGGGTGCTCACGGTGCGCGGCCTCGGCGGCTCCGACGCAGCGCCGGACGGCTCGATCACGGTGCTGTCGTGGAACACGCTCGGCGAGGTGCCCGGCGCCGAGGGCATCGCGGCGCTCGCGCTCGAGCAGGGGGCGGACGTCGTCGTGCTGCCGGAGACCACCGAGGAGACGAGCGTCGAGATCGCCGTCGCGATGCGCGAGGCCGGCCGCCCCATGTGGGTGCACCACCAGAAGTTCGACGACATCGCGAAGGCGCGTTCGACGACACTGCTCATCAGCCCCGAACTCGGGGTCTACGACGTCGTCAACGCCGATGTCCCGGGCCCGCCGGGCAACACCTCGACGTTGCCGAGCGTCGTCGCCGTACCGGTCGACGGCGTCGGACCGACCATCGTCGCCGTGCACGCCGTCGCCCCCATCCGCTGGGAGTTCCGCAATTGGCGCGCCGACCTCGACTGGACGGCGGACCAGTGCGCCTCGGGCAACGTCATCATGGCGGGCGACTTCAACGCGACGCTCGATCACTTCGCCGGCCGCGGCGTCGACGGCGGCGACCTCGGCATCTGCCGGGACGCGGCCCTCGCCGCCGGTGCCGCCGGCCTCGGCACCTGGCCGACCCGCCTGCCCGAGTTCCTCGGCTCCCCCATCGACCACGTGCTCGCGACCCCCGAGTGGCACGTCGACTCCTTCGAGGTGCTCGACGGGCTCGACGACGCGGGCAGCGACCACCGCCCGGTCGTGGCACGGCTCTCCCCGGTCGGGTAGAACGCCGCGGCTGGTGGGAGAATGGATGCCATGTCCGAGCGCATCGATTCCCCCGAGACCACCGTCGCCGACGAGACCGACGAGCAGGCCGCCGCCGACCGCAACGCCAACCGGTCGACCACCCCGCGCTCGGACGGCTTCCGTGACTACATCTCGAGCAACTGGGGCGAGCGCGTCGAGACGCTGCCCGAGCCGCGCGAGGTCGCCGCGCACGCCGCCCGGCGCCGTGCGGAGCTCTCCGCGGCGTTCCCCGGCAAGCGGCTCGTCGTGCCGGCCGGTGCGATGAAGCAGCGCGCGAACGACACCGACTACCCGTTCCGGGCGCACTCGGCCTTCACCTGGCTCACGGGCTGGGGCTCCGACGCCGAGCCCGACTCGGTGATCGTCTTCGAGCCGACGGCCGACGGCCACGACGTCGCCCTGTACTTCCGCGCGGTCGCGGGCCGGGACTCGGAGGAGTTCTACGCGAACGCCGCCATCGGCGAGTTCTGGGTCGGCCCGCGCCCCTCGCTCGCGCACGTCGCCGCCGATCTCGGCATCGCCACGCGCGAGCTCGGCGAGGTCGCGAGCCTGCTCGCCTCCGCCGACACGAAGACCCTCGTCTACCGCGAGGCCGACCCGGCGATCACCGAGCGCATCGATCGGGCGCGCCTCGCACGCGCCGCCGAGGCCGTCGTCACCGACAACGCCGCGGATGCCCCCTTCGGCTGGGAGCCCGGCTCCGTGCACGAGCCCGACGCCGAGCTCGCGCGGTTCCTCGGCGAGGCGCGCCTCGTCAAGGACGCCTGGGAGGTCGCCGAGCTGCAGGCCGCCGTCGACTCGACGAAGACCGCCTTCACCGAGGTGCTCGCCGAGCTCGACCGCGCCGTCGCCACCCCGCGCGGCGAGCGCGTCCTCGAGGGCGTCTTCGCGACCCGCGCCCGCATCGACGGCAACGACGTCGGCTACGGCTCGATCGCCGCCGCCGGCCCCCACGCGACGATCCTGCATTGGACCCGCAACGACGGCGCCGTGCGCCCGGGCGAGCTCGTCCTCCTCGACGCCGGCGTCGAGCGCGACAGCTACTACACGGCCGACATCACGCGCACGTTCCCGGTGAACGGCACGTTCTCCGACGTGCAGAAGCTCGTCTACGAGGCGGTGCTCGAGGCCGCCGACGCCGCGCTTCTGATCGTCGAGCCGGGCGTCGTGTTCTCGCAGGTGCACGCCACCGCGATGGAGGTCATCGCCCGCAAGACCGCCGAGTGGGGCTTCCTGCCGGTCTCCGCCGAGGAGTCCCTCGAACCCGACAACCAGTTCCACCGCCGCTACATGGTGCACGGCACGAGCCACCACCTCGGGCTCGACGTCCACGACTGCGCGGAGGCCCGCCGCGAGTTCTACCGCGACGGCGAGATCAAGGAGGGCATGGTCTTCACGATCGAGCCGGGCCTGTACTTCCAGCCCGACGACCTGACCGTCCCCGAGGAGTTCCGCGGCATCGGCGTGCGCATCGAGGACGACATCCTCGTCACCTCGAGCGGCGCCGTGAACCTCTCGGCGGGCATCCCGCGCACCGTCGCCGAGGTCGAGGCCTGGGTCGGCGGCGCCGGGCGCTGAGCCGCCGACGCACCGCGCGAGCTCGTCCGATCACCGCGATCGGGCGGGCTCGCGCCGTCTGGAGGGATGACAGGACGGACGCCGGGACGCGCGACTGGGGGGCCCCCGGACCGCGGGCGCGCCCGGCGCGCTCCCCGGGGATGTCCGCGGTCCCGCGTAGCGTGCCCGACATGGATGCCCGAACCGCCGCCGCAGAGCCCACCCCGTTCCCCGTGATCGGCGCCGACGCCGACGAGCGATGCCCGCGGTGCGAATCCGACCGGGTGCGCGCCATCGACATGCTCGAGCCGATCCGCGACGACGGAGCGGGCGACCCGTTGTTCGAGTGCCGCGAGTGCGGCTTCGCCTGGGGCGAGATCGTTCGGGAGATGCTCGAGCGCTGAGACGCGGTCGGGCGATCGCAGTCCGTCGATCGCCGCACGAACCGCGACCGGCCTGACCGACCGCGACCGAGATGGCGCTCAGGCGGGCTCGGCGCCCCGTGCGGCCTTGCGCGCTCGGTACGCGGCCTGCATCCGCGCGACCCCGCGCCGGATCGGCCCGGCCGCTCGAGCGGCCCACGCGAACTCGGTCGCGAGCACCGCGAGGCCGGCGAAGACGATGAGCCACCCCGGGCCCGGCAGGGGCACGAGCACGAGGCCCAGCAGCATGACGAGCACACCGGCGACCGCGACGGCGCCGCGATACCAGCGCCGCAGCACGGGGTGCGCGCGCAGTCGTTCGCGGAACGCGTGCAGCATCGCTCGCACGCGCGACCGGCGCTTCGGGACGGGGAGGAGTTCTGCTCCGGGCTCCATGACCCGAACTTACTGACGGCGGCTGGGCGCGGGCCGGGAACTCAGCGGGAGTCGGCCGGGCGGTCGTCCGGGGCGTCGGACGCCTCCGAGGACGTGCCCTCCGACGACGACGTGCCCGAGTCCGGCTCGGGCGCCGTGGACGGCTCGGGGGTCGTGGACGGCTCCGGGGTCGAGGGCGCCTCCGGGGCCGCCGCCGGTGCGGCCGGCGGGGCGGCGGGCGCCGACGGAGCCGACTCCCGTGCGGCCGCGGCC
>NZ_WSTA01000134.1 GCF_009789225.1 Agromyces seonyuensis | reverse complement strand
ACAAGAGTTCAAAGCTGTGCTCTTCCGATCTGGGCCGGCCCCGATGGGCGCCGTGCCGTCGGCGGTTCCGGTTGCGCCGGCCCCGGGCCGCCGTGCGGCCGCGCCGGCAGCCGTGGACGACCGCGGCATCGCCGTGCTGCGCTTCGACGACGGCGCGAGGCTCATCGCCCCCGTCGCGGGCCTCCTCGGCCGCAACCCGGCTCCGGCCCCCGGCGAGACGGTCGACCTCGTGCAGCCCCTCGAAGACCCGAGCCGCCGCATCTCCAAGACCCACCTCGCCGTCGGCCGCGAACCGGGCGGCGCCTGGCTCGTCGACCGGGGCTCCAGCAACGGCACCGAGGTCACCGCGCCCGACGGCGCGACCCTCGAGCTCGTCGCGGGTGAACGCGTCGTCGTGCCCTACGGCACGACCGTGTCGCTCGGCGGCGGGCGCTCCTTCGTCGTCGAACCCGCAGAGGACCGCGCATGAAGTTCAAACTCGGCCTGCGCCGCGGCAGCGGCGCCCCCGTCGACCTGCTCGTCACCGCGGACGCCACGGCCACCGTCGAAGACGTCGCCCGCGCCATCGCGGAGAACGACCCCGCCGGCAGCCAGTCCATCCCGCCGGGCGCGCGACTGACCCTCGCGGTCGCCCCTCCCGCGGCGGAGCCCTCCCGACTCGACCCCGACACCCTCATCGCCGAGGCGCCCATCGGCTCCGGCTTCGACGCCGCCGTCATCCCGCACAGCCGTCGCCGGGCCGGCACCGAGCCCGCGGCCGCCGTCATGCGCATCCACAACGGCCCGGAGGCGGGCCGGGCGGTGCCGATCCCCGCGGGCGCGTCGATCATCGGCCGGCTCGAGCCGGCCGACGTCCTGCTGCAGGACCGGCTCGTCTCGAAGCGGCATGCGCGCGTCGAGGTCGACCGCGGCATCGAGCTCGTCGACCTCAACTCGGCCAACGGCATCCGGGTCGACGGCGGCCGGCTCCCGCGCATCACGGTCATCCCCGGCCAGATCATCACGATCGGCGGCACCGAGGTCTCCTTCACGCTCGCCCCGCGCCCCGAGGGCACGACGAGCGCGGTGCTGGAGCGCGGCGGCGCGCTCATGTTCAACCGCTCGCCGCGCGTCGAGGACCGCTACCCGGGCCAGGAGCACCGGCATCCGGTCATCCCCGGCGAGCCCGAGCCGCGCATCTTCCCGTGGCCGATGATCATGGCGCCGATCCTGCTCGGCCTCGCGATGTTCGCAATGACCCAGCGGGCCACGTCGCTGCTCGTCGTCGTCATGGCGCCGCTCATGATGCTCGGCAACTTCATCGGCCAGCGCACCCAGCAGGGCACGAAGAGCAAGCTCGAGATCGAGACGTTCGAGGTCCAGCTGGAGGAGCTCGAGGGCCGGCTCGAGGCCGAGACCCACGTCGAGCGCGAGCGCCGCCGCGGCGAGGCGCCGGCGACGGCCACCGTCTACGAGCAGGCCATGGCGCTCGGGCCGCTCCTGTGGACGCGCCGCCCCGAGCACTGGAACTTCCTCTCGCTGCGACTCGGCGTCGCCGACGCGGCGAGCCGCAACACCGTGCAGGAGCTCGCCGACTACCGCGGCATCGCCAAGTACGCCGGCATGGTGGCGAAGCTGCGCGAGAAGTACTCGACAATCGACGCCGTCCCGCTCATCGAGATGCTGCCGTCCTCCGGCGCGATCGGCATCGCCGGTCCCCGCGAGTACGCCGCCGACGTCGCTCGCGGCATCGGCGTGCAGCTCTTCGGCCTGCACGCTCCGAACGAGGTCGTCACCGCGGCGATCGTCGACCCGGCGTGGACGAGCGAGCTCGAGTGGATGAAGTGGCTGCCGCACACGACGAGCCCCCGTTCGCCGTTCGCCGAGATGGCGCTCGCCGACAGCCAGTCCGCCGGCACGGCGCTCCTCAACGGCCTCGAGGAGGCCATCCTCGAGCGGCTCAAGGGCTCGCCGACGCGGCGCGGTCCGCTGACCGAGCGCGACACGACCATGACGGCCGGCAAGCGCGTCGGCGAGGACCGCGGCGACGGGCTTCCCGGCGAGGTCGCCCTCGTGCTCTTCGTCACGAACGACGCTCCGGTCGACCGACCGCGGCTCACCCAGCTCATCGAGCGCGGGCCCGACGTCGGCGTCTACACCGTCTTCCTCGCGCCGACGGTGGAGTCGCTGCCGGCCGCGTGCCGCACCTACATCGACGTCACGAGCGGTCTCGAACGAGCCGCGGTCGGCTACGTCCGCGCGGGCGAGCGCCTCGAGGACGTCGCCGTCGAGGGCGTCTCGAACCAGTACGCGGAGATCTTCGCCAAGCGACTCGCCCCGGTCATCGACTCGTCCTCCGTCACGGCGGACTCCTCCGACCTGCCGGCGAACGTGTCGATGCTGCGTCTGCTCGGCACCGATCTCGCCGCCGAGCCGCACACGGCGGTCGACCGGTGGCGCCAGAACAACTCGATCCTCGACCGCTCGCGCACGCCCCGACCGCGGCTCAAGCGCGCCGGCACCCTCAAGGCCTTCGTCGGCCAGGGCAGCCCCGACGCGATGACCCTCGACCTGCGCACGCAGGGGCCGCACGCCCTCGTCGGCGGCACGACCGGTTCGGGCAAGTCGGAGTTCCTGCAGGCGTGGGTGCTCGGCATGGCGGCCGAGTACAGCCCGGATCGCGTGACGTTCCTCTTCGTCGACTACAAGGGCGGTTCCGCGTTCGCGGACTGCGTCGAACTGCCGCACTGCGTCGGCCTCGTCACCGACCTCAGCCCGCACCTCGTGCGCCGCGCGCTCACGAGCCTCCGGGCCGAGCTGCACCACCGCGAGCACCTCTTCAACCGCAAGAAGGCGAAGGACCTCCTCGAGCTCGAGAAGCGCCAGGACCCCGACACCCCGCCCGCGCTCGTCCTCGTCATCGACGAGTTCGCCGCCCTCGCGGGCGAAGTGCCCGAGTTCGTCGACGGCGTCGTGGACATCGCCCAGCGCGGCCGTTCCCTCGGCATCCACCTCATCATGGCGACGCAGCGCCCCGCGGGCGTCATCAAGGACAACCTGCGCGCGAACACGAACCTGCGCGTCGCGCTGCGCATGGCCGACGAGTCCGACTCGAACGATGTCGTCGGCGATCCTGTCGCCGGCACGTTCGACCCCTCGATCCCGGGCCGCGGCATCGCGAAGACCGGCCCCGGCCGGCTCGTGCCGTTCCAGTCCGGCTACGCCGGCGGCTGGACGACCGACGAGCCCGACCGCGCCGAGGCGCGCATCGCCGAGCTCCGCTTCGGCTCCATCACCGTGTGGGAGCGCGACAGCGAGGACGACGCCGACGCCCACGACGGCGACCTCGGCCCCAACGACCAGAAGCGCCTCGTGAAGAACCTCGTCGCGGCGGCCGAGCTCGCCGCGCTGCCCGCGCCGCGTCGACCCTGGCTCGACGACCTGGCGGCGACCGTCGACCTCCGCGAGCTCCCGCTCGAGGGCGACGGCCGCATCCCGCTCGGCCTCGCCGACATCCCCGAGCGCCAGCAGCAGGCGCCGGTGTTCTTCGAACCCGACGCCGACGGGCACCTGCTCGTCTACGGCACGAGCGGCGCCGGCAAGACGGCGCTCCTGCGCTCGATCGCCATCGCCGCGGGCGCCCGCCCGGAGGCCGGTGCCGCGCACGTCTACGGCCTCGACTTCGGCACGGGCGCGCTGCGCTCGCTGGAGCCCCTGCCGCAGATCGGCTCGATCGTCTCCGGCGACGACGCCGAGCGCGTGCAGCGCCTGTTCCGCACCCTCCGGGGCATCCTCGACGACCGGTCGAAGCGCTTCTCGAACGCGAACGCCGCGACGCTCGCCGAGTACCGCGAGATCACGGGCGTCGACGAGCCGCGCATCCTGCTGCTCATCGACGGCTTCGGCACGTTCAAGAACGACTGGGAGACGACGTCGGCGCGGGCGCCCTTCTACGCCGTCTTCATGCGGATGCTCGGCGAGGGCCGGCCGCTCGGCGTGCACGTCGTGGCGACCGCGGACCGCTACGGCGCCGTGCCCACGGCCGTGAGCGCCAACGTGACCAAGCGCGTCGTGCTCCGCATGAGCGACGAGGGCGCCTACTCGATCCTCGGCGTCGCGAAGGACGTCCTCAACGAGCGCAGCGGTCCCGGTCGCGCGATCGTCGACGGCTTCGAGACGCAGATCGCCGTCATCGGCGGCACGGCCAACGTCGCCGAGCAGACGGCCGCGATGGCCGCCTTCGCCGATGAACTGCGCGCCCGCGGTGCCGTCGACGTCCCCGAGATCGGGTCCTTGCCGACCGAGCTCGCGCCCGCGGGCCTGCCGGACGCGGTCGCCGGCCAGCCGGTCATCGGCATCTCCGACGAGGCCCTCGGTGCCCGCGGCTTCGAGCCGGTCGGCACCTTCGTGGTCGCCGGTCCGCCGCAGTCCGGCAAGACGAACGCGGTGCGCGCGCTCGTGCACGCCATGGAGCGCTTCGACCCGGCGACCGAGTTCTTCCATTTCGGCGGGCGTCGGGCCGCGCTCCGCGACCTCCGCGAGTGGCGCCGCACGGCCTCCTCGATCGAGGACGTGCGCGCGCTCGCGAAGGAGCTCGCCCCGCTCGTGGCCGACGAGACGCTCGGCTCGCGCTTCGTGATCGTCGTCGAGAACGCGCTCGAGTACGGCGACACGGATGCCGAGCGACCGCTCAAGGAGCTCTTCCAGGCGGTCAACCGCTCGGAGCACTTCCTGATCGGCGACGGCGACGTCTCGCAGCTCTCGAGCGGCTACGGCCTCGTCGGCGAGCTCAAGGCGGGCCGCCGCGGCATCGCGCTGAAGCCCGACCAGTACGACGGCGAGTCGCTCTTCAAGGTCGGCTTCCCGAAGGTGCAGCGCCACGAGTTCCCGCCCGGGCGCGGCCTGTTCGTCGAGAACGGCCGCTTCGTCACGGTGCAACTCCCGCTCGTCCCGGCGGCCGCACGTGCCGAGGAGCCGGCCCGGTCCGCCGGCCCCGAGGCGACGCTCGTCCACTGATCCGGGTCGACGGGCCCGCAGCCGTCCGTACCCGGCACGAGGCGCGGCACCCCGAGAACGCCGGCGCGGATGCCGGCGACGGTCCGGCATCCCTCGCCGAGATGCACCCGGTCGGTTCCGGGAGCTGTGGAGAACGGACCGCCGCCCCGGGGTCGCTGGGATAGCCTCGGGTGCGGCCGGTCCCGTTCCGGCATTCACCCGAATCCCTGAGCAAGGAGCACCAGTGGCTGATTTCAAGGCGTCCTACGGCGAGATGGAAGCGATGTCGGGCAAGCTCGACAGCGGTCGTGAGGAGATCGGCGACGTGCTGCGTCGTCTCAAGA
>NZ_WSTA01000133.1 GCF_009789225.1 Agromyces seonyuensis | reverse complement strand
GTGTCCGTTCCTTGAGAACTCAACAGCGTGCACTATGTTCAATGCCAATTTATTGAACCCCGGTCTGGTTTTGCCAGACGGGATTCCTTTGGATTGATGGACAATTTGATTTTAAGTAGTCAGTTGTTTCTCAGTCAGAGATTGAACTCCTGACCGGTTTCGGCTGGTTGGAACCATTTTTTTTGGAGAGTTTGATCCTGGCTCAGGACGAACGCTGGCGGCGTGCTTAACACATGCAAGTCGAACGATGAACTTTGGAGCTTGCTCTGGGGGGATTAGTGGCGAACGGGTGAGTAACACGTGAGTAACCTGCCCTGGACTCTGGGATAAGCGCTGGAAACGGCGTCTAATACCGGATAGGACCTCTGGCCGCATGGTCGGGGGTGGAAAGTTTTTTCGGTCTGGGATGGACTCGCGGCCTATCAGCTTGTTGGTGAGGTAATGGCTCACCAAGGCGTCGACGGGTAGCCGGCCTGAGAGGGTGACCGGCCACACTGGGACTGAGACACGGCCCAGACTCCTACGGGAGGCAGCAGTGGGGAATATTGCACAATGGGCGAAAGCCTGATGCAGCAACGCCGCGTGGGGGATGACGGCCTTCGGGTTGTAAACCTCTTTTAGTAGGGAAGAAGGGCTTCGGCTTGACGGTACCTGCAGAAAAAGGACCGGCTAACTACGTGCCAGCAGCCGCGGTAATACGTAGGGTCCGAGCGTTGTCCGGAATTATTGGGCGTAAAGAGCTCGTAGGCGGTTTGTCGCGTCTGCTGTGAAAACCAGAGGCTCAACCTCTGGCCTGCAGTGGGTACGGGCAGACTTGAGTGCGGTAGGGGAGAATGGAATTCCTGGTGTAGCGGTGGAATGCGCAGATATCAGGAGGAACACCGATGGCGAAGGCAGTTCTCTGGGCCGTAACTGACGCTGAGGAGCGAAAGCGTGGGGAGCGAACAGGATTAGATACCCTGGTAGTCCACGCCGTAAACGTTGGGCGCTAGATGTGGGGACCTTTCCACGGTTTCCGTGTCGTAGCTAACGCATTAAGCGCCCCGCCTGGGGAGTACGGCCGCAAGGCTAAAACTCAAAGGAATTGACGGGGGCCCGCACAAGCGGCGGAGCATGCGGATTAATTCGATGCAACGCGAAGAACCTTACCAAGGCTTGACATACACGAGAACGGGCCAGAAATGGTCAACTCTTTGGACACTCGTGAACAGGTGGTGCATGGTTGTCGTCAGCTCGTGTCGTGAGATGTTGGGTTAAGTCCCGCAACGAGCGCAACCCTCGTCGCATGTTGCCAGCACGTTATGGTGGGGACTCATGTGAGACTGCCGGGGTCAACTCGGAGGAAGGTGGGGATGACGTCAAATCATCATGCCCCTTATGTCTTGGGCTTCACGCATGCTACAATGGCCGGTACAAAGGGCTGCGATGTCGTAAGGCGGAGCGAATCCCAAAAAGCCGGTCTCAGTTCGGATTGAGGTCTGCAACTCGACCTCATGAAGTCGGAGTCGCTAGTAATCGCAGATCAGCAACGCTGCGGTGAATACGTTCCCGGGCCTTGTACACACCGCCCGTCAAGTCATGAAAGTCGGTAACACCCGAAGCCGGTGGCCTAACCCTTGTGGAGGGAGCCGTCGAAGGTGGGATCGGTGATTAGGACTAAGTCGTAACAAGGTAGCCGTACCGGAAGGTGCGGCTGGATCACCTCCTTTCTAAGGAGCACTGGACCAGCTTGCTGGTTCCAGGAGTCCCAGATCAGAGCGATCGTCTCTGCTGGGAGCTCATGGGTGGAACATTGACATAGGCATCAGATTCGAGGGTTCTTCCTCCAGTACGCCGGCAACGGTTGGAACGGGGCGGGGTCGGAGGGTTTGGTGCGTGCACGCTGTTGGGTCCTGAGGGACCGGACATGCCCTGTGCGGGTGCTGGTCGTGGGTGGGGTCTTCGGATCCCGGTCGCGGCGGGCGCTGCTGGGGCAGGGAGGGTTCCCGTTTCCAGGCCTTCATCGAGATCGACCCTGTGGGTTGGTGGGTGTGGGGGTGCTGGTCGTCTGTTGAGAACTACATAGTGGACGCGAGCATCTTAAAACTCGCATCGAAAAGCGCATCCTTCGGGGTGGTTTTCGGTGTGGTTTTGAAAGTGTGCTCGAGCACATCAGTCGAGATCGTCAAGGTCTTGGTGGTGTGTTCGACACCATTGGTCGCCGGCTCGTCGATGGGAACATCGGTGTGGTCGGCTAACTGATTCAAACTCATGTGATTTCAAGTTTTTAAGAGCGAACGGTGGATGCCTTGGCATCTGGAGCCGAAGAAGGACGTCGTAATCTGCGATAAGCCTCGGGGAGCTGATAAACGAGCTGTGATCCGAGGATTTCCGAATGGGGAAACCCCGCCAGGCCTTTCGAGTGACCTGGTGACTCCCGCCTGAATATATAGGGCGGGTAGAGGGAACGCGGGGAAGTGAAACATCTCAGTACCCGCAGGAAGAGAAAACAACCGTGATTCCGTAAGTAGTGGCGAGCGAACGCGGAACAGGCTAAACCGAGCCATGTGTGATACCCGGCAGGGGTTGCATGGTCGGGGTTGTGGGACCTTTCGGACTGTACTGCCGTGCAGTCACGGTGACGCGTAGGCGATAGACGAACAGGTTTGAATGCCTGACCGGAGTGGGTGCGAGTCCCGTAGTCGAAATCGTGTGCCGGCCGGAGAGGTATCCCAAGTAGCACGGGGCCCGAGAAATCCCGTGTGAATCTGCCAGGACCACCTGGTAAGCCTAAATACTCCCAGATGACCGATAGCGGACAAGTACCGTGAGGGAAAGGTGAAAAGTACCCCGGGAGGGGAGTGAAATAGTACCTGAAACCGTTCGCTTACAAACCGTCGGAGCCTCCAGGTGGGGTGACGGCGTGCCTTTTGAAGAATGAGCCTGCGAGTTAGTGATACGTGGCGAGGTTAACCCGTGTGGGGTAGCCGTAGCGAAAGCGAGTCTGAATAGGGCGATTCAGTCGCGTGTCCTAGACCCGAAGCGAAGTGATCTATCCATGGCCAGGTTGAAGCGACGGTAAGACGTCGTGGAGGACCGAACCCACCAGGGTTGAAAACCTGGGGGATGAGCTGTGGATAGGGGTGAAAGGCCAATCAAACTTCGTGATAGCTGGTTCTCTCCGAAATGCATTTAGGTGCAGCGTTGCGTGTTTCTTGCCGGAGGTAGAGCTACTGGATGGCCGATGGGCCTCAACAGGTTACTGACGTCAGCCAAACTCCGAATGCCGGTAAGTGAGAGCGCAGCAGTGAGACGGTGGGGGATAAGCTTCATCGTCGAGAGGGAAACAACCCAGACCACCGACTAAGGTCCCTAAGCGCGTGCTAAGTGGGAAAGGATGTGGAGTTGCACAGACAACCAGGAGGTTGGCTTAGAAGCAGCCACCCTTGAAAGAGTGCGTAATAGCTCACTGGTCAAGTGATTCCGCGCCGACAATGTAACGGGGCTCAAGCACGCCACCGAAGTCGTGGCATTCATACAATCGATAGGCCTTCGTGGTCCAGTCGTGTGGATGGGTAGGAGAGCGTCGTGCGGGCAGTGAAGCGGCGGAGTGATCCAGCCGTGGAGGCCGCACGAGTGAGAATGCAGGCATGAGTAGCGAAAGACGGGTGAGAACCCCGTCCTCCGGAAGACCAAGGGTTCCAGGGTCAAGCTAATCTTCCCTGGGTAAGTCGGGACCTAAGGCGAGGCCGACAGGCGTAGTCGATGGACAACGGGTTGATATTCCCGTACCGGCGAAGAACCGCCCACGCGAGATCAGGAGTGCTAAGCATCCCAAGATCCGTACGATCCCTTCGGGGTGACGCGGATGGCGGCATGCGACCCCATCTGGTGGAGCGAGCGTATTAACAGGTGTGACGCAGGAAGGTAGCCCAACCCGGGCGATGGTTGACCCGGGGCAAGCGTGTAGGCCGAACGATAGGCAAATCCGTCGTTCATGCAGGCTGAGACGTGATGCGGATAAAAAGTGGGTGATCCTATGCTGCCGAGAAAAGCATCGACGCGAGGTTCTAGCCGCCCGTACCCCAAACCGACTCAGGTGGTCAGGTAGAGAATACCGAGGAGATCGAGAGAATCGTGGTTAAGGAACTCGGCAAAATGCCCCCGTAACTTCGGGAGAAGGGGGGCCGGATACGTGTAGGCACTTGCTGCCGAAGCGTTGAAGGCCGCAGAGACCAGTGGGAAGCGACTGTTTACTAAAAACACAGGTCCGTGCTAAGTCGCAAGACGATGTATACGGACTGACGCCTGCCCGGTGCTGGAAGGTTAAGAGGACCGGTTAGCCGCAAGGCGAAGCTGAGAATTTAAGCCCCAGTAAACGGCGGTGGTAACTATAACCATCCTAAGGTAGCGAAATTCCTTGTCGGGTAAGTTCCGACCTGCACGAATGGCGTAACGACTTCCCAGCTGTCTCAACCGCGAACTCGGCGAAATTGCAGTACGAGTAAAGATGCTCGTTACGCGCAGCAGGACGGAAAGACCCCGTGACCTTTACTATAGCTTGGTATTGGCGTTCGGTGTGGCTTGTGTAGGATAGGTGGGAGACTATGAAGCCGGCACGCTAGTGTCGGTGGAGTCGTTGTTGAAATACCACTCTGGTCACTCTGGATGTCTAACTTCGAACCGTGATCCGGTTCAGGGACAGTGCCTGGTGGGTAGTTTAACTGGGGCGGTTGCCTCCTAAAGAGTAACGGAGGCGCCCAAAGGTTCCCTCAACCTGGTTGGCAATCAGGTGGCGAGTGTAAGTGCACAAGGGAGCTTGACTGTGAGACTGACAGGTCGAGCAGGGACGAAAGTCGGGACTAGTGATCCGGCAGTGGCTTGTGGAAGCGCTGTCGCTCAACGGATAAAAGGTACCTCGGGGATAACAGGCTGATCTTGCCCAAGAGTCCATATCGACGGCATGGTTTGGCACCTCGATGTCGGCTCGTCGCATCCTGGGGCTGGAGTAGGTCCCAAGGGTTGGGCTGTTCGCCCATTAAAGCGGTACGCGAGCTGGGTTTAGAACGTCGTGAGACAGTTCGGTCCCTATCCGCTGCGCGCGTAGGAAATTTGAGAGGATCTGACCCTAGTACGAGAGGACCGGGTTGGACGAACCTCTGGTGTGCCAGTTGTACTGCCAAGTGCACCGCTGGTTAGCTACGTTCGGAATGGATAACCGCTGAAAGCATCTAAGCGGGAAGCCGGCCTCGAGATGAGATTTCCATCCCTTCGGGGGAGAGGCTCCCAGCCAGACGACTGGGTTGATAGGCCAGATGTGGAAGCACCGCAAGGTGTGCAGCTGACTGGTACTAATAAGCCGATAACTTGATAATCACCCACTCACAACCCTTGTTTGAGAACAAAAGGCGGGTTGTGGGGCACCCGATGACTCGCGTCCACTAGGTAGTCCCCAGCAGACGAACAGCAACTGTTCGCCACTGGACGAACACCAACAAC
>NZ_WSTA01000132.1 GCF_009789225.1 Agromyces seonyuensis | reverse complement strand
GCTCGGTCTCCGCGGCTGAGCGCACCGCGCGCACGCAGCGGCGCGGAGCGCGGCGACCGGTTCACCCGGCCGCCGCGCCCGGCCGCTCGCCTACGCGGGGTCGGCGACGACCGCGACGCCCTGCGGGGCGAGCTCCAGCCCGTCGGCGCTCGCCCCGGTGAGCCGGTCGACGCCGGGCAGGCGCACCACGGCCGTGCCGTCGCCGTGGTTGATGACGACGGTGTTCGCCCCGCGGCGCACGACCTCGACGCCCCCGCCCACGGCGGCCGGCTCCGGCACGACGATCCCGGCGTCGGCGATGAGGCGGGCCGCCAGCATCCCGAGCGCCTCGGGCTGCGGCAGCGTGGCGACGTACCAGGCGCGGCCGACGCCGGTCTCGCGGCGTGTGATCGCCGGCGTCCCGTCGAGCGCGCCGCCGGCGAAGGCCGCCTCGATCGCGGCATCCTCGGCGATGAGCGCCTCGGCCCAGAGCCCGGCCGACGCCGATCCGCCGACGACGTCGCCGACGATCCCGATCGGCGGCGCCGGAACGCCGCCCTCTGCCCGGAGGTCGGGTCCGGCGGGCGGGGCGAACTCCTCGATGCGCACGCCGAGGGCGCGACGCAATTCGGCGCCGAAGTACCCGCCGAGGTGCACGTGCAGCTGCTCGTCGAGGATGCCCGAGGCGAAGCCCACGACGAGCGTGCCCCCTTCCTCCGCGTAGGCGGAGAGGTTCGCGCCCTGGTCCGCCGTGAGCACGAAGTGCGCCAGCACCACGACGAGCGGATAGCCCGAGAGATCGGCGCCCGCCTGCACGAAGTCGACCGTGAGCCCGTTCGCGGTGAGCGCCGCGTGCCACGCGAACAGCACCTCCAGGTAGGCGACCGCCGTCGGCGCGGCCGGCTGCTCGAGGGCCCACCAGCTGTCCCAGTCGAGCGCGATGGCGGCGTGGGCGGCGACCGGGGCGCCCTCGAAACCGGCTTCGGGGCCGGAGAGCGCCGTGAGCTCGGCGCCGAGCTCGGCGATCTCGCGGAACACCCGGGTTTCGGGCCCGGCGTGCGGCACCATGCCCGAGTGGAACTTCTCGGAGCCCGCCTTGGACTGGCGCCACTGGAAGAACAGGATGCCGTCCGCGCCGCGCGCGAGCGCCTGGTACGACCACGCCCGCATCTGCCCTGGCGCCTTGATCGCGTTGCGCTCGCGCCAGTTGACGGCGCTCGGCGCCTGCTCCATGAGGATCCAGGGGGCGCCGCCGCCGAGGGAGCGCATGAGGTCGCGCACCATCGCCGCGTACGGCGTCGAGAGCGGGTCGGCGGGGTCGGGGTAGGTGTCGTCGGAGACGACGTCGACCTCCTTCGCCCACTTCCAGTAGTCGAGCGGCTTGAAGAAGCCCATGAAGTTCGTCGTGATCGGCACATCGGAGGAGGCCCGGATCACCTCCGCCTCGGCGCGGTAGCACTCGAGCAGCTCGTCGGAGGAGAACCGGTCGAAGTCGAGCAACTGGGTCGGGTTCTGGAATGTCGGCGCGGCCCGCGGCGGCATGATCTCGTCGAACGAGTCGTAGCGCTGCGACCAGAACGCGGTCCCCCACGCGTCGTTCAGGGCCTCGACCGTGTCGTAGCGGTCCTCGAGCCAGTCCCGGAAGGCGGCCGCGGACGCGTCGCAGTAGCAGCGGCTGACGTGGCAGCCGTACTCGTTGTTCACGTGCCAGAGCTCGAGCGCCGGGTGGTCGGCGTAGCGCTCGACGAGCCGCTCGACGAGCCGGCGCGCGTGGGCGCGGTACACCGGCGAGGACGGGCAGTACTGCTGGCGGCTGCCGACCTCGAGCCGCACGCCGTGCTCGTCGACGGGCAGCGTCTCGGGGTGGCGGCGGGCCAGCCACGGCGGCGGCGAGGCCGTCGCGGTCGCGAGGTCGACGCGCACGCCGCCCGCGTGGAGGCGGCCGAGCACGTCGTCGAGCCAGGCGAAGTCGTACTCCCCCGGCCGCGGCTCGAGCCGCGCCCACGAGAACACGGCCACCGTGGCGAGGTTCACACCCGCGCGCTGCATGAGGCGCACGTCCTCGTCCCAGACCTCGGTCGGCCACTGCTCGGGGTTGTAGTCGCCCCCGTACTTGATGGTCACTGCCCGCATCCCTTCGTCGCGATCTGTCGTGCCTCGATTCTGGCGGCCCGGCGACGGGCCGCGCCTCCGGTCATCCCTTCACCGAACCGGTGGACAGGCCCGACTGCCAGTACCGCTGCAGGAACAGGAAGGCGATCACGAGCGGGATGACCGTCACGAGCGACCCCGTGATGACCGTCGAGAAGGCGGCCTGCGATCCGCCGCCCGCCGAGGCCGCCGCCTGGATCTGCGCGAGGCCGACGGTCAGCGGGTAGAGGTCCGAGCTGTTCAGCATGATGAGGGGCAGGAAGTAGTTGTTCCAGGTGCCCACGAGGCTGAAGAGGAACACCGTCACGAGCCCCGGACCCAGCAGTCGGAAGCCCACCTGCCAGAACGTGCGGAACTCGCCCGAGCCGTCGACCCGAGCCGCCTCGAGGAGGCTGTCGTCGATCGCGTCCGCCGCATAGACCCGCATGAGGTAGACGCCGAACGGGCTGACGAGCGACGGCACGATGATCGCCCACGGGGTGTCGGTGAGACCCGCCTGCGCGAAGAGCAGGTAGGTCGGCAGGGCGAGCGCCGTGAGCGGGATCATCACCGCGCCGAGCGTGATGGAGAAGAGCACCTTCTTGCCCGGGAAGTCGAACTTCGCGAAGGCGTAGCCGGCCATCGCCGAGAGCAGCGTCGCGCCGACAGCGGCGGTCAGCGCGTAGAAGACCGTGTTGCCGATCCAGCGAACGAACAGGCCGCCGCGCGTCGTGAAGAGGTCGACGAGGTTGTCCCACAGCGAGAAGTCCGGGCCGAACCACAGGCCGAAGGTCGAGAAGAGGGCGGACGTGTCCTTCGTCGAGGAGACGAACAACCACCACAGCGGCAGCACGAAGTACAGCACGCAGAGCCAGAGCAGGACGGTCAGCAGCGTGCTCCGCCGCTTCGACGCCGAGTACGGGCGGGGCCGGCCCCGTCGACCGTGCGGCGGCCGGTAGTTCGGCGTGTCGATCGTGACGGCCGCACGGGTGTCGAGGTCGGTCATGAGAGCCTCCGCTCGCGCCGCTCCCGGCGCTGTTCGCTGAGCTGGACGATGTAGGAGACGATCGCGATGAGCAGCCCCAGCAGGAACGCGATCGCGGCCGCGTAGTTGAGCTCCTGGTTGATGAACGCGAGGTTGTACGCGTAGTAGTTCGGCATGAAGGAGTTCGTGATCGCGTCCGGCGCGATCGTGTTCAGCAGGCTGGGCTCGTTGAAGAGTTGGAACGAGCCGATGATCGAGAAGATCACGGTGAGCATGATCGCCGGGCGGATCGCCGGGATCTTCACGCTCCAGGCGACGCGGAACTGGCCCGCGCCGTCGATCTCCGCGGCTTCGTAGAGCTCCGCCGGGATCGAGCGGAGGGCCGCGTACATGATGATCATGTTGTAGCCGATGAACTCCCACGTGACGATGTTCATCATCGAGCCGAGGATGTTGCCCGGCGTCAGGAACTCCGGGGTGCCGAGCCCGACCGCGCGCGCGATCTGCGCGATCGGTCCGAAGTCCGGCCCGTAGAGGTAGCCCCACATGAGCGTCGCCACGACGGCGGGCACCGCGTAGGGCATGAAGATGAGCAGCCGCACGGTGCGCGAGCCCCGAGCCCGACCGCTGTCGAGCGCGAGGGCGAAGCACAGCGCGAGGATCAGCATGATCGGCACCTGGATGAGGAGGAATGCCAGCACCCGGAGCAGGCTTCCCCAGAAGGCCGAGTCGCCGAGGGCGCGCACGTAGTTGGCGAGGCCGGCGAACTGCTCGCCGCCGATGAGCTTCGACTCGAAGAAGCTGAGCCAGCCCGAATAGAACAGCGGCACGACGAGCATCGTGAGGAAGACGAGGAAGAACGGGAGGATGAACAGATAGGCGGCCGTGCGCTGCTTGCGCTTGGACGTGCTCGTTCGACGCCGTTCGGCGGGCCGGGCGGCGGTGCGCGCGGCCGTCGGAGTGTGCGTCATTGCGACTCCTGACTGGTTCGGGGATTCGAGGGGTGCGGCGGCGCGGCCGCGTGGAGCGGGCGCCCGCCGGTGGAGCCGGCGGGCGCCCCGAGGCTCACTCGACGGTGAAGCCCTGGTCCTCGGCGTACGAGACGAGCTGGTCCTGCCAGGTGTCGAGGGCGGCGGCGATGTCGCCCTTGTCCGCGATCACCGTGCCCATCGTCTCCTCGTAGCTCGAGTACACGTAGTCCATGAACGGCAGCCACTCGAAGTCGGTATCGACCGTCTCGGAGATCTCGGCGAAGAGCTTGTTGACCTGCTGGCCCCCGTAGAACTCCGACTCCTGGTCGATGAACGCGGGGTCGCTCAGCACCGACTGCTGCGGCGGGAAGAGGAACTGCTGCGTCGCCAGCTGCATGGCGGACTCCTCGTCGTGGTTGATGAACTTCGCGAGTTCGGCCGCCGCGATGGGGTTCTCGCTCGAGGCGAGCACCGCATCCGACGAACCGCCCCAGTTGCCCGAGACCTCGTCGCCGGCCGACCACTGCGGCAGCGGCGCGGCGCGCCACTGGCCGGAGGTGCCCTCGGCGGTGCCCTGGAGGAACACCGGACCCCACGCGGCCGTGAGCCAGCCCGCGTACTTGCCGCTCGCGAGGCCCTGGTACCACTGGTCGTTGAAGTCGACGTCGGTCGAGATGAGGTCGTCCTGGATCAGCCCCGTCCAGTAGTCGGCGACCTCCTTGGCCCCGTCGCTGTTGACGTCGATCTTCACGGTTTCGGCGCCGTCGTAGCCGAAGGGCTTGACGCCCGCCTGCCAGAAGAAGCCGATCATCTGCCCGGCCTGGGTGGCGCCGAGGTTGGAGATGTAGGACCCCGTGCTGTCCTTGACGGCCTTCGCGGCCGCCGCGTAGTCGTCCCACGTCGCCGGCGGTTCGGCGATGCCCGCCTGCGTGAGCAGGTCCTCGCGGTAGAGGTTGCCCATCGGGCCGATGTCCTGCGGAATCGCCCACACCTCGTCGCCCGGCGAGACCTGGTTCCAGGCCCACCCGACGTAGTCGTCCTCGAGGTCGGCGGCCCCGTAGTCCGCGAGGTCGAGGAGCGACTCCGACAGCACGAACGACGGGATGTACTGGTATTCGATCTGGGCGACATCCGGCGCTCCTTCGCCGGCCTCGATCGCACTGCGGAGCTTCTGGTAGTGCGGCAGGCCCTGGCCGACGTTCTCCACCTTGACGTCGATCTCCGGGTACTTCTGCTCGAAGAGCGCGACCTCCTGGTCGATGTCGGGCACCCACGTCCAGAACGTGAGCGTGGTGGGCGTCGACATCGCCTCGTCGATCTGCTCCTGGGTGACCGGGCCGCCGCCGTCGGCGGAACCGCCGCCGGAGGTGCAGCCGGTCAGGACGGTCGCCGCGAGCGCGGTACCGGCCAGCAGCGCCGCTGCGGTCTTCCGTTTCTGCTTCATGTCAACTCTTTCCCTCGGTTGGATGGATCGCAGGATCCCTTGCTGCTCACCGGCCGATGAAGGTCCGCGTCGACCACGCCGGCAGTGAGACTTCGGTGCCCGCCGCGAGGTGCTCCCCCGAGACGGCGTCGGCGACGGCGGTCGCGAGCGTCAGCGCCTGCGGCTCCCATCCCCAGTTGAAAACGAACCAGGCCCGCCCGCCGTCGGGCAGTGCGCCCGAGGCGATGCCGACGGGCAGCGCGACCTCGCCCGCGAGGTCCGCAGCGGCCGGCTCCGCGACCGCCCAGCGCGCGAGCGCCCGGGCGAATGCGGCGTCGGGCACGGTGCCGGCTGATCGGAAGGG
>NZ_WSTA01000131.1 GCF_009789225.1 Agromyces seonyuensis | reverse complement strand
CGCCTTCCACTTGCTCTTCATCGAAAGATCTCCTGATCCAGATCAGCCGCGAAGCGCGGCGAGGTTCTCGTAGCTGCGACCGGCATTGCCGAGCGAGTTGACCGTGTTCGGGGGAACCGCGGTCGAGCCGGCGTTGTCCTGCTCCCAGATGCCGGTGCGCTGCCCGCGGTCGCGGAGCTGGGCGAGGATGTCGCCGTAGGGGATGTCGCCGGCGCCGAACTCGATGATGTCGTAGCCGTTCGCGCTGGCCGGGTTGAGCTTGCCGTCCTTCAGGTGCAGCAACGGGAAACGACGGGGGTCGCGCTTGATGTAGTCGATCGGCTCGAATCCGGGGAACAGGTGCCGGCCCACGTACGCCCAGTAGATGTCCATCTCGAACGTCACGAGCGAGGGGTCGAACTCCTCCCACATCAGGTCGTAGATGCGGCGGTTGGTGTCGATCGTGTAGTTCCACTCCTGCTGGTGGGTGTGCGTGTAGAGCTTGATGCCCGCGGCCTTGGCCTTCACGCCCATCTCGTTCCAGGTCTGGCACGCCGCCGTCCAGGCGGCGTCCGTGCGCCCGGTGGCCGTGGTCGAGGCGATCGCACCGCCCTGCCCGAGGTTCTTCATGCCGAGGATGCTGGCGATCTCGATCTGCGCGTCGATATTGGTCGGACTGAGGTTCGTGTGGGAGCCGATGGCTTTGAGACCGTTGTCGTCGAGCAGCTGGCGGATCTCCTGCGGGGTGATCGCGCCGGCACCGCCCTGGGTGTAGCCGGCGAACTCGACCTCCGAGTAGCCGATGGCGCTGAGCTCCTCGAACAGCTGACGGAAGCCGATCGAGGCCGCCCCCGAGAGCTTGTCGCGGACCGAGAAGAGCTGGATGCCGATGCGGTTGGCCGGCACGAGGCGGGGACCGCCGCTGACGGTGGGGGCCGCGGCCTGGACGCCGAGGGCGGAGGCCGCCGTCGGGGCGAGCGCCGCTCCGACGCCGACCGCGACCGAGGATGCTGCGAGCGCCTGGAACAGGGTCCGGCGGCTCATCGGCTTGGCCGAGACCGTCGGGTGCCCGTGAGCGTGTTGGTGACTCATCTCTCTCCTTCGAGTGATCCCGTCCTGAGGTCCAGGGCGGTCGGGTTCGGGCGGCGGCCCCGGGGGACCGCCGCCCGACCGGTTACTGGCGGACGCTCAGGGCGAACGTCGCCGAGTTCTTCGCGACGCCGGCGGAGCCGTCGTACGTCGCCTGGACCTGGTAGCTGCCGACCGCGAGCTTCGGCAGGGTGATCACGACGTCGCCGGACGCGTCGAGCGTTCCGGTGAGGGTCGCGACCGTCGAGGTGCTCTTCAGCACCTTGACCGTGACGTCGCCCGTCGGGACGATGCCCGTGGTCGACGCGACGTGGATCGTGGCCTTGGCGGCCACGTTCGGCTTGACCGGGTTCGGAGCGACCTCGCCCGACACGATCGACTTGGTCTGCGACACCGTGAGGCGTGCGGTGCCCGACGAGGTCTTGAAGACCTCGTCCGCCCCGTATGTCGCGACCAGGGTGTGCGTGCCGACCGGGAGGTCGGCGGCCAGCGCGATCGTCGCCTTGCCGTCGGCCCCGAGGGTGCCGCGGCCGACCTCGGTGCCGGCGGAGGTCAGGACGACCTCGCCGGTCGGGGTGCCGCCCGCGCCGGTGACCGCGACCACGACGTCCGTCGAGTCGCCGTAGCTGGCCCGCGGGGAGCCGAGCGTGACGAGGGTGGTGCTGTCGACGGTCGGTTCGTTCGGCGCGTCCAGGTCGATCGTGAACGCGACCGAACCCACCGTCGAGACGTTGCCGCCCGTGTCGGTGGCGCGGTACTGCAGGTTGTACGTGCCGTTCTGGTTGAACGTCACGCCGTACTGCTGGTTGGCCGCGAGGTTCGTCCACGTCTGGCCCGCGTTGGTCGAGTACTGCACCGTCGAGAGCGCGCCGTTGTCGGCGGCCTGCACCGCGAAGCGCACCGGCACGTTGAACACGCCGCCGACGCCCGTGGGGGCGGCCGGTGCGAGCGTGTGCGCGACGGTCGGCGCGGTGACGTCGCCGACGCCGTTGCCCACCATCGTGATCGAGTCGACCGCGAGCTCGGACGCGGACGTCACGAACAGCTGGCCGGTTCCGGTCGGCGCGGTGAAGCTCACCGGGACGTCCTTCCAGCCGGCACCGCCGGGGATGGCGACCGTGGCGAACGGCGCGGCCGTGGCGGAACCCCAGCGCAGCTGGAGCTCGCCGCCGCCGTTGGCGCGGACGACGGCTCCGCTGATCCCGGAGAAGCTCACCGGGTCGTAGCGGAGGTAGTCGCCGGTGCCGAGGCCGCGGATCGCATTGCCGGCCGAGGCCGTCTCGTCCGCGTAGACGACGACGCCCTGGCGCTGCGCGTACTCGGCCTGCTGCAGCTTCGGGTTGAGGCGGAACGCCGCCTCGCCCGCAGCCGCAGGCAGCCCGTTGGCGCCGTTGTCGGTGTAGTTCACGACGACGGCCGCGTAGAGGTTCGCGCCGGCCCCGTGCTCAGGCGAGTTGGGGTCGGTGCGCCAGGCGCCCGTGCAGCCCGTTCCCGTCGACTCGGGGTGCGCGTGCTCGTCGTGACCGAGGCCGTAGGTCCAGGCGACCCGGGTGCAGGTCGTCGCGGTGCCGTCCTCGGCGTCGTTCGTGCTCACCTTGAACGGGATCGCCTGACCCCAGTCGAAGAACGAGCCCGCGAGCGGGTAGTCGACCGTCACGACCGGTGCCTGGTTGCCCACCGAGATGACCCGGCTCGTCAAGGTGAACTTGCCCGAGTCGTCGGTGACGCGGAGCCGGGCGGTGTAAGCGCCGAGCTCGGTGTAGGTGTGGCTGATCGTCGCGCCGGTGTGCTCGAACGACCCGTTGCCGTCGACGTCCCACTCGTAGGTGAGGGGGTCGCCGTCGGGGTCGGTCGAGGTCGAGGCGTCGAACTGCGCGGTGAGCGGCGCACCGGAGGACGAGTTCGGCGTGGCGGTGAACCGCGCCTGCGGCGCCTTGTTGCCCTCGGCGTAGTCGATCCGGTAGAGCCCCGCATCGGGGTTCGCGCGGAAGAAGCCGTCGCCGTAGTCGAGCACGTACATCGACCCGTCCGGACCGAACTCGATGTCCATCGGGTTGTCGTGGATGGGCTGTCCCGCGGAGCTGAGCGCCGTGTTCGGCAGGAAGTCCTCGATCTTGGTGACGCCGAAGGTGTTCCAGTCGACCGTGAAGGCGGCGATGTAGTCCTGGCTGAACTCGCCCATGAACGCCTTGCCCGACCAGTACTCGGGGAACTTCGTCTGCGACGGGTTCGCGGCGTCGTAGTGGTAGACCGGCCCGCCCATCGGGCCCTGGCCGCTGCCGGTGCCGAAGTTCACGAGCTCGTTCCACGGCTGGTCGCCGGGGTTGTCGCCGTAGTACACCGTGGCCGGGCGCGGCGCGGGAAGCGACGAGAGGCCGGTGTTCCAGCGCGAGTCGTTGACGAGGTTGGCCGCATCGAAGAACGCGCCCGGCGTCGACGTGGCGTAGTCCCAGTCGTTGTACGCGAAGTTGTTCCCGGTGAAGTACGGCCAGCCCGCGTTGTGCGGCTCGTCGAGGCTCGCGACGTTCCACTCGACGAGGCCCATCGGGCCGCGGCCCGCGGTCGCGGCGGTGGCAGCGGTCGCGTCGGGGCCGTAGTCGCCCCACGAGATCGAGTTGGTCTCTGCGTCGACGTCGATGCGGAACGGGTTGCGCACGCCCATGATGAAGATCTCGGGGCGGGTGTTCGCCGTGCCGGGGGCGAACAGGTTGCCCTCGGGGATCGTGTACGAGCCGTCCTCCTGCACGTCGATCCGGAGGATCTTGCCGCGCAGGTCGTTCGTGTTGCCCGCACCTCGACGCGAGTCGAAGCCGGGGTTCATGCCGGGAGCGTCGTTGTTCGGCGCGAAGCCGTTGGCACCGGGGGTGCTCGCGGGCGTGTTGTCGCCGGTGCTCAGGTAGAGGTTGCCGTCGCCGTCCCAGTCGATGTCGGCGCCGACGTGGCAGCACTGACCGCGCTGCACCTCGACGTCGAGGATGACCTGTTCGGAGGCGAGGTCGAGGGCGTTGCCGTCCCACTGGAAGCGGGCGAGGCGGTTGACGCCGACCCACTGGTCCCAGTAGCTCTCGTCGGCGCCGGCCGGCAGGCTGTTCGGCGCGTTGCCGACGGGCGTGTCCGCGACGCCGTCGCCGTCCGCGTCGCGGGGTGCGTAGACGAGGTAGACCCAGCCGTTCTCGGCGAAGTCGGGGTCGATGGCGACCGTCTGGAGGCCGTCCTCGGAGTTGGCGTACACCGGGAGCGTGTTGGTGATCCGGGTCACGCCGGTCGACGGGTCCGTCACTCGGAGGTCGCCGTTGCGGGCGGTGTGCAGCACCCGCTTGTCGGGGAGGACGGCGAGGTCGATCGGCTCGCCCACGTTCTTCGTGAGCAGGACCTTCTCGTAGTTCGACCAGTCCACCGCGGCGGCGTCCGCCGCGGGGTCGTGCTCGTGGCCGGGGTGCGCCATGGCGGGCGACCCGGTGAATACGACGGCGCCGACCAGGGCGGCCGTCGTGGCCGCGAGCCAGGGTCGGCGCAAGCGCCTGGGGTTAGGATTCATCGCGAAACTACTCCTGTCGGTGGTACAGCCGGATGGATGCGTTTCGACCGGGTCATCATTCGTCGCTGCAACGACGTAATCGGTGGCCCGGTCTTGTGTCTGCGCGGGCGTTCTCGCCGCTCGCGGTGCCCTGCACCCCCCTTCCCCTCGTCATCGAGTGGCTCTGCGGGACATCGCGACCTCGTCGTCGGACTTCCTCGGCGAATGCCGGCCCGGTTCGTGCGGCCGCGTTCTCGTCCCCCGCGCTGTGGTCATCCTGGACTAAGTTTCGTCCGAACGTCAATCAAAAGTTGCGTGAGAAACGATGAGAACATGAATCCTCGCCGGATGCTTGTCGCCGACGCATTGCATCTATTACGATCTCCCGAGCAAATCAGCTCGATGTTCGGCCGCTCTCAGGAAACGGTACGGACCGAGACGATTCGCCTGCGGCCACCGCGACGATGCGGCCCGTGCGAAGCCCGAAGGAGGGCCGAAGATGCTCCAGAATCTCGGTGGATGGCACCTCGTCATCCTGCTCGTCATCGTCCTCGTGGTGTTCGGAGCTGCGAAGCTCCCCGCCCTCGCCAAGAGCATCGGCCAGTCGGCGCGCGTGCTGAAGGGTGAGATGCGCGGGCTCCGCGAGGATGACGCCGCGGCGACGACTCCGGCCGCGACTGCGCCGGCGACGTCGACGGCGGCCGCGCCCGTCGGGGCGGTCGCGCCCGTCGCACCGCTCGCCGCGGACGACGTCCGGCACGCGGCCGCCCCGCAGAACGGCTCGACGCCCGCCGCCTGACACCGGCCTGATCGAGGGGAGCGCCGATGTTCGGCCTCACGTTCGAGAAACTCCTGCTGATCGGCATCGTCGCGGCGTTCCTCATCGGGCCGTCGCGGCTGCCCGAGGCGGCCGCCTGGCTCAAGCGGGCGGTCCGCAAACTGCGCGACTTCGCCGACGACACGACGGCGAAGGTGCGCGACGAGGTGGGCGACGACCTCGGCGACCTCGACTGGCGCAAGCTCGATCCGCGGCAGTACGACCCGCGCCGTATCGTGCGCGAGGCGCTCCTCGACGAGCCCGATCCGTCCGCGCGTCGCGGGACGGCAGCGCCGCAGCCCGCGGCTCCGCATTCCGCGGAACCGCAGACGGTCGGGGCGCCGCCGCCCGATCTTCCGGAGGCGGAGGAATCCGCACCCGAGGCATCCGCACCCGAGACGCCCTCCGTCGAGGCGCCGGTCCCGGAGCCGCCCGCTCCCGGGACGCCGACGCAGCGCGTCGGACCGCATCCGCTCCCGTCGACGCGCCCGGACCGGGAGGATGCCGCAGCCTGACGCATTCAGGGTTTTCGGCGCACCGAAATCGGGTTAGAGTTTCGGCGTGCCGAAATCTCTGACGTCCGCCGATCCCGCCGACCCCGGCCCTGCCGCCGCGACCACGGTCGCCGCCGCCGATCCCGGCGCCGACACCGGCGCCGCCACCGCCCGCGCACCCCGCCCGAACGCCCGAGGCGCCCGGGACCCGAAGAGCACACGCCTGAACTCCACACGCGTAGGCACGTGGCACCCCGT
>NZ_WSTA01000130.1 GCF_009789225.1 Agromyces seonyuensis | reverse complement strand
GGCCGCCCGGCGCTCCGCGACCCGCACTGGCCGCTCCGCGCCGCCCACGAACTCGGCGCCGACGACGCGGCGGCCTGGCCGGGGCAGTACGCGCGCGCCGTGCCGCGCGGCGCCGGCTGGTAGGGCGGTTCAGTCCGCGACGGCGGAGGTCCAGGCGCGCAGCTGGTCGAGGTCTCCCGGCACCGGCTGCATGAGGCTCACGATGTTGCCCTCGCTGTCGCTGAACCAGGCGCTTCGTTCCCCCTCGAGCTCGGCGACCCCGTCCACGGTGGTGAGCCCCGGGAAGTCGTATTCGTGGAAGACGACGCCCCGACGCCGCAGCTCGGCCATGTCGCCGTCGAGGTCCGCGGTGACGAGGCCGAGCGCGGTGTTCTGCGCGGTGCCGGCGAACTGCGTCTCGTAGACGAACACGGGCGTGCCGCCGAGATCGTAGAGGTCGCCGCCCTCGTCGGAGCGCACCGGGTCCGCGCCGAACACGTCGTGCCAGAAGGCCCGCGCCCTGGCTTGGTCGGATGCCGGGAGCACCGCCATCCCGATGAGCTTGTCGAACATGGTCTCCGCTCGCTTCCCCGGGTTCGGCGATGAAACTACGCCGAACCCGGGACGGCGGATCAGTTCCGACGCGTTGCGTCCTGCACTTCGCCGACGAGCTCCTCGATGATGTCCTCGAGGAACACGACGCCGGTCGTGGCGCCCTGCTCGTCGAAAGCCCGGGCGACGTGCGTGCCGAGGCGGCGCATGGTCGCGAGGGCGTCCTCGAGCTCGGTGCCGTCCCAGACGGAGACGAGCTGGCGGACGCGCTTCGGCGGGATCGGCAGGTCGAACTCGTCGTCGCGCAGGTCGATGACGTCCTTGAGGTGCACGTACCCGTCGGGCTCGCCCGCCTCGTCGTCGATCACGTACCGGGAGAAGCCGTGGCGCGCGACCGCGCGCTCGACGTCGCCGGGGCTCGCGTCGGCCGGCAGGCTCACGAGGCCGTCGTGGTCGACCGCGACGTCGCGCACGAGTTTCGTCGTGAACTCGAACGCCGCCGACAGCGTGCCGCTGGCATCCTCGAGCACGCCCTCGCGGCGCGACTGGTCGACGATCGTCTGCACTTCCTCGAGCGTGAAGGTCGAGTTGGCCTCGCTCTTCGGCTCGACGCGGAAGAGCCGCAGGATGCCGTTCGCCGTCGCGTTGAGCGCGACGATGATCGGCCGGAAGATCCGGGCGATGAACACGAGCGGCGGCGCGAGCAGCAGCACCGCTCGATCCGGCAGCGTGAACGAGAGGTTCTTCGGGACCATCTCGCCGAACACGACGTGCAGGTACGAGACGAGCAGCAGCGCGATGACGAACGCGATCGTGCCGATGGCCTCCTCCGACCAGCCCGTGTAAGCGAGCGGGATCTCGAGGAGGTGGTGGATCGCCGGCTCGGACACGCTCAGGATGAGCAGCGAGCAGATCGTGATGCCGAGCTGGCACATCGCGAGCATGAGCGTCGCGTGCTCCATGGCCCAGAGTGCCGTCTTGGCGCTGCGCTTGCCCTGCTCGGCGAGCGGCTCGATCTGGGAGCGCCGCGCGGAGATGACCGCAAACTCGGCGGCGACGAAGAACGCGTTGCCGGCCAGCAGCACGAACAGCCAGGCCAGTCCTGCCCAGTCGCTCATCGTGCGCCTCCCTTCACCGCGGCGGGGGCCCGGTCGGCATCGTCCCCGGCTCCCGGCAGGGGCGTCGGCACGAACCGGATGCGATCGATGCGGCGGCCGTCGAGGCGCTGCACGTGCAGGGTGCCCTCCTCGACGGCGACCTCGTCGCCGACGGCGGGGAGGCGTCCGAGCTCGCTCATCACGAAGCCGGCGACGGTCTCGTAGTCGCCGTCGTCGGGCACGCGGATGCCCGTGCGTTCGAGCAGCTCGTCGGGGCGGAGCATCCCGGGGAAGCTGATCTGATCGCCGCGCACGACGACGCCCGCGCGCGTGCGGTCGTGCTCGTCGGAGACCTCGCCGACGAGTTCCTCGACGAGGTCCTCGAGCGTCGCGACGCCGGCGGTGCCGCCGTACTCGTCGACGACGATCGCCATCTGGAACCCGCGGCCTCGCAGTTCTTCGAGCAGGCCGTCGAGCTTCATGGTCTCGGGCACGCGCAGGGCGTCGGACTGCAATGCGGAAGCCGGGACCTCGGCGCGCTTGTCGCGGGGCACGGCGACGGCCTGCTTGACGTGGACGATGCCCACGACGTCGTCGAGGTTCTCGTCGTAGACGGGGAAGCGGGAGTAGCCGGTGCGTGCGGCGAGCGCGACGATGTCCGCCGCGGAGTCGCCGCGCTGCACGGCGGCGATGCTCGGCCGCGGGGTCATGACGTCGCTCGCGGTGTGCTCGGCGAAGCGCAGGGTGCGGCCGAGGAGGGTCGCGGTGTCCTGCTCGAGCACGCCCGCGATCGCCGAACGGCGCACGAGCGAGGAGAGCTCCTCCGCGCTGCGCGCGCCCGAGAGCTCCTCCTTCGGCTCGATGCCGAAGCGGCGCAGCACGGCGTTCGCACTGCCGTTGAGCACGGCGATCGCGGGCCGGAAGACCCACGTGAACGCCGTCTGGAACGGGATGACGGCCTTCGCCGTCACGAGCGGCAGCGAGAGCGCGAAGTTCTTCGGCACGAGCTCGCCGACGATCATCGAGAGCAGCGTCGCGACGACGACCGCGACGATCGCGCCGACGGGCCGCAGCAGGGACTCGGGGACGCCGACGGCCGCGAGCGGCGCCGCCAGGAGCGAGCTGATCGCCGGCTCCATCGTGTAGCCCGTGAGCAGCGTCGTCAGCGTGATGCCGAGCTGGGCGCTCGAGAGGTGGGTGGAGGTGATCTTGAGCGCGGCGATGGTCATGCCGAGCCGGGTCTCACCTCGGGCCCGACGCGCCTCGAGATCGGCGCGATCGAGATTGACGAGCGCGAACTCGCTCGCCACGAACAAGCCCGTGCCGATCGTGAGCAGGATTCCGATGCTCAGCAAGAGCCACTCAGACATCCATGCACCCCCGATCGTGCACGGGCGAGGGACTATGACCGGATTCGTCTGACGGAGGGTGATCCATGGTCAGACGAGTATACGGGCGGGGCGGCGCCGATTCCTCGGTGTTCTCCGTGAGCCGGCAGAGCGGCTCGCCCCGCTGCGGGCACCGTATCGGGCACCGGCTCGACCACCCCATGGCCGGCTCTCGGAAGGCGGCCGCGAGCCGAGCACCGGATCGAGCGTCGCACGGCGGGCTCTAGCATTGCGGGGTGACCGACTCGAGCGCCCCCGCCGCCCCGACCCCCGCATCCGTCTGGATCAAGTACGCGATCGTCGGCGTCGTCGGCGGTCTGCTCTCCGGCGCGTTCGGCGTCGGCGGCGGCATCATCATGGTGCCGCTCATGGTCATGCTCCTCGGCATGGATCAGCGACGCGCATCGGCCACCTCGCTCGCCGCGATCGTGCCGACGTCGATCGTGGGCGCCGCGCAGTACGCGGTGCGCGGGGAGGTCGACTGGCGCACCGCGCTGTTCGCGGCGATCGGCGGCATCATCGGCGCGTGGCTCGGCTCGATCCTCCTGCGCAGGATCCCGCTGAAGATCCTGCGCTGGCTCTTCATCGCCCTCATCGTCGTGGTCGCGGTGCGCACGGCGCTCGAGGAGCCGAGCCGCTCGGCCGAGCACGTCGAGTTCGAGTGGTGGACGCCGCTCGTGATGATCCTCTTCGGCATCGGCATCGGCGTGCTCTCGGGGCTCTTCGGCATCGGCGGCGGCATCATCGCCGTGCCGGGCCTCATCAACCTCTTCGGCGTCGGCGACCTGCTCGCCAAGGGCACGTCGCTCGTCATCATGTTCCCGACGTCGGTGAGCGGCACGATCTCGAACTGGCGCGCCAAGCTGGTCGACCTGCGGGCCGGTCTCGTGATCGGCCTGGTCGCGACGGCCGCGTCGTTCGGCGGCGTCGCGTTCGCCCACTGGATCCCGGCGTGGCTCTCGGGCTGGCTCTTCGCCGCCCTCCTGCTCTTCGCGGCCTGGCAGATGGCCGTCAAGGCGATCAAGGCGCAGCGCCAGGGCAAGTAGCCCCGCCACTCGGCGAGGCAACGGGTCGCGGTCGCGGGCATGCCCCGCGACCGCGTGAGCGTCACCAGCTGACGGGGAGCGCCTTGCCCTCCTCGTACCCGGCGGCCGACTGGATGCCCACGAGCGCGCGCTCGCGGAACTCGGCGAGGTCGCGCGCACCGGCGTAGGTGAACGAGGAGCGCACGCCCGACGTGATCATGTCGAGGAGGTCCTCGACGGAGGGCCGCAGCGGATCGAGCCGGATCTCGCTCGAGGAGATGCCCTCGGCGAAGAGCTCCTTGCGCGCCTGCTCGTAGGCCGAGAGCCGGCCGAAGCGCTCCTTGACGGCCTTCGTCGACGCCATCCCCCAGCTCTCCTTGTAGAGCCGGCCCTGGGCGTCCGTGCGGAGGACGCCCGGCGCCTCGATCGTCCCGGCGAACCAGGAGCCGATCATGACGGAGGCCGCTCCGGCCGCGAGCGCGAGCGCGACGTCGCGCGGGTAGCGCACGCCGCCGTCGGCCCACACCGTCGCGCCGAGCGAGCGCGCTGCTTCAGCGGTCTCGAGCACGGCGGAGAACTGCGGCCGGCCGACGGCGGTCATCATGCGGGTCGTGCACATGGCGCCCGGGCCGACGCCGACCTTGAGCACGTCGGCACCCGCCTCGACGAGGTCGCGGACCGCGTCCTCGGTCACGAGGTTGCCCGCGACGATCGGGATGCCGAGACCGAGCGCCTTCACGGCGCGGACGGCCTCGACCATGCCCTCCTGGTGGCCGTGGGCGGTGTCGACGACGAGCATGTCGACGCCCGCGGCGGCGAGGGCCGTCGCCTTCGTCGCGGGATCGCCGTTGATGCCGATGGCCGCGGCGACGCGCAGGCGTCCGCCCGCATCGAGGTTCGGCTCGTAGATCGTGCCGCGCAGGGCGGAGCGGCGGCTGAGGGTGCCGACGAGCCGCCCGTGCTCGAGCACCGGTGCGAAATCGAGCCCGGAGTCGGCCATGACGTCGAACGCGCGACGCGCCGTGTCGACGTCCTCCGCGTCGAGCGCCGGCAGCGCGCCGTGCACGAGGTCGCCGAGCCGGGCGTCGGGCTGCGCCTTCGCGAGCCGCTCGGCCGGCACCGCGCCGACGAACGCGCCGTCCTCGACGAGCACGAGGCCGTGCCCCGCGCTCGCGGGCAGCCATTCGAGGGCGTCCGCGACGCTCTGGTCGGGCGAGAACGAGAACGGGCTGTCGAAGCGCACGGGCTGGGCCTTCACCCAGCGGATCGCCGCGTCGAGCTCCTGCAGGGGCAGGTCCTGGGGCAGCACGCCGATGCCGCCGCGGCGCGCGAGAGTCGCCGCGAGCCGCGGTCCCGTCACCGAGTTCATGTTCGAGGAGACCAGCGGCAGGCTTCCGCCGGACCCGTCGTCCGGGGCGAGCGAGACGTCCAATCGGCTCGTGACGCCCGATCGGCTCGGGACGAGGAACACGTCCGAATAGGTGAGGTCGTGGCTCGGCTGCGTCCGATAGAACTGCATGCCCGCGAGTCTACCGAGGGGCGCGGGCGCGGGGCCGGCTCGGGTCCGGCTCCCAGGCGGCGATCAGGCTCGGCCCCGATCGGCCGATCCCGCCCGGGATCGTGCGGATCCGTCATCCTGCGATTGCGCCCGGCGAGCCGCGAATACCCGGGCCGCGGTGCAGTCGTCGCCCCGGAAGGGCGTTAGGCTTGTCCGAGTGTTCGGGGGCTGAGGCACCCGCCTGCCCGCGAGCCGATCCAGAGGCGATCAATGGAGAGAGTGGGCAACAGGCTGTGTCGAGCCAACTGACCGGGTCCGGACCCGAAGAAACGACATTCGGCGCGAACGAATGGCTCGTCGACGAGATGTACGAGAAGTTCCTCGCCGACCCCCAATCGGTCGACGAGACCTGGCGGGCCATGCTCGCGCAGTATCGACCCGACAACGCGCCCGCAGCCGCCCCCGCGGCGACGACGCCCGCTCCCCCGGCTCAGGCGCCGACCTCGAACGGTCCGGCCGGCTCGCCGGAGGCGCCCGCCGCCACCGCGCCCGCCGCCGCGGTCAGCGCTCCCGCCCCCGTGCTCAAGCGCGCCCTCGTCTGGGGCGGCATCCTCGCCGCGGTGATCCTCGTCGTCGGCGGTCTCGTCGGCTTCCTCGTCGCAGGCGTCCCCGG
>NZ_WSTA01000013.1 GCF_009789225.1 Agromyces seonyuensis | reverse complement strand
GGCCGCGGCGGTCGCGAGGAGCGCGGCCGCCGCCGCGTCTTCGCCGCCGTAGTAGCGCACGGGGCCGCGGGCCCGCATCGCGAGGAGCCCCGGCCGGCGCACCTCGACGCCGGGCACGACCGCCTCGACCGCGCGCACGACGGGCTCGAACGAGCGGGCGTCGAGGTCGGCGTCGACGTCGAAGACGAGCACTTCGGGGCAGCGGTACTGCGCTTCGCGCAGCTTCAGCCCGCGGGCGACGCCGGCGGCGCGGGCCGCGGCCGAGCAGGCGAAGACGAGGCCGCGGTCGATGAGGGCGATCGGCGCGCCCGCGTCGAGGCCGTGCTCGCGGATCACGGCGTGCACGGGCCAGTCGGGGCACCACAGCACGATCGTGCGTTCGGGGGTCATCCGGCCCGCCGCCCGTCGCGGGCGCGCCCGGTGCGCCGCGTGCCGCCCGCCCAGCGGATGCGCGCCGCGAGTTCGGCGGCGGCGATCTCCGCGTCGGACCGCACCGCGGCATCCGCTTCGGGGCCCGTCGGCTCGGCCAGCGGCGGCACCAGGGAGAGCAGCGGCGCGCCGCCCGCCGGTGCGACGGGGACCTCGGGCGCCTCCGGCAGCACGGAGACCGCGAGCGAGGCGTCGGGCAGTGCGAGCCGCACCCGATGCGCCGGGCCGAACCCGCCGCGGCCGGAGCGCTCGACGAGGGCCTCGCGGTCGGCGAGCAGCCCGTGGCCGTCGCCGAGGCCGTGCCAGTCGCTCCTGGCGATGCGCACCGACGCCTCGGCCTGCGGCCACTCGCCCGTCGTGACGAGCACCCCGCCGCGCTGCCGCAGCCGCGCCGCGAGCCGGCTCGCTTCGGCCTGCCCGACACGGCCGGGCTGCGCCAGCGCGATCATCGGGACGGCGTCGGCGAGCGCCGCGACGACCGCGAGCCAGTTCGCCCCCGGTTCGGGCACGAGGGCGAGCCGATCGAGCCGGATGCCCGTGCGCGCGGCCGCCTCGAGGCCGAAGCCGGGCATGCCGACGACGGCGCACCAGCGGCCCGCGGCGCTCGGACCGGCGAGCATCGCCATGACGAGGCTCGTCGCACCCGCGACCCGGTAGACGCCGCCCTCGCGGAGCCCGCCGCCGAGCACCGCGGCGATCGCGGGGTGGGTGGGCAGCTCGCGGCCGAGCTTGGTCGCCTGCATGCCCTGGATGCGCGCCTGCAGCTCGGCGACCCGGTCGGTGCCGGGGGAGCGGAGCGGAGCGGAAACGGGCATACTCGATATTCGAACAGATGTTCGAAGGATGCAAGCCGGAGCACCCGTCCGTCCGCACTCGGATCAGTCGGCGACGGGCTCCCGCCCGGCTGCGCCGAAACCGTCGCCGAAACCGTTCTGCGCGATGCGGTCCCGGTCGCGGCGGTACATCGCCGCGTGGGCGTGCAGCTCGCTCCGTCCGGTCGTCGCGGCGTGCCGATCGGTCCACTCGGCGAGTTCGTCGAGCCGGACGACGAGGGTCGCGGCGAGCTCCACCAGACGGATGCCTCCGCCGTAGGCGTCGAGGAGCCGCTGCCCGCGGGCGCGGCGCTCCGCGGGGTCCGTCGGCGCGGCGGGCGGAGCATCCTCGACGAACGGAGCGAACCGGTAGACGGCGTAGGCGAGGTCCCAGGCGCGCGGGCCGGGGGAGGCCGCGTCGAAGTCGATGAGTCCGGCGAAGCGGCCGTCGGCGCCCAGCAGCACGTTGTAGGGCGCGACGTCGTTGTGGCAGACGACTTCGGCCGGTTCGTGCGCGGCGAGGCGCCAGGGACCCGGATGCCCGGCGAGGCCGACGCTCGCCTCGTGCAGCCGGCCGAGCAGCGCGCCGAGATCGTCGAGCACCGCGGGCGCCCAGGCGTCGGGCGCGGCCTCGGCGAGTGCTCCCGGGAGGAACGCGAGCACCTCGCGGCCGTCCTCGTCGGTGCCGAGCGGTCGCGGCACGCCCTCGATGCCGACTCGGCCGTAGGCGTCGAGCAGTGCGTGCACCGACGGAGTCCATAGCGCGGCCGTGCGGCGGACGGTGTCGCTGACCCGCACGACGTCGCCGCTGTTCCCGCCGCTCAGGGGCGTCTCGTCGGCGTCGGTCATGCTGCGATCCTTCCGCACCGGGCCGACGCGCGGGCGGAACGCCCCCGGAAACGACGAACGGCCGGATCCGATGGGATCCGGCCGTTCCGTCGACGTGCGCGAGGGGGGACTTGAACCCCCACGCCCTTTCGGGCACTAGCACCTCAAGCTAGCGCGTCTGCCATTTCCGCCACCCGCGCGAGCACGTCCCCGAGTTTCGATTCCGAACAGAGAAAGAGGCCGGATCCATGGGACCCGGCCTCTTCCGTCAACGTGCGCGAGGGGGGACTTGAACCCCCACGCCCTTTCGGGCACTAGCACCTCAAGCTAGCGCGTCTGCCATTTCCGCCACCCGCGCATGCACGTTCCGGAGTCGAAACTCTGGGTTTGACCCTCCGGGCTTCCTTGCGGTGTCCCTCGGGCCGAAGAAGACTCTAGCACGCTTTTCCGGGGCGTTCGTCCACGAGCCACCCTGCCGACATGTCGAGGATGCCTCATCCGCACGGCCGTGCGGACGCCGCCCGCGCACCCGCGCGAACCCGCGCCGCACGGACGAGCGCCCCGCGGTCGGGCCCGGTCAGCCTGTGCATGGTCGTGACCCCCGTTCCGGGAGATCTGCCATCATCGGAGCCATGAGCGACCCGACCTCTCCTGCTTCCAACGCGCCTGCGGCCGGCTGGTACGACGACGGCACCGGCACGATCCGCTACTGGGACGGCGCGACCTGGACGGAGCACGTCGCGCCCGCACCGGCGGTCGCCGAGCCGGCCCCTGCTCCAATCCCCGTCTCGGAGGCGGCCCCCGCGCCGGCGGCCGAGGCCGCGCCCGCGTTCACGGCTCCCGCCGCCTCGGCTCCGGTCGCACCCGCTCCGTCGGAGGCCGGTCAGGGCGCGTCGTACGGTCCCGCCTACGGCGAGGCTCCCGCCGCGCCGACGCCGGCCGTCCCGTCCTACCCGGCGCCGCAGCCCTCCCCGGAGCCGCAGGCGTTCGCGGCGGCGGGGTACCCGGAGCCGCAGTACGCCGCGCCGGCCTACCCGGCTCCGCAGCCGTACGGCGCGACGCCCTACGGCGCCTCGCAGTACGGCGCCGCGCCGACCGGCGACTCGAAGCTCCTCGGCATCCTGGCCCTCGTCGCCGCGGGCGTCGGCGCCCTCGTCGCGTGGGTCCCGTACGTCGGCTTCCTCGGGTACCTGCTGTTGCTGACGGGCATCGTGCTCGGCATCATCTCGCTCGTCAAGCGCCAGCCGAAGTGGATGGGCATCACCGCGATCGCCGTCTCCGTCGGCGCGACGATCATCAGCGTGATCGTCTCGATCATCCTGGCGGTCGCGCTCATCGGCGGCGCGGTGGAGTCGTCCGACTCGTTCGTCGATCAGCTCGACGAGCTCGAGCAATCGCTCGAGGACGGCGGATCGGGCACCGGCGGCGACTCGCTCGGTTCGCAGATGCAGTCCGCCGAGTTCGGCGAGACGCTCGTCGGCGCCGAATACGAGATCGTCGTCAACTCGATCGAGCTCGGCGCGACCGAGGCCGTCCTCGCCGCCGACGAGTACAACGACGCGCCCGAGCCCGGCACGTCCTACGCGATCGTGAACGCGACTTACACGTACACGGGCGCAGGCGTCGGCGACGTGTACAGCGCCCCGATCACGGTCGTCGACGAAGAGGGCTGGCCCGTGTCCTACGCGTTCCTCACGGCGCCCGAGCCCGCGCTCGACTTCGTCGAACTGACCCCCGGCGTGCCTGTGACCGGCAACCTCGTCGTCGTCCTCGCGGACGACGCGGTCAACTCCCTGGAGATCCTGCCGGACGACTTCGACGGCGACGGCTACCTGATCGCCCTCGACTGACCGATCCGCCTCATCCGCCCGTCGGCGCTCCGCGTCGTCCGGGCGGATGAGGATGCCGCTTCGGATCGGGCGACCTGCGGGCTGGCACTAGCGTGGAAGCCATGCAGCGCCCCTCCGACCGTCATCCCGACGCCGAGCTCGAGGCGACGGCCCGCATCGCCCGGGACCTCATCCGGTTCGATACCACGAACCACGGCGAGGGCCGTTCCAACGGCGAGACCGAGGCGGCCGGGTACGTCGAAGCCGAACTACGGCGCATCGGCCTGACCCCGCAGGTGTTCGAGTCCGCTCCGGGGCGCACGAGCGTCGTCGCCCGCGTTCCGGGCGCGAATGCCGAGAAGCCGGCGCTCGTCCTCCACGGCCACCTCGACGTCGTGCCCGCCGACCCCCGCAACTGGAGCGTCGATCCCTTCGCGGGCGAGATCCGCGACGGGATGCTCTGGGGCCGCGGCGCCGTCGACATGAAGGACATGGACGCCATGATCCTGACCTCGCTCGGCGACATCCTCGGCTCCGGGCGGCTGCCCGAGCGCGAGCTCGTCGTCGGATTCTTCGCCGACGAGGAGGCCGGCGGTCTCGCCGGCGCCCACTGGCTGGTCGACCACCACCCCGATCTCTTCGCCGGGGCGACCGAGGCGATCAGCGAGGTCGGCGGCTACTCGATCCATGTCGGCGGGCAGCGCGCGTACCTCTTGCAGACGGGGGAGAAGTCGCTCATCTGGGTGCGGCTCGTCGCCCGCGGCACGGCCGCCCACGGCTCGCGCGTCATCCACGACAACGCCGTCACGAAGCTCGCGGAGGCCGTCGCGCGGCTCGGACGCACCGAGTGGCCCGTGCGGCTCACCCGCACGACGCGCGAGCTCGTCGCCGCGGTCGCGGGCGTGCTCGGGGTCGACCCCGAGACCTCCGACCCGGACGAGATCGTGCTCGCGACCGGTTCGGCGTCGGGCTTCATCACGGCCACGCTCCGCACCACGACCAACCCGACGGTGCTCGAAGCGGGCTACAAGCACAACGTCATCCCGGATCGGGCCGAGGCGCTCGTCGACATCCGCACGCTGCCCGGCGAGGAGGATGCGGTGCTCGCCGCTGTCGCCGAGATCGTCGGGCCCGACATCGAGATCGAGATCGTCCACCAGGACGTCGGCCTCGAAGCGCCGAGCCGTGGCCCGCTCGTCGACGCCGTCACCGCCGCGCTCGGCGCGCACGACCCCGGCGCGCAGGTCTTCCCGTACCTGCTCTCCGGCGGCACCGACAACAAGGCGCTCTCGAAGCTCGGCATCGCCGGCTACGGGTTCGCGCCGCTGCGGTTGCCCGCCGAACTCGACTTCCCGGCCATGTTCCACGGCGTCGACGAGCGCGTGCCCCTCGACTCGCTGTCCTTCGGGCGCGCGGTCCTGCGCGACCTGCTGCTGGCATACTGACCCGCGCCGGGCGGCGTCGCGCCCCCGGCCACTCCACGAGAATCCGGAGCACCGTGTTCGAAGCCTTCATCCTGGGTCTGGTCCAGGGCCTGACCGAGTTCCTCCCGATCTCCTCGAGTGCGCACCTGCGCATCGTCGGCGAGTTCTTCCCGAACGCCGAAGATCCGGGCGCGGCCTTCACCGCGATCACGCAGCTCGGCACGGAAACGGCCGTCGTCATCTTCTTCTGGCGCGACATCGTGCGAATCATCTCGCACTGGTGGCTGGCACTCTGGGGCCGCATCCCGCGCAACGACCCGGATGCCCGCATGGGCTGGCTCATCATCATCGGCTCGCTGCCGATCGGCATCCTCGGCCTGCTCTTCCAGGACCAGATCGAGACGACGTTCCGCTCGCTCTGGATCGTGGCGACGATGCTCATCGTCTTCGGCATCCTGCTCGGCGTCGCCGACTGGGTAGGCGCGAAGCGGCGCACGCTCGGCGACCTGACCTACGGCCACGGCATCCTCTACGGCCTCGCGCAGGCGCTCGCGCTCATCCCGGGCGTCTCGCGTTCGGGCGGCACGATCACGATGGGCCTCTTCCTCGGGTACAAGCGAGCGGATGCGGCGCGGTACGCGTTCCTGCTGGCCATCCCGGCCGTGTTCGCCTCCGGCCTGTTCCAGCTCGTGTCGAGCCTCGACGAGCCGTCGGTGTTCTCGGGCATCGAGACCGCCGTCGCGACGGTCGTCGCCTTCATCGTCGCGCTGCTCGTGATCGCCTTCTTCATGGGCTACATCTCGAAGCGCAGCTTCCTGCCGTTCGTGATCTACCGCATCCTGCTCGGCGGAACGTTGCTCGTGCTGCTGTCGATGGGGATCCTGCAGCCCTGAGGGCTCGGCCGCTGGTCGAGCTCTGCCCGCTGGTCGAGTAGCGACGAAGGAGCGTCTCGAGACCGGGCGCCGGGGTCTCGATACGCTTCGCTACTCGACCGACGAGGGTGCCGGGGTCTCGATACGCTTCGCTACTCGACCGACGAGGGTGCCGGGGTCTCGATACGCTTCGCTACTCGACCAGCGGGGGTGCCTGCGCTGGTCGAGGAGCGACGAAGGAGAGTATCGAGACCGGGGACCGCGAGCGGCCGCTCAGGAGCCGGGGCGCTGCCAGGGCTCGACCGGCCCGTCGCCGCGCCGGCGCAGGTACTGCTCGAACTCCTCGGCGATCGCGTCGCCGCTGGCCTCGGGGGAGTCGACCGCGTCCCGGTGGCGCTCGAGCTGCTCGATGTAGGCGGCCATGTCCTCGTCCTCCTCGGCGAGGGCGTCGACGTTGGCGACCCAGTCCTCGGCCTCGCGCTCGAGGTCGCCGCGGGGGATCGACCAGCCCGTGAGCTCCTCGATCTTCGACAGCAGCGCGAGCACGGCCTTCGGCGAGGGCGACTGGTGCACATAGTGGGGCACGGACGCCCAGAGGGTGAGCGTGGGCAGGCCGGCCTGCTCGGCGGCGGCGGCGAGCACGGAGAGGATGCCCACCGGGCCCTCGTACTCGCTGCGCTCGAGCCCGAACGAGCTGCGGACCTCGGGGTTCTCGCTCGAGGCGAAGACCGTGAGCGGGCGAGTGTGCGGCGCGTCGGCGAGCATCGCACCCAGGAAGAGGACGCCGTCGACGTCCGCGGCGAGCGCGGCGTCGACCAGCTCGGCGGCGAAACCCTTCCACGTGCGGGCGGGTTCCTGGCCGACGAGGAGGTGCGCGGCGTCGGCACCCGGGCCGGTGAGCTGCGGCTCGCCGGGCTCCGGCGTGGCGCCGGTCGGGCCGTACAGCACGGCCCCCGGCCACTCGAGGCTCCGGGTTCCGTCGGGCGCGGTCGTGACGGTCGGACGCGTGAACTGATAGTCGAAGTAGAGCTCCGGGTCGACGGCCGCGATCTCGACGAGGTCGAGCGAGCGCCGGATCGCGCGCAACGCACCCGTCGCGGCATCGCCGGCGTCGTTCCAGCCCTCGAATGCGACGATGAGCAGCCGCTTGCCGAATGCGCCGTTCGACTCCACGCGTCCTCCGTGTTCCCGGCCCGTCCGAGCCGTCGATCCAGATTAGTCCCGTGGGGCCCGCGGCGACCCCGTGGGCGGCGGGCGTCCGCCCTGAGCGGACAACGGCGGATGCGGTGCACGTGCAGCCGGGCGACCCGGGCGGCGCTCGCCCGGGGCGCGGCGTCCGGCGGTCCACGACGCTCAACGGCCGACGAAGATCGGAGCGCCGAGTTCGGCCCAGCAGGCGAGCAGGACGAAGACGGCGCCGATGATGCCGGCGGCGCGGAGGGCGATGCGACCGAGCCGTGCGAGGCGACTGCGCTCGCGCGGGGTTTCCGATGCGGATGAGGTGTCGGTGTCCATGCACCCCAGCGTGCGCTCGGACGCGATCGCGGTGCGCCGGTGCAACCCACTGGGCCCGTGCCCGGGCACGGCCCGGGGCCGTGGCCAGGGACCGGCACCGGTGCCTTCGAGCGGCCCGGCGCGGGATCGTCGGAGTGCGCCCGGAAGCACCGGTCGCCTCGCAGAAGGGAATGGCCATGCCCGTCATCCGATTCCACCTCGACTCCACCCTCAGCCCCGCCGAGGTCATCGGCGTGCTGACCGACTTCACGCCCGCCCGCGCTGAGGCGTGGCCGACGATCGACGCCGAGCACTTCGAAGTGCACGGCATCGGATCCAACTGGGCCGACATCACCGAGGGCACCGCGTCCGCGTGGGAGCACGCGCACTACGAGTGGGATGCCGAGGCCGGGCGCGTCGACATCACGACGCTCGATTCCAAGGTATTCGGCCCCGGCGGCGGTTGGTCGTTCACGGTCGTCCCGACGGACTCCGGGTCGCGGGTCGACGTCGAACTCACCCGGCATCCGGCGTCCGTCAAGGGCAAGCTCCTCGCGTCGCTGCTGCCCCTGGTCGCGCCGAACTCGCTGCGCAAAGCGTTCAGCGGCCCGCTGCACGCGACCGCCTGACCGATCCGGCGACCGGACGGGAGGCTGAACATGGCCACGGCGACGACGCACAGCGGCGCCCGCGCCCGAGTGCGGGGCTCCGCCGTTCCGACGCGCGCCGCCGACCGCACGACGCCGTTCGAGATCTTCTTCGACCTCGTGTTCGTGTTCGCCCTCACCCGCGTCGTCGCGCTGGTGGAGGCGAACCCGGGTGCCAAATCGCTCGTACGGGCGCTCGTCCTGCTCCTGATGCTCTGGTGGGCGTGGTGCGCCTTCATCTGGCTCGGCAACCAGGTGCGCCTCGACCGCGGGTTCGTGCGGGTCGGGATGCTCGTCGCGATGGCCGCGCTCTTCGTCGTCGGGCTCGTCATCCCCGAGGCCTGGCACGAGCTGCCGGGCCGGATCGCCCCCGCCGTCATCCTCGCCATCGCCTTCACGGTGGTGCGCGGCTGCTACCTCGTCCTGTTCGCGCTGATCGCCTGGCCGCATCGGCGGCTGCGCACGCAGATCCTGCTGGATGTCGTGCCGCAATCGGTGTCGATCGGCCTGGTGTTCATCGGCGCGGGGCTCGGCGGCACGTGGCAGACCGCGCTCTGGGCCACAGCGTTCGTCGTCGACTTCGTCGGCGGCCGTTCCGCTTCGCAGTACCGCGGCTGGCGGGTCGGCAGCGCCCGGCATTTCGCCGAACGGCACGACCTCGTGCTCATCATCGCCCTCGGGGAGACGGTCCTGGCCACCGGAGCCCGCGTGGACCTGTGGACGTCGGCTCCGGCGGCGCTCGCCGTGGCGCTGCTCGGATTCCTCACCACGGCGAGCCTGTGGTGGGCGTTCTTCGGGCGGCTCTCGGCCGACGCGGCCGTGGTGCTCGGCAGCAGCGACCGGGCGCGTCGATCGGCGCTCGCACGCGACGCCTACACCCTCGGCCATTTTCCGATCGTGGCCGGCGTCGTGCTCGTCGCCCTCGGGAGCGCGCTCGTCCTCGACGACGTCTCGGTCGCCCCGAACGCGCCGGCGGACGCCGTGTCCGTCGTCGCGCTCGCCGGCGGTGCCGTGTCGTTCCTGCTCGGCCTGGAGACGTTCCGGTGGGTCCTGTTCCGCAGGCGGCGCCGGGCCTCGATCGTCGCGGCCGCCGCCGTGCTGGTCGCCGCGGCGGCGTCGCCCTGGATTCCCGCGTGGACCGTCGCCGCAGCGATCGCGGCCATCGTGACCGTGGCATCCAGCCTCGTCGGCAGGACGACGCCGCCGACGGCCGCGCGCGGGCAGCATCCGCTGTCATGACGCTGAAATCGCAGCTCCGGCTGCAACCGGAAGGAGAAACCATGTCCATGTCCATCGAACCCGCCGTGCCGAACCCACCGACGGGCGGCGTCCGAGCGCAGGAGGAGTCGACCCGCACCGCACCGCTGCTCTTCGGACAGACCATGAGCTTCGTGGCGGGCACCGCCGTGCTGTTCACGGTCGGCGCCTACGCCGGTCGGGGATTGAACGGCGTCGCGGGCATCGTGGCGTTCGTCGGGGCCTTCATCGCCCTGATCGCGATGAACGCGACCTCGACCCGCTCGCGGAACGGCACGATCGCGTTGCTGGGCGCGGTCGGTCTGCTCCTCGGCCTGGCACTCGCGCCGACGCTCGCGTACTACGCATCCGTGAACCCGGATGCCGTGTGGCATGCGGGCGGGGCGACCGCGCTGTTCATCGCCGGGTTCGGCGCGTACGGGTATGCGACCAGTCGCGATCTCGCGCCGCTGGCCCGGGTCTCCTCCTGGGCCTTGCTCGCGCTGCTGGTGTTCGGGATCGTGATCATCTTCGTGAACCTCCCCGGTGCGGACGTGCTGTTCTCCGTGATCGGCCTCGCGATCTTCGCGGTCTACACGGCCTGGGACTTCCAGCGACTCCGGCGCTCGAGCGACGTCGACTCGGCCCCGCTGCTGGCGGCATCGATCTTCCTGGACATCCTGAACGTGTTCACGTTCTTCCTGTCCCTCTTCACCGGCGGCCGCGACTGACGCGGACGAGGACGGACGGACGCCCGCGCGCTGCCGGAGCAGCGCGCGGGCGTCCGTCCGTTCCGGTTCAGCGGTCGACGGCGGCGAGCGTCGTCGCGGTGGCGAGCCCGAAGATCGTGTGCGCCCCGAGATCGCGGGCGAGCGTTCGGGCGTCGTACTTCCAGATGGGTCGGTAGACGCCCAGGAGCGGCAGGGTCGCGTACGAGGTGAGCCAGGCGGCCGGACCGAGGGCGGCCGCGGCGGCCTCCGAGCGGACGACGGAGCGCCGTGCGAGCGCGTAGGCGACCCCCCAGCCGGCGCCCGTCGCCCAGTGCACGAGGTTCGTCGTCGGGCGCGCCCACGTGTCCGGCGGGGTGCGACGGAGTGCGACCCGGAATGCCCGCAGCCCGACCTGCCCGGGCGCAGACGCGGTCTCCCAGGAGGTCGTGTCCTCGGCGAACTCCCAGGCCAGGAAGCGCTCGGTCCCGCCGGAACGGCGGTAGCGCCGGTACCAGACGAGATCCATCGCGAGCGTGCCGACCGCGCCGGCGAGGACGCCGGCAGCGGCGGTCGTGACGAGTTTCATGGTGTTCCCTTTCTTCAGAGGTTGGTGCGTGCGAGATCGATGAGCTCGTCCGCGCGACCTGACAGCACGCTCCGCGTCGCGTAGAGGGCGAACCCCTCCGCCTGTCCGAACGAGATGTGCGGCGGCAGGGAGAGTTCCTGGCGCGCGGTCATGACTTCGACGAGCGCGGGGCCCTCGTGGGCGAATGCCGCCCGCATCGCCGGCCGGACCAGATCCGGCCGGTCGACGCGCTCGGCGTGGATGCCGATCGCCGCGGCGATCGCCGCGAAGCTCGGGTTGTCGAGGTCGGTGCCGAAATTGACGAATCCGGATGCCTTCATCTCGAGCTCCACGAATCCGAGGGCTCCGTTGTTGAAGACGACGACGTTCACAGGCAGCGCCGACTGCCGCAGCGTCAGCAGTTCGCCGAGGAGCATCGCGAGTCCGCCGTCGCCGGAGAGGGCGATGACCTGACGATGCGGCTCGGCGGACTGCACCCCGATCGCCTGGGGGAGCGCATTCGCCATGCTGCCGTGGGTGAACGAGCCGATCAGACGTCGGCGGCCGTTCATCCGCAGGTGCCGGGCCGCCCAGACGACCGGGGTTCCCACGTCGGGCACGAGCACGGCGTCGTCGGCGGCGAGTTCGTCGATCGTGCGCGCGACGAACTGCGGATGGATCCGACGACGCGATCCGCCGGACGCCGCCGCGTGCTCGAGCCCGTGGACGTCGTGCGCGTGGGCTCGGATGGCGGCGTCGAGATGGCTGCCGTCGGATTTGGCCGCGACGCTCGCCGACAGCGCGGCGAGGGTCTCCTTCGCGGTGCCGACCAGCGGCACGTCGACCGCGATGCGACGCCCGATCTGCTCGCCCCGGTCGTCGATCTGGATCACCGTCGCGTGCTCCGGGTAGAAGTCCCGGTACGGGAAGTCGGAGCCGACCATCAGCAGGGCCTCGGCGCGGCGCATGGCGTGGTAGCCCGCGGGCATCCCGAGCAGCCCCGTCATCCCCGCATCGAACGGGTTGTCCGCTTCGACCGCGTCCTTGCCGCGCAGCGTGTGCACGATCGGTGCCCGCAGCCGCGCCGCGAGCGCCACCAGTTCGTCGTGGGCGCCGGCGCAGCCCGCGCCCGCGAGGATCGTGACGCGATCGACCGCGTCGAGGGCCGCAGCGGCGGAAGCGATCTCGCGATCGCTCGGCCGAGCGGTCGACTCGCTCGCCCGGATCGGCGGGATCCTCGCCGGTTCGGCGATCCGGGCGAGGAGGACGTCGCCGGGGACGACGAGCACCGCGACGCCCTGCCGCTCCACGGCCGTGCGCACGGCGATGTTCAACACCTGCGGGAACTGCTCCGGGGTCGAGGCCAGCTCGCAGTACACGCTGCACTCGCGAAACAGCTCCTCGGGGTGCGTCTCCTGGAAGTAGCCCGTGCCGATCTCGGCCGACGGGATGTGGGCGGCGATCACGAGCATCGGGACACGGGAGCGCTGGGCGTCGAAGAGGCCGTTGACGAGGTGGAGGTTGCCCGGGCCGCAACTGGCCGCGACGACCGCGAGCCGACCCGTGAGAGCCGCTTCGCCCGCGGCGGCGAACGCCGCGGCCTCTTCGTGGCGCACGTGCACCCACGCGATGTCGGGACGTCGCCGCAACGCATCCGTGAAGCCGTTGAGCGAATCGCCGGGCAGGCCGTAGACGCGCTCGACACCGCAGGCGGCGAGCGTGTCGGCGATGAGATGGGCGACGGTGAACGACATGGTGGGCCTCCGATCGACTGGGTACCCCGTCAGGTTCGCGCTCGCCGGCGCGCGGGGGCACCCGTGGGACACCCGGGTCCGACGACGGGCTCCCGAGCACGCGCACGTGAACGGGGGTCGTCGCGCGTGGACGCAGGTCGGTGCACGTGGACGGGGGTGGTCGCACGGGGTCGGGCACGTGTATCCGACGGGCGCGCCCGGACCGGCGGTCGGCGCATCCTCGAAGCCTGATTCGAAAGGAGCACTCCCATGGTCGACACCACGATGCGCACCGCTGCCGCCGATGCGGCGACCCGAGACGAGGCGCCCGCGCTGAAGCTCGAAGTCGTCGTCATCCCGGTCTCCGACGTCGAACGCGCGAAGGCGTTCTACGCCGGGCTCGGCTGGACCCTCGACACCGACCTCCACGTCGCGGACGGCTTCCGCGTCGTCGAGTTCACCCCGCCCGGTTCGCCCGCCTCGATCATCTTCGGCGACGGGGTGACGGAGGCCGCCCCCGGCAGCAGCCGAGGCCTCCAGCTCGTCGCCTCCGACATCGGGGCCGCTCGCGCGGCACTGCTCGAAGGCGGCGCCGCGGTGAGCGAGGTCTTCCACGACGAGACCGGCATCTTCCACCACGCCGCCGGCGCCGCCAGAGTGCCCGGCCCCGGCACCGGTCGCCCGTCGTACGGCTCCTGGGTCGCGTTCGCCGATCCGGACGGGAACGAATGGCTCGTGCAGGAGGTCACGACCCGCCATCCCGGCCGCATCGTGCAGACGCGCTACGACTCGGTCGCGGAGCTCGCGGCCGCCCTGCGCGCGGCCGCTGCCGCCCATGGCGAGCACGAAACCCGCATCGGGCACGAGGACCCCGACTGGCCCGACTGGTACGCCGAGTACCTCGTGCGCGCGGCAGCCGGCCAGGAACTGCCCGAGTAGCGGTCCGGCCTCGGCGAACGGAGGGCAGCGGATGAGCGCCGAACGAGCTGGGACCGCGGCCGGCGGGCCGCCCGCGAGAGCGGACGTGCCGCTGACCGGGCGCCGGCGCCGGCAGGCCTACTGGGTGGCGGTGGCGGTGACGACGCTCACCATCCTCGACCTCTCGAAGGTCAACGTCGCCCTGCCGTCGATCGAGACGGCGCTCGGCGCCGGACCGACCGAACTGCAGCTCGTCGTCGCCGGGTACACCCTCACCTTCGGTCTCGTGGCCGTGGGCCTCGTGGATGCGGGTGCCCGACGGCGCTCCTCCCGTCTCGGCGGGCGGACAGTGCCCGCAGGCGTACGAACCGACGAAGGGATACCACGATGACGAACCGGACCAGTGAACGACCGAGGCCGCGGACATCGGGCGCCGCGCCCCGATTCCCCCTCATGGAGCGGCCGACGACCGCCGCGCTGCTCGCGGTGCTCTCCGGCTTGTTGGACGCGTGGAGCCTGACCCAGGTGCAGTCGTTCGCGACCGTGCAGTCGGGCAACATCGTCACCGCGGGCTACCGTCTCGCAGCCGGACAATGGCCGCAGTTCGCCGCGGCGATCATGTCGATCGTCGCGTTCGCCGCCGGTGCGTTCCTCTGCGCGCTCGCCGTGGCGCTCCTGGAGCGCCGCGGCCGCAACTACTCGCGCGTCGTCCTCGGCGTCGAAGCCGTGTCGCTCTCGGCACTCGCGGTGCTCGCCGCACTGCACGCCGTCGAGCCGATCTGGATCGCCTGCGGCCTCGGATTCCTGGCCGGTGCGCAAGGCAACGCCTTCCACCGCGATCGCGGGATGCTCTACGGCAACGTCGCCGTCACCTTCGTCCTGCAGGCGGCGTTCTCCTACTTCGCCCGCGCGCTGGCCGTGCGGCGGTACGACGACGGCGAAGAGCACCTTCGGCCCGGCCTCGTGTACGGCGGCGTCATCCTGGCCTTCGCCGGCGGGGCGGCCGCCGGGTTCGCCCTCGGCACGATCGCGGCGGAGCTTCCGCTCGTCGTCGCCGCGCTCCTCGCGGCCGGCATCGCCGTCCCCGCCGCCGCGCACGGCCCCGGCATCGATCCGAGCCAGGGCGCACCGACGCCCTGAGCATCGCCGCGGGCGTCGCCGCGTCGCGCGCCCCCGACGCCGTGGGGCTCGAGCGCCACTCCGGGCGGCGCCGCACCGCGCATGGGATGGGACGAGGCCCTCGCAGTACCCGAAACTGCGAGGGCCTCGTCGGCGCGGGATCAGCGGGCCGATCGGCCCGGGCTTCCTCCCGCGCACGGCCGGTCGGCGCGACGTCGAGCACCCGAACTGCGACGCGCACCGCCGGCCACCGCGCACCTCGACGCGGAGCCGTTCCCCCGAACGGCCCCGCGGTCCCGAAGGACCGAGCGGCGGAGTCCGAACACGGCGGGACCCGACGTCGACGCGGCGCCGGCGCCGCAGGAGCGGCGGGGCGAGGCTGCAATCGAGTTCATGGGTTCCTCCGTTCGGTACGGCAAGTACACCGCAGGCCCGCCGGCCGCCGCCTCGGTCGGATGACTCGATCCGTCGGCCGGCCGGAACCCCGGGACCATCCGCCGGGGCCCCGGGGCGACCTCGCCGGGCCCCCGGGCGTGTCACGGGGTCACTGGTCGAGCCGGTCCAGCACGTCTCGCAGGCCGGCCCGGCTCGTCACACCGAGCTTCGGGAACGCGCGGTAGAGGTGGCCGCCGACCGTACGGGGCGAGAGGAAGAGGCGCACCGAGATGTCGTGGTTGCTGAGGCCCTGGGCCGCGAGTTCGACCACCGCGCGCTCCTGGGCGGTCAGCGCCTCGCCGGTCGCGGTCCCGCGCACCTCCGGGTCGTACGCGGCCCGGAGCGACTCGTTCGCGCGCTCCGTCCAGGCACGTGCGCCCAGTCGTTCGAAGGCGTCGTGCGCGAGGTGGAGCTGGGGCCTGGCGGCTCGGCTCTCGCCGCCGCGGCGAAGTCGGTCGCCGTACGCGAGGCGCACTTTGGCGAGGTCGAAGATCCACCGCTCCGCGCTCGGCACCGAGACGGCCCGCTCGAACGCCGCGGCCGCCTCCTCGGGCTCGGCGACGAGCGAGCGGGCGCCGTGTGCGATGAGCGCCATGCGCGGCGACACGTGCTCGAGTCCGACGTCGTCCATGGCCCGAACATGCGCCTCGGCCTCGGCCCGGCGCCCCGTGCGGAGCGCGGCTTCGACGAGGTCGAAGGCCACCCACATCGCATGCGGCGTGTAGGCGCGGAACTCGCCGGCGGGGCTGAGCGCGGAGGCGTGCCGGAACGCGGCCTCCCAGTCGCCCTGCGCGATCGCCGCGAGGGTGCGGGCCTGATGCCCGAACCGTTCGCCGCCGAGTGCGTTCCGCGCCGCGGTGATCGCGGTGACCTCGTCGGCGAGCCGGAAGGCCTCGGCCGGTTCGCCCCGGACCGACTCGATGAGCGCCTGGTTGAACACGAAGTACCAGGCGATGTAGTCGTAGCCGCGGTCCCGGCTGACGGCGAGTCCTTCGTCGGCGAGGGCTCGCGCCTCCTCCCAGCGCCCGGTCACGAAGTCGTCGAGGCAGAGGTGCATGTAGCCGCCGATGCTCGAACGGACCGCGCCCCCGGCACGCCCGTCCTCGACGATGCGCCAGGCGGCAGCTCGGCAGCCGCCGAGCAGGTCGAGGTAGACCGCCGAGGTCTGCAACCGGATCATCTTCTGCGGCTCGTAGACCGACTGCTGGGTGTCGATCAGTGCGGCGAGCCGGTCCCGCACGGCGGCGCCCGTGCGGACGGTGTCGGGAAACGCCTTGCTCTGCACGTCGAGCAGTTCGGGCAGGTCGTCGCCGAAGCGCTCGAGTGCGCGGTGCAGCGGCTCCCAGAACTCGGGGCGGCCCGACCACCAGCACAGCAGCACGAGGGCGCTGATCGCTTCGACGAGTTGGTCGTTGCCCGAACTCCAGTCGTGGTCGCCGTGCTCGATCGCGGCGACCAGCAGGCGGTGGAGGGAGTCCACGTCGCCGTCGGCGTTGATGCCGGTGAGTGCGCCGGCGGTTGCGGCGAGCAGCGACGTCGCCGATTCCGGGCTCGCCTCCTCGGCGCGCGTGAGCAGCTGCGTGGCCTGGCCGATCTCGCCGGTGACGTGCGCGCCGAGGTAGGCGGCCTCGGCGAGGCGACTGCTCTCGACGGCCCGGGACTCGCTGAGGTGGGCGGCGCGGATGAGCGCGCGCACCGAGCTGCTGGCGTCGCCGCGTCGGAGCAGCCGATGCGCCAGTGCGGCGAGTTCGTCCGCGATGCGGTCATCCGGCCCCGTGGCGGCGTCCGCGAGATGCCAGGCCTGGCGGTCGGGGTATGCGGCGAGCGCCCGCGCGAGGTCGCCGTGGGCCGCGCGCCGGTCGGCGGGCTCCGCGCGCTCGACCACGGCGGCGCGCATGAGGGGATGCGTGAAGACGACGCTCATCCGGACCGTGTCGATGGTGACGAGGCCCACGCGCTGCGCGGCCTCGAGGTCGTCGGCCGTGATGCCGATCGATCGCAGCTCCCGGAGGCCGGTCCGGGCGTCGAGTGCCGCGGTGAGGAGGGCGCGGCGGGCATCCGCGGGCAGCGCGTCGATGCGATCGGCGAAGAGGGCGAGCAGGCGCTGGGGGAGGGTGCGGGTGCGGGGGAGCACGGCCGGCCAGCGGCGGTGTTCGTCGGATGCCCCGCGCGAGAGCTCGACGAGGGCGAGCGGATTGCCGCTGGCGTCGTCGAGGATCCGTGCGCGCAGATGCGCGGGTAGGTCGGGGCGGCGAGCGGCGAGCAATTGCCGGGCAGGATGCTCGTCGAGTGGCCCGACGTCGAGCACCTCGGCGTCGGGGAGCTCGACGCCCGGTCCGTCTTCGGAGCGGTGCGCGATGAGGATGCCGATGCGCGTCCCGTCCAACCGCCGCGACAGGAACGCGAGGATGCCGGCGCTGGCGGGGTCGACCCAGGGCAGGTCGTCGACGACGATGAGGATCGGGCGCCGCGCGGCGGCGAGCGTGAGCAGCGAGTGGACGGCCGAACCGAGCACGAGCGGTCGAGGGGTCGGGCCGTCGTGCAGTCCGAGGGCGACGCCGAGCGCTTCGGCATGGCCGGCCGGCAGCTCGGACCGGTGCTCGAGGTGCGGGGCGACGATGATCTGCAGCACCGCGAAGCCGATCTCGGCTTCGAACTCGACTCCCGAGGCCGAGATCACCGAGGAGTCGCGGGAGCGCGCGGCATCCGCCGCCTCGCCGAGGAGCCGCGACTTGCCGACGCCGGCCGGCCCGCGCACCACCATCGTGCCGCCGCCGCCGCGCACCACTCGGTCGACGAACTCGTCGAGGCGGGCGACTTCGGCGGCTCGTCCGAAGAGCGTGGCTCGACCCGGCCCTGAGACCCGAACGGCGCTCACGGGCGGAGCTCGGCTGCGAGGGCGGTTTCCGTTCGGGGGAACCTCGGAAAACGCATGCCTGTATTGGATCACCGGGCACGCCGCCGACCACGCACAGCGGGACATGATCAGCAACAAATGTCGGTTTCCCGCCGCTTTTCGTCCGATATCGGGAGCAGCCCTCCGAATCGGACCTCCGGCGTCACTGACCGCGCAGCGGCGTGATCCCCTGAGTCGTCCGCGGGAACGTCGCGAGCACCTCCGGCGGAATGTTCAGATGCGCGGCGGCGAGCGCCGGCGGGACGTGGGCGAGCCAATTCGCGAGCGAGACCTCCTCGTAGCGGCTCGACCGGAACGTCTCGAGGTAGACGAGCGGTTCGTCACCGGTGTTCTCGACGTAGTGCCCGAGATTGCGCCGCACCACACCGACGTCGCCGGCCCGGAAGTCGGTGGTGTTCGCGTGCGGACCCGTGTTGAACACGGTCATCCGCCCCTGCCCCTGCAGGTAGTACTGCCACTCGTCGGCGTTGGGATGCCAGTGCAGTTCGCGCATCGAGCCGGGATTGACGACCGTGAGCGCGGCGGCCACCGTGGTGGAGGCGAAGTTCGAGGAATCGGCGATGCGGATGCTGCCGCCGCTGTTCTCGAAGCGAGGAGCCGTCCGGGACATCCGGAAGATCACGGCTTCGGAGCCCCACTCGACGCCGGCGGCGGCCTGATCGTCCTCGAGCGGGCCGGGCTCGTCGCCGGGGAAGATCCAGAGGCCGTGCAAGGGGATGTCCTGGAAGGCTTCCTGGGCGACGCCGAAGTTCTTCGCGAGCACGTCCGGCGGAGTGTGGGCGAACCACTCCGAGAGCAGGAGGGTGTTGGATTCGGACTGGTCGCCGTCGTCGAAGGCGAGCACGAACTCGGCTCCGTCGGGGCCGAGGCCCTGCAGCGAGTGCGGGGTGCCGGCGGGGAAGAACCACAGGTCGCCCTCTTCGACGTCCTCCACGCTCGGCAGACCGGTGCGCCCCAGGGTGGTGACCCGGCACCGACCGCGGGTCATGATGGCCCACTCGGCGGTCTGATGCCAGTGGAGTTCGCGGATGCCGCCGGCCTCCAGGTACATGTTCACGCCGGCGATCTCGTCGGAGATCGCGAAGTCGTGCTGAGTGAGCTCTCGGGCCCAGCCGCCGCGCTGCACCCGCCTCGGGGAGATGTTGAACGAGGACCAGAAGAACGCCTGCGTGCCGACGTCCGTGGCCGGGGCGTCGATCTGGTTCGGGAACTGGGACTCGATCACCGGATTCTGCGGACCCGGCATCCTCAGGCTCTGCGGATCTCCAGCCGTGTTCACCTCGCCTTCCGGCGGCAGGTCGGGGTTGCCGAACGTGGGCGTCTCGTGATGGGGCGCATCGGTCATCGTCGGTGTCCTCTCTCCGTGGTCGGCCTCGATCGAGAACCGTTCGATGCCTGACAGTCAACGCGGCGCGGGGGCGATGGGGAAGGGCCGGACGACGCGACCAGTCGACTGGCACTCCCTGGTCGCTCCCCGGGGGGGTGTTCAGCCGGTTGCGGCGGCGGGGTCGCGCAGGGCTGCGGCGAGTTGGCGGCGGGAGGTGACGGCGAGTTTGCCGAACACTTTGCGCAGGTGCCATTCGACGGTGCGGGGGCTGAGGAAGAGTTGGGCGCCGATCTCGGGGTTGGTGGCGCCGCCGGCGGCCAGGCGGGCGATCTGGCGTTCCTGGGCGGTGAGTTCGTCGACGGGGCCGACGGCGGAGCGGTGCACGATCTCGCCGGTGGCGGACAGTTCGCGGGCGGCGCGTTCGGCGAAGGCGTGGGCGCCGTCGGCGACGAATCGTTCGTGGGCCAGGCGGAGGCTCTCGCGGGCTTCGACGCGACGGTTCTGCCGGCGCAGCCATTCGCCGTAGAGCAGGTGGGCGCGGGCTTGTGCGGTGCCGATGCGGGTGCGTGCGAGGGCGTCGATCGCGGCCAGGTAGAGGGCCTCGGCGTCCGCGTCATCGGCCAGCAGCGCCGCCGACCGCGCCGCAAGACCGACCGCCCAGTCGGTACCGGTCGCCTCGGCGATCTCCTGGAGGCGGCGCAGCGCCGCTCGCCCCGAGTCGGGTTCGCCCGACCGTGCGGCCGCCTCGACCTGCTCCGGCAGCACCCAACCGGCCAACCCGAGATCGAACGGATGCCCGTCGGCCGACGCCGTCGCTGCCAACGCCTCGGCATAGCGCGCCTGCGAGTTGTGCAGGATGCCGTCCTGCATGCGGTCCGAGAGCCGCCACTGGGCTTCGCCGCGCTCCGCGACGCGATGCGCGACCGCGGCGGCCGACTCCTGTTTGGCCGCATCGTCGCCGCGGTACGCGGCGAACCATCCGGCCCGGTCCGGTCCCTCCGGCACGTCGCTGGCCGCCATGATCTCGCGGACCGCGTCGTAGAGCTCCTCGGCCTCGGCGATCCGACCGCTCATGAGCAAGGCGGGGTAGTGCTCCGACATCGCCATGGCGAGCGTCGAGAGCGCACCGTTGCGGCGGGAGGAATCGACGAACCGCCGCGACGCATCGACATACGCGTCGTCGTCGAGCAGGATGCGGGCGAGCAGGCAGATGAGGGGCTGCCAGCGCATCTCCCAGACGTCCTCGCTGAGATCGGCGCCGTACCCGCGGACGTCGCTCGTGCGCTCCGGTGCGGTCGGGGCGACATCGACGAGGGAGCGCAGGGTCGCCAGCGCCGCCCGCAGGGAGGGTGCGGCTGCTCCGTACCCGTGGAGGACGACCGTCGCGATCCCGTGCAGCGCGTCGAACGCCGCCGCCGAACCGACGCTCATCGGCCGCGCCGGGGAGGCGGCGATGATCGCGGCGGCAGTCTCCCGGATGCCGACTTCGCCCGCGAGCGAACCGGCGAGGACCGCCGCGATGACCGCGTTCGCATACGTCGCCACGGCGGCGTCGCCATCGAAGGGCTCGAGACGTCGGGCGGCCTCGAGCAGCACGCGGGCGCCGTCCCGGCCGGGGGAGACGTAGAACCGACTGTGCCCGCGGACCAGGTCGGCACGCGCGCGCTGATGGTCGTCGAGCAGCTCCGGCTCCACTCCCTCGATCAGCCGCAGCGCGTCCTGCACCGCCCCGGACCGGAGCGTGTCCTCCGCCGCCATGAGCGTTCGGCGCGAGCGCATCCGACGATCCGGCGTCAGCTCGGCACCGCGGGCGTGGAAGCTCGCGGCCGCGAGCATGCCGCCCCGCACCCGGGCGCGGTCCGCCGAGCGGACGAGTTCGGCCGCCACCTCCTCGTCGTACCCGAGGGTGCTCTCCGCGAGGTGCCACGCCCGCCGGTCGGGGTCCGATTCGGGATCGGTGGCATCCGCGAGCGCGCGATGCGCCGCCCGGCGATCCGAGGCGGACTCCGCGGCGACGACCGTGGACCGCACGAGCGGGTGGCGGAACCGCAGCAGACCGGCGAACTCGATCAGGTCGTCCTCGATCGCCGGGGCGAGCGCGGCGGCATCGAGGTCGAACGAGGAGGCCGCCTCGAGCACGAGCCCGGGGTCGCCGACCGGTTCGAGTGCGGCGAGGAGCAGGATGCGGCGGGTGGCGGCCGGCAGCCGCCGGATGCGGCCGAGGAAGGCCTCCTCGAGCTGCGTGCCGATCCCGGCCCGGCCCGACGCCGACGGCTCGAACTCCCCGGCGCCCCGGTGCAGTTCGACGAGCGCCAACGGGTTCCCGCGAGCTTCGGCGACGATCCGTTCCCGCACCGCGCGGTCGAGCGGCCCCCGCGCCGAGGCATCCAGCAGGGTCCGCGCGTCGACGTCGTCGAGGGGCCGGACGACGAGTTCCTCGATCGCGGCGAAACGCTCGTCGACCGGCTCGCGCATGGCGAAGACGACCGCGACGGACTCGGCGTGGAGGCGGCGCGCGACGAACGCCAGCACTTGGGAGGACGCCTGGTCGAGCCACTGGGCGTCGTCGATCAGGCAGATCAGCGGCTGGGCCTCAGCCGCGTTGCTCAGCAGCCCGAGCACGGCCAGGCCCAGCACGAAGCGATCCGCGGCCGGCCCGGCGCGCAGGCCCAGGGCGACGCCGAGGGCGAGCGACTGCGGCTCGGGCAGCGCGTCGATGCCGTCGATGATCGGGCCGCAGAGCTGCTGCAGGCCCGCGAGGGCGAGCTCCATCTCGGATTCGACGCCGACGACCCGCAGCACGCGGCAGCCGGATGCCCGTTCCGCGAGCTGATCGAGCAGCATCGTCTTGCCGAGTCCCGCTGCAGCGCGCACCACGAGGGCACGGCTCTCACCGCCTCGGACGCTCGCGACCACCCGATCGAGTCGGTCCCGCTCGCGCCGACGGCCGATCAGACCGGGTCGGCGCTCGCCCGGCGTCGAGCTCGTCGAGTTCGAGGGGCGCGGCGGCAGCGCCCGCACGGTCGGCGTGCTCGCGCCGCTCAGAGACACCGGGGGTTCCGTCGCGCGCTGCGTCCAAGGCGACTCGGGGGTGGGGTGCATGGTCGGGGATCCCTTCCGGTCCGGGCGCAGTCGGGCGTCCGTGCGTGTTCTCCGGAAGTCAACTCCCGCACCGGGTGCGCGCACCAGGGACGAACGACTCGATTCCCCGAATCGTGCTCCCTGGTCGCTCCCCGGGGGTGTTCAGCCGGTTGCGGCGGCGGGGTCGCGCAGGGCTGCGGCGAGTTGGCGGCGGGAGGTGACGGCGAGTTTGCCGAACACTTTGCGCAGGTGCCATTCGACGGTGCGGGGGCTGAGGAAGAGTTGGGCGCCGATCTCGGGGTTGGTGGCGCCGCCGGCGGCCAGGCGGGCGATCTGGCGTTCCTGGGCGGTGAGTTCGTCGACGGGGCCGACGGCGGAGCGGTGCACGATCTCGCCGGTGGCGGACAGTTCGCGGGCGGCGCGTTCGGCGAAGGCGTGGGCGCCGTCGGCGACGAATCGTTCGTGGGCCAGGCGGAGGCTCTCGCGGGCTTCGACGCGACGGTTCTGCCGGCGCAGCCATTCGCCGTAGAGCAGGTGGGCGCGGGCTTGTGCGGTGCCGATGCGGGTGCGTGCGAGGGCGTCGATCGCGGCCAGGTAGAGGGCCTCGGCGTCCGCGTCATCGGCCAGCAGCGCCGCCGACCGCGCCGCAAGACCGACCGCCAGGTCGGTGCCGGACGCGGCCGCGATCTCGTCGAGGCGCTCGGCTGCGGCTCTGCCCAGTTCGGGGTCGCCCGACCGAACGGCGGCCTCGACCTGCTCCGGCAGCACCCAACCGGCCATGCCGAGGTCGAACGGATGCCCGTCCACCGTGGTCGTCGCCGCCAACGCCTCGGCATAGCGCGCTTGCGAGTTGTGCAGGACACCCGCCACCACGGCGTCCGCAAGCAACCACTGGCGCTCCCGCCGCGCGGCGACTCGGGCGTGCACCGCCTCCGACGAGCGACGCGCGGCCTCGTCGTCGCCGCGGTAGGCGGCGAACCAGCCGCCGCGGTCCGGGTGGGCCGGCACATCCGTCGCCGACATGACGTCGCGGACGCGTTCGTGCAGCCCTTCGGCTTCGGCGATCCGGCCGCTCATGAGCAGGACCGGATAGTACTCGGCCGTCGCCATCGCGAGCCTCGAGAGCACCCCGTCGGCCAGGCAGGCGTCGACGAACTCGCGCGAGCACTCCTCGAGCACGGCGTCATCGAGCAGGACTCGCGCGACCAGGCAGGTCAGCGGCATCCAGCTCATCGCCCGGATGCCCTCGCTCACGTCGGCGCCGAGTCCACGACGCGGGTCGGTTCGGCGCCCGCTCCCGGCGACCGCGGCCGGCGACCGGAGGGCTGCGAGCGCCGCGCGCAACGTCGGGGCGGCGGCCGCGTATCCGTCGCGGATGAGGATGGCGAGACCGCGAAGCGCCTCGAACGCGGCGCCCGAGCGGGCATCGAGGTCGCTCGGGTCCGCTGCGAGAATGCCCGCCGCGACCTGTTCGATGCCGGCGTCGCGATCGGTCGAACCGGCGAGCAGGGCGCGGATGAGCGCGTCCGAGTACGTCGCGACCGCGGCGTGGCCGTCATACGACTCCAGGCTTCGCGCGGCTTCGAGGAGGATGCCGACGCTGTCGGTCCCGCGGGTGTAGAACTGCGCATGCCCGCGGACCAGCTCGGCGCGAGCGCGTTGATGCGCGTCGAGCAGACCCGGCTCGATGCGGTCGAGCAGTCGGAGCGCCTCGTTCGCGGCGCCCGCACGGAGTGTGTCCTCCGCGGCCATGAGGGTGCGTCGGGAGCGGAGGCGTCGGTCGGGGGTCAGTTCGGCGCCCCTCGCGTGGAACCTCGCGGCCGCGACCATCCCACCGCGGAGGCGGGCGCGGTCGGCCGAGTGCACGAGCTCGGCGGCGATCTCCTCGTCGAACCCGATCGTGCTTTCGGCCAGGTGCCAGGCGCGCCGGTCGGGGTCGCGATCGGGGTCGGTGGCCTCGGCGATCGCCCGGTGCGCTGCTCGCCGATCCGCGGCCGATTCGGCGGCGAGCACGGCGGATCGGGCCATCGGGTGCCGGAAGCGCAATCGACCGCCGAGTTCGAGGAGCTCGGCTTCGATGGCGGGCACGATGGCCGAGTCGTCCAGGTCGAACTCGGCGCCTGCCGCGAGGACGAGCGCGGGGTCCCCGACCGGTTCGAGCGCCGCGATGAGCAGCATGCGCCGCGTCTCCGGCGAGAGCCGTTCGATGCGGCGACGGAATGCGTCCTCGAGCTTCGCGCCCATCCCGGTCCGCCCGATCGCCGGCGGTCCGAACTCGCCGACGCCGCGATGCAGTTCGACGAGGGCGAGCGGGTTCCCGTGCGCTTCGGCGATGATCCGATCGCGCACCGCGGGGTCGATCGGCCCGCTGAGGACCGAGCCGAGCAGCGTCCGTGCGGCGTCGTCATCGAGCGGTCGGACGACCAGGTCCTCGATCGCGGCGAAGCGTTCGTCGACCGGCTCGCGCACCGCGAAGACGAGTCCGACGGACTCGGCGACGAGGCGTCGGGCGGCGAACGTCAGTACTTGGGAGGAGGCCTGATCGAGCCACTGGGCGTCGTCGACGAGGCAGAGCAGCGGCTGCGCCTCGGCGGCATGGCTGAGCAGTCCGAGCACGGCCAGGCCCAGCAGGAAGCGGTCGGGCGCCGGCCCGGTGCGCAGGCCGAGCGCGACGCCGAGGGCGAGCGACTGCGGTTCGGGCAGCGCGTCGATGCCGTCGACGATCGGCGCGCAGAGCTGCTGCAGGCCCGCGTGGGCGAGTTCCATTTCGGACTCGACGCCGACGACCCGCAGCACGCGGCAGCCCCGGGCCTGCGCGGCGAGGTGATCCAGCAGCAGCGTCTTCCCGAGCCCGGCTTCGGCGCGGATCACCAGCGCGCGGCTCTCGCCGCCGCGGACGCTCGCGATGAGCCGATCGAGCCGCTCCTGCTCGCGGCGGCGCCCGATCAGACCGGGCCCGTGCTCCCTGGGCACCATGGGTAGGGAGTGTATCGGGCGCCGCAGCGGCGCGGGGAGCGCCTCAAGCCGGTTCACGTGCGGTCCTGGTGTACTCGGCGGTCGCGATCCTCCACTGTCCGTCCTCGCGTCGATACCCGAGCGCGAGCGACCCGGCGCCGTGCACCGCCCGATCGCCGTCGTCCGCGTACCAGGAGTCGTCGATCGTCCAGGTTCCGTCGGCGCGATCCTCGGCGAGCGCGTCGAGTTCCTCGTCGCTCGAGCTCAGGACGACCCGCCCAGCGCCGACCGCATGCTCGAGAGCCGCGCCGATGCCGGGGCTCGACGTGAAGCAGGCCAGTTCGCCTCCGATCTCGTACGCCCGGAAGCGGCCGTCGGCGCTGAACAGGGCGTCCACCTCGGTCCACTCGCGGGCGACGGCCGCGTCGCAGAGCCGCGCTTGCAGGCGACGCAGTTCTTCGAGCACGAGCAGCCGGTCGAGGGGCGGCAGCGCTTCGGTCATCCGTGTTCCGCCGACGAGAACGTGGGGGTGGTCATCATCGGGTGGTTCCTTTCCATGGGGGCCCGCCACGGCGTCCCGGGCGGCTCGTTCGAGCCTGCCGTCCCGAACGCACGCAGTCACCAGGGCAACCCACTGGTCGACTCCCTGGTCGTCGTGGCCGTCGGCCGATGACCGCGGCGGGTGCGCGAGCCCCCGGGGGCGCCCCGGGATCGGCCCGCGTCGACCACGGGCGCGGCCGGCCGGCCCTCGGACGGAGCATGGAGGCCGGTACGGCCATGAGGTCGGCGCGAACGACGAATCGACGGCGCGCGGCCGAGACCGGAGAAAGCGGAGGAGTGCGGACATGAGCGACGTCGGCGGAGGATCGTCGGGACGGACACGGTGGACCGGACCCGAGCTCGGCGCATTCCAGGCGGCGTTCTCGCTGCATCTCACCGCGGGCGCGAGCGGTCCGGACGCCCCCGAGGTGGAGATCGGGATGGTGGTCTCGGGCGGCGAGGTCTACGTCCGCGCCCAGCGCGGAATCGCTTCGCAGTGGTATCGGGCCTCGAAGCGGCACGGCTCCGGGAGGGTCCGGCTCGGCGACGTGTCGTTCGACGTGCTGCTGAGCGATGCGGCACCGTCGGCGTTGCCGGCGATCGACGACGCCTACCGGCGCAAGTACGGGGGGCTCGCCTCCTTCGGGCCCGGCGCACGCGCCGCGACCTTGCGCCTCGACCCGCGACGTCCGGCCGGCGCGATCTGACGTGCGGGCTCACGGCCCGCTCCGCCGATGCGTCGATCCGCGTTCCCGCGACCGCGCGATCCGGGTCGGGGGTTCACCGGCTGCCCGAGCCGTGGGAGTCTGGCCTCCGCGCAGAGGGGATGGAACCAGCATGGATGCCGCAGCACGGGCGGACGGAATCGACGCGGCCCTCAGCAACGCCGTACGCGACGGGCTGGTGCCCGGCGTCGCCGCGGCCGTGACCGATCGGAGCGGGACGATCTACGAGGGAGCCTTCGGTAGCCGCGTGCTGGGTCGCCCCGAGGCGATGACGCCCGACTCGGTGGTGTGGCTCGCCTCCATGACCAAGGCGATCACCGCGGTCGCGGCGATGCAGCTCGTCGAGCGAGGCCGGCTGCACCTCGACGAAGCGGCATCCGTCATGGTGCCCGACCTTGGGGCCGTGCAGGTGCTGGAAGGGTTCGACGACGAGGGGATGCCGCGAACGCGGCCGCCCCGGAGGCCCGTCACGCTCCGCCATCTGCTGACGCACACGGCGGGCTTCGCCGACGAGATCTGGGCCGCGGACATCACGCGCTTTCGTGTCGCGCGGGACGTGCCGCCCCTCATCTCGGGCCTGGATGCCGCACTCGCCACGCCGCTCCTGTTCGATCCCGGCGACGAGTGGCGCTACGGAATCGGCATCGACTGGGCGGGCAAGATGATCGAGGCCGCCAGCGGACAGTGCCTCGGTCACTACCTCGAGGAGCACGTGTTCGGGCCCATCGGCATGGGCAGCACGGCATTCAGGCTGACCTCGGACATGCGGTCCCGCCTCGCCGCCGTGCATCAGCGGGAGGCCGCCGACGTCCTCGCTCCGCAGCTCGAGTTCGAGATCCCCCAGGATCCGGAGTTCGAGATGGGCGGGGGCGGCCTGTACAGCACCGCCCGGGACTACCTCGGCTTCGTTCGCATGATCCTCGACGGCGGACGCGCGGCGGGCGCTCAGGTGCTCGCTCCGGAGACCGTGCACGCGATGTCGAGGAATGCGATCGGGCGGACACGGGTGCGGGCCATGAGGTCGGCCAACCCGGGGTACTCGCTCGACGCCGAGTTCTTCCCCGGGGTCGACAAGACATGGGGGCTGAGCTTCCAGATCAACGAGCAGCCTGCGCCGACCGGCCGCCCCGCGGGCGGACTGATGTGGGCGGGCTTGGCCAACACCTACTTCTGGATCGATCGGACGAGCGGCATCGCCGGAGTCTTCATGACGCAGATCCTCCCGTTCGCCGACCCCGCGGCACTCCGGCTCTACTACGACTTCGAGCGCGCGTTCTACGCCTGAGCCGCCGCGACCCCCGTGCGCCCTGCCCAGTGGGATGCCCGTAAGGCCGACGGGCGCATCGGGTCCGGGCCTGCGGTCATCCTCGAGTGGTGGGAAGCACGTCCTCGCACCGGAGCACCGAGCACCGGTCGCTGCTCCGGCAGGTCGTCGCGGCCGTCGACCGCGGCGGATCGCCCCTCGTCGTGCGCGCCCGCGGCGAGCACCGGGTCACGACCCTCGAACTGTTCTTCGATCTGCTCTTCGTCTTCGCATTCACGCAGGTGACGCACCTCGTCGTCGAGCAGCCGGATGCGATCGGCCTGATCCATGCGGTCACCGTCCTCGGCCTGCTCTGGTGGACGTGGGAGTCGTTCGTGTGGCTCTGCAACGAGGCGCGAGCCGATCGCGGCGTCATCCGTATCGGATTGATCGTCGCGATGGTCCTCGTCCTCGTCATCGCGCTCACGATCTCGCAGGCGTTCGAGCAGTCGTCGTCGAGCCGGGGCGCGGCGCTGGCGATCGCGGTCGGGTACACGGCCGTGAAGATCGTGCACGCGGCGTGCTTCCTCGTCGCTGCCGGCGACAGCCCGCTTCGCCGGCAGCTCGTCATCTCGCTCGTCGCCTCGGTGATGCCGACCGGGACGTTGCTGGTCGTGGGTGCGGTCGTCGGCGGCGACGCGCAGACCTGGTTGTGGCTCGCGGCCTTCGCCGCCGATGTGATCGCCGCCTACGCGACCTCGGCGCTGGGCGGTGAGCATCTCGCCGCAGCCGGCCATTTCGCCGAGCGCCACGGCCTCATCGTCCTCCTCGCACTGGGGGAGACGCTCCTGGCGATCGGCACGAGCGCAGTCGGCGAGCTGAGCGCGCCGGTCGTGCTCGTCGTGGCGCTGAGCCTCCTCATCTCGCTCGCCCTGTGGCGGTGGTACTTCGCGTCGTTCGCCGATGCCCTGCGCGCCCGCCTCGCGCGGCTCGGCGGTCCGGCGCGCTCCCACCTCGGTCGGGACGCGTACGCCTACGGGCACTTCCCACTGATCGTCGGCATACTCGCCACGGCCGTCGGCGGCGAGCGCCTCGTCGAACTGGTCGGCGCAGGCGAGGGCCGCACGGGATGGTTCGCCGCGGCGGCACTCGCCCTGGGCCCGGCGCTCTTCCTGCTGGCCGGCGCCGCCGTGGCCGCACGCGCATCCGCCGGCGCCATCCGCATCCGCATCTCCGCGGCGGCGTTTCTCCTGGCGCTCGTCCCCGTGATCTCACTGCTGCCACCGGCCGCGACGGCGGCAGCGGTCGCCGCAGCGCTCGCCCTCGCGGCTCTCGCCGACCGGCGGCCGGGTCGCAGTGCAGACTTCGAGCTCGGATGACCCGCAGCCGGAGTACGACCGCCGCAGCGCGGCCCCCGATCCTGGCGCACCGTGACGGGATGCCGACTCACCGCGTGCGGGAGGACGATCGAACTGTTCGCGGCCCCGACCAGCCGCTTGCGCCGTGCCGGCCGGTTCCGACGAGGTCGTGATCCTGGTCGCGATAGTGTGGTTCGTCATACCCCGGAGGTGCACCGGCGGCTTCGCCCGACATCCACTCGCCGCCCAACGCGCGGCCGTGAGCGGGACTGCTTCCAATGCACGCGACCCCCGATCTCGGGTGGAGAGTCGCACGGATCGTCACCCGGAACACTTCGAAAGGCATCGTGAGCACCGCCGAATCTCCTGAAACCGCCGGTCAGCAGTCGCACGCACCGCGCCGCCTCCCCGCCGCCGTCCTGTGGGACATGGACGGCACCCTCGTCGACACGGAGCCCTACTGGATCCGCGCCGAGACCGAGCTCATCGAGTCGTACGGCGGCACTTGGACTCATGAGGACGCCCTCGAGATGGTCGGCAAGGGCCTGTGGGATTCCGCGGCGATCATCCAAGCGAAGGGGGTCGAGCTTTCCGCCGACGAGATCGTCCACCGGCTGACCTCCGAGGTGCGCACGCAGATCGAGCAGTACGGCGCCCCCTGGCGCCCCGGTGCGCTTGAGCTCCTCCGCGCTGCGCGCGAGGCGGGCATCCGCGCCGCCCTCGTGACCATGTCGATCCGATCGATGGCGCAGGATGTCGTCGACGCGGCGGGCTTCGACGCCTTCGATCTCCTCGTCACCGGTGACGAGGTCGCCGAGCCGAAGCCGCATCCGGCCGCGTATCTGAAGGCGGCCGACGAGCTCGGCGTCGACATCGCCGACTGCATCGCGATCGAGGACTCGGTGACCGGCGTGACGAGCGCGCACCGCGCCGGCGCGATCGTCATCGGCGTGCCGAACGTCGTCTCACTGCACGACGCCCCGACCGACGTGCTGCTGCCGAGCCTGACCGAGATCGACGTCGACGGCCTGATCCGCCTGGCGAGCGAGCGAGCGGCCGGCACGGCCGCCGCAGAGAACGTAGAGAAGGAGCGCGCATGAGCGCCCACCGATCCGGCCCGTTCGCCGACGGCGACAAGGTCCAGCTGACCGGCCCCAAGGGCAAACTGCACACCATCACGCTCACCCCGGGGGCCGAGTTCCACTCGCACCGCGGCGCGATCAAGCACGACGACCTCATCGGCCTGCCCGACGGCTCGGTCGTCACAAACCACGTGGGGGAGTCGTACCTCGCCCTTCGCCCGCTGCTGAGCGACTTCGTCATGTCGATGCCGCGCGGCGCCGCGATCATCTACCCGAAGGACGCCGCCCAGATCCTGGCGAAGGCCGACATCTTCCCCGGCGCGACGGTCGTGGAGGCCGGTGTCGGCTCCGGCGCGCTCTCGCTGTGGCTGCTGCGCGCCCTCGGCGGGCAGGGCAGGCTGCTCTCCTTCGAGCGCCGCGAGGAGTTCGCCGACGTCGCCCGCGGCAACGTGATCTCCTTCAACGGCTTCGAGCCCGAGAACTGGTCGATCGGCATCGGCGATCTCCAGGATGCCCTCCCGGCCGCGGCGCCCGAGGGGACCGTGGACCGCGTCATCCTCGACATGCTCGCGCCGTGGGAGTGCCTCGACGTCGTGGCGACGGCGATGAAGCCGGGCGGCGTGCTGCTCTGCTACGTCGCGACGGTCACGCAGCTCTCCCGCGTCGCCGAGGCGATCCGCGCGACGGACGCGTTCACTGAACCGTCCTCCGACGAGACGATCGTGCGCGGCTGGCATGTCGAGGGCCTCGCTGTTCGCCCCGATCACCGCATGGTCGGCCACACGGCGTTCCTCATCACCGCCCGTCGTCTGGCGCCCGGTGCCGTGCTGCCCGAGCTCAAGCGCCGCGCGTCGAAGAGCGATTTCAGCGACGAGGATGTGGAGCTCTGGACTCCGGGGGCCCTCGGCGAACGCGAGGTCAGCGCGAAGAGCCTCCGCAAGCGCGTGCGGGCCGCCGGGGCGGCCGCCCGCCGCGCGCTCGGCGACGAGGATGCGGCTCCGGCGGACGTCGAGGATGCCTCGACCGAGCAGTGAACCCGTGGCCGATCGGCGGCGCATCGAGGCGCGGTGCGCTGCCGGTAGGCTGTGACCTTGGTCGGCCCAGCCGGCCTGCCCGATGCGTCGTCGTAGGAATCGAGGATCCGTGCGCAAGTACTTCGCGCTCATCGCCACCGGCGGGCTGATCGCCGTCGCCCTGACCGGTTGCGCGGCCCCCGCCGAGCCGCAGGCGACGAGCGGTGCGACGGTCGACGCGGTCCACGTGAGCGGCGAGTTCGGGGAGACGCCCGATGTGGAGTTCCCGACGCCGCTGACCGCGCAGGACACCCAGTGCCGAGAGGTCATCGAGGGGGAGGGCGACTACCTCTCGCCCGGCCAGTTCCTCGAGCTCGGCCTGTACTGGGCCAACGGCACGACCGGCGAGGTCATCGCGACCGCCGGTTTCGACGACGAGCAGACCCAGGTGCTCACCCCGAGCGCCTCGACGACCCCGGCCCCGCTCGTCGAGGGCCTCAGCTGCGCCCGCGACGGCAGCCGCGTCGTGGTGACGACGACCGCCGAGGAGTTCTACGGCCCCGACCGCGGCAACGACGCGCAGGGCATCGCCCCCGGCGACACCCTCGTGTTCGTGATGGACGTCATCAAGGCCTACCCCGATCGCGCCGACGGCGCCGTGCGGCTCTCGCGCGACGGCTTCCCGGCCGTCGTGCTCGACGGTGACGGGCGCCCCGGCGTGACCGTCCCGAGCTCCGGCCCGTTCGAGGACCTCGAGGTCGAGACGCTCAAGCAGGGCTCCGGCGCGACCGTCGAAGACGGCGACCTCGTCGTCGTCAACTTCACCGGCGTCCTCTGGGACGACAACACCGTGTTCGACACCACGTGGAAGGACGAGGGCACCTCGCCCACCGTGTGGAGCGTCGGCGAGGGCGGGAACATCCCCACGGGCCTCTCCGATGCGCTCATCGGCAAGACCGTCGGGTCGCAGGTCGTCGTCGTCGTGCCGCCGGACCAGGGCTACGGCTCGAGCGGCTCGGGCGAGATCCCGGCGGACGCGACGCTCGTGTACGTCGTCGACATCCTCGGGATCTACGGCGACGAGTGATCGGCGTCCGGGCGACGGGCGCGTGCGCCCGGGTCCGGCTCCCCGTGCGCTCGCTATGATCGCTGACGTGCCCGACGAGCGAGCTTCGCAGGACCGAGTCCCCAACGAGGACCGGCTCTTCAATCTGGTCCTCGCCCTCGTGGAGACGCGCGGCGGACTGCTGAAGTCCGACCTCTTCGCGCGGGTCCGCGGGTATCGCGGACGCGCCGGCGCAGGCGTGTCCACGGAAGCCCTCGACAAGCAGTTCGAACGCGACAAGGCCCTCCTGCGCGACCTCGGTATCCCGCTCGAGACCGCGGACTCGCCCGACCACGTCGGGGACGGGCGCTACACGCGCTACCGCATCCCGCGCGAGGCGTTCGAGCTCCCGGCCTCCGTGCGGTTCACGGCCGACGAACTGCCGCTCCTGCTGCTCGCCGCCCAGACGTGGTCCGGCGTCGGCGCGCTCTCCGCGCCCGCGCGCCGCGCCGTCATGAAGCTGCGCGCGTTCGGCGTGGAGGGTGCCTCGCCGCTCGTCGGCTACGCCCCGCGCATCCGCGTGCGCGACACCGCGTTCGACCCGCTGCAGCAGGCGCTCGATCGCGGCCAGGCGGTCTCGTTCCTGTACTTCACCCCCGGCACCGACGGCCCCCGGCTCCGCCGGGTCGACCCGATCGCCCTCGTCGAGCACGAGGGTCGCTGGCACCTTCACGGTCGTGACCGCGATCGCGACGCCGAGCGCACCTATCTGCTCAGCCGCATCAGCGGCGAGGTCAAGCCGATCCGCGGGGCGAGCTCGCCGCCCGCGCCCGAGGGCGCCGGCGAAGCCGTGAAGGAACGTCTCCGCGCGCTCCGCGCCGCGCAGTCCGCGACGGTCGAGGTCGCCGCCGGCAGCGAAGCCGCACTCCGGCTCGGACGCCGTGCGTACGCGCGGGACGGCGACCTGGTGCGACTGCACTACACCGACCTGCTCGTGCTCGCCGACGAGCTCGCGGGCTACGGGCCGGAGGTGCGCGTGCTCGAGCCCGCGGCTCTCGTGGACCGCGTCGTCGACCGGCTGCGCCTCGTGGCGAGCGCCCACGGGGCATCCGCCCCCGACCCGGAGGGAGCCCGCTGATGGCCGGCCGCGCCGACGACAAGCTCTCCGTGCTGCTCGCGCTCGTGCCCTATCTCGTGGCGCAGCGTGTCGTCGCCGTCGAGGAGGCCGCCGAACAGCTCGGTCTCACCCCCGAAGCGATCCGCGAGGCGGTGCGGCTCATCGCGCTGACCGGCATTGCGGCTACCGCGGGGGAGGAGCCGATGCACGACGAGATGTTCGACATCGATTGGGACGCGTTCCTCGACGAGGACGTCATCGTGCTCTCCAACGCCGTCGGCATCGGCGAGTACTTGCGCTTCTCCTCCAGCGAGTCCGCCGCGCTCATCAGCGGCCTCACCTACCTTTCGCGCCTGCAGCTCGGCGAGCGGGCCGCGATGGACGACCTCGCCGCACGGCTGCGCGAAGGAACCGTCGGCGACCCGATGCCGCTGCTCGTGTCCTCCGCGACGAACGGGGTCGGCACTGCCGACCCGGACCCCGACGACGGCGTACTGGCGCTCGTCGTCGCGGCGCGCGACGCCGGGCGGCGCCTCGAGTTCGAGTACCGCAGCGGCAAGGACGAGACCCTGCGCCGTCAGGTCGACCCGTTGCAGGTCTACTCCGACGGCCCGGACTGGTACGTCCGCGGCTACTGCCACCTCCGCGAGGGCCTGCGCAACTTCCGGCTCGATCGCATGATCGGACCGGTCATGACCGACGTGCCGGTCGACGACCACAGCGATCTGCCGCTCGAGGACGGCCTGTTCCACCCGTCCGACTCCGACCTCCAGGTCGTCGTCGACGTCGCCGCGGGCGGTCTGCCGTTCCTCGTCGACTACCTCGCCGACGACGAGCGCGCAGTGGTCGGCGATCGCACCCGCGTGACCCTGCGCATCGCTCACCTGCCGGGCCTCGTGCGCCTCGTCTCGAGCCTGCCGGGTCTCGTGCGCGTCGTCGCTCCGGAGCCTGCGCGCCTCGCCGTCGAGCACTGGGCCGCCGCCGCTGCGGCGCGCTATCCGAGCGAGGATGCCGGGACGGCAGCCGCGGGCGACTCCGCCCGCTAGACTGCCGCAGACCGCTTATTCACTCAGGAACGGATCCCGCCTGATGTTCGCAAATCTCACCGGATGGCACTTCCTCATCATCCTGGTCATCATCCTGCTGCTCTTCGGAGCGCCCAAGCTGCCCGCACTGGCGCGGAGCCTGGGGCAGTCGATGAAGATCCTCAAGAGCGAAGTCCGCGAGAACGACGGCGCCAAGGACGGCACCGCCACCTCCACGAACCCCGACTCGACCGCCAAGGACGCCGCACCGAGCACCGCCGACGACACGTCGAAGCCCTCGGCCGGCGGACCGTCGGCCTGAACGGATGACCGCCACCGCGGCCCGCTCCGACGGTAGGAACCGCGAGCGGCGCATGTCGCTCGGCGAGCACCTCCGCGAGCTGCGCAAACGGCTCTTCATCGCCGCGATCGGACTCGTGGTCGGCATGGTCGCCGGCTTCATCGTCTCCGACTGGGTGTGGTACGCGCTGCAGGGTCCGATCCGCCTCATCGCCGAGGCGCAGAACGCCGAGCTCGTCTTCCCGACGATCACCGGTGCGTTCGACCTGCGACTGAAGATCTCGCTCTACATCGGCGTCGTCGTCTCGGCGCCGGTCTGGCTCTACCAGATCTTCGCCTTCCTCGTCCCGGGGCTCACGAAGCGCGAGCGCGGCTACGTGTTCGGCTTCTTCTTCTCGGCCGTGCCGCTCTTCGCGGCCGGTTGCGTCGCCGCCTGGTACGTCCTGCCGCACATCGTCGAGCTCATGACGAGCTTCGTGCCGACGGGCGCCTCCTCGTACCTGTCGGCCGACTACTACGTCGACTTCGTGCTGAAGCTCATGATCGCCGTCGGCGTCGCCTTCGTGGTGCCGGTGTTCCTCGTGCTGCTGAACTTCGCGAGCATCCTCTCGGCCGAGACGATCATCAAGTCCTGGCGCATCGCGGTGCTCGTCATCGCGCTGTTCTCCGCGATCGCGACGCCGGCCGCCGACGTGTTCTCGATGTTCCTCCTCGCGGTGCCGATGGTGGTGCTCTACTTCGTCGCGTGGTTCATCGCGTTCCTCCACGACCGACGTGCGGCCCGCAAGCTGGCGCAGGAGCTCGGCACCGAGATCGAAGCGACCTGACGAGACGGCGGGTCGGCATCGCCGCCGACCCGCCGTCTCCGTCGGTCCGGCGGCTTAGGCTGAACGGGTGACCGACCTCTCCCCGGCCGAACGCTACGCCCGCTCGCGGCAGCAGCGCCGGCAGCCCCGTCTCGAGTCCTTCGCCGCAGGGCAGCGCTTCGACCTCGACGAGTTCCAGCGCGCCTCGTGCACCGCGCTCGACGAGGACCGCAGCGTGCTCGTCGCGGCGCCGACGGGCGCGGGCAAGACGGTCGTCGCCGAGTTCGCGGTCTACCTCGCGATGCAGGAGACCGACGCGAAGGTCTTCTACACGACGCCGATCAAGGCGCTCTCGAACCAGAAGTACCAGGAGTTCGTCGAGACGTGGGGCGCCGAGCACGTCGGCCTGCTCACGGGCGACACCAACGTCAACTCGACGGCGCGGATCGTCGTCATGACGACCGAGGTGCTGCGCAACATGCTCTACGCCGAGTCGCCGCTGCTCGACCGGCTCGCCTACGTGGTCATGGACGAAGTGCACTACCTCGCCGACCGCTTCCGCGGCGCCGTGTGGGAGGAAGTGATCATCCACCTGCCGGAGCGAGTGCGGCTCGTGTCGCTGTCGGCGACGGTCTCCAACGCCGAGGAGTTCGGCGATTGGCTCCAGGCCGTGCGCGGCGACACCGACGTCATCGTCTCGGAAGACCGGCCCGTGCCGCTCGAACAGCACGTGCTGCTCGACCGCAAGCTCGTCGACCTGTTCGACTCGTCGGGTCAGGCCGCGACGCATCGCGTCAACCCGGAGCTGAAGCGCCTGGCATCCGGTCGCAACCTCGGCGAGCGCTCGCGCCGCGGGCGCCGCGGCGGCGACCGGTCCCAGCGTCAACGCCCCACCGCCCATCGGGCCGACCGCGTCGAGATCACCGGGATGCTCGCACAGGCGAACCTGCTGCCCGCGATCTGCTTCATCTTCTCCCGCGCCGGCTGCGACCAGGCCGTCCGGCAATTGCTCCGGGCCGACGTGCGCCTCACCGACCGCGAGGAGCGCGATCAGATCCGCGAAGTGGTCGAAGCCCGAGCCCGGATGCTCCGCGACGAGGATCTCGCCGTCCTCGGCTTCTGGGAGTGGCGCGACGGGCTCGAGCGCGGCATCGCCGCGCACCACGCCGGGCTCCTGCCCGCGTTCAAGGAGACGGTCGAGGAGCTCTTCCAGAAGAAGCTCGTGAAGATGGTCTTCGCCACCGAGACGCTCGCGCTCGGGGTGAACATGCCGGCCCGCACCGTCGTGCTCGAGAAGCTCGAGAAGTTCAACGGCGAGGCCCGCGTGCCGATCACGCCGGGGGAGTACACGCAGCTCACCGGCCGCGCCGGCCGCCGCGGCATCGACGTCGAGGGCCATTCGGTCATCCAGTGGGTCGACGGACTCGACCCCGAAGCGGTCGCATCGCTCGCATCGCGCCGTTCGTACCCCATGAACTCGTCGTTCCGGCCGACCTACAACATGGCGGTCAATCTCATCGACCAGTTCGGGCGCGAGCGCACGCGGCAGATCCTCGAGCAGTCGTTCGCGCAGTTCCAGGCCGACCGGGCCGTCGTCGACCTCGCCCGCACGCTCCGCAAGCAGGAGGAGTCGCTCGCCGGCTACGCCGAGGCCATGCGCTGCCATTTGGGCGACTTCGGCGAGTTCGCCGCGATCCGCCGCGACATCGGGCGGCTCGAGAAGGAGAACACCCGCGGCAACCTGTCGCACGTGCAGCGCGAGCGCATCCAGCACGAGCTCGGCGTGAAGCGCAAGGCGATGCGGGCGCATCCCTGCCAGGGCTGCGCCGAGCGGGAGCAGCACGCCCGCTGGGCCGAGCGCTGGTGGCGTCTCGAGCAGGACCACGACAAGCTGCGGGGGCAAATCCGCTCGCGCACGGGGCAGGTCGCGAAGATCTTCGACCGCGTCGTCGATGTGCTGCTGGAGTGCGGCTACCTCGAGCGCGACGAGCACGGCGTCGTCCGTCCGACCTCGGCCGGTCGCGCGCTCAAGCGCATCTACGGCGAACGCGATCTCCTCGTCGCCGAATGCCTGCGCCGCGGAATCTGGGACGGCCTGGACGTGCCGCAGATCGCGGCGATGGCGGCGACGATCGTCTACGAGCCGCGGCGCGACGACGCCTTCGACCCGCGCGACCTGCCCCGAGGACGCTTCCGCACGGCGCTCGACGCCACCCTCGACGCATGGAGCGACCTCGACGACGTCGAGCACGACGCGAAGCTGCCCGGCACCGACCAGCCGACCCCGTCCCTCGCCGGCCCCATGCACGCGTGGGCGCGCGGCCTCGGCCTCGGCCAGGTCCTCGAGCTCGCGGGCCTCGCCGCCGGCGACTTCGTGCGCGTCACGAAGCAGGTCATCGACCTCCTCGACCAGATCTCGATCGTCGCCGAGCCCGAGCTCGCGACGAACGCCCGGGCGGCGATCGACGCGATCCGACGCGGCGTGGTCGTCGACGTCGTCGACGCGTACGCGGGGTGAGGGGGATGACGGCCACGACCACGCTCTCGGCGAATCCATCGGCGCCGCGGCCTAGGATTTCCCCCGTGCTCCCGACGCCCCAGGTGCTGCGCACCGATTCGCGGCTGCCGCTCTGGCTCGCCGTCCTCCTCGCCTTCGCGGCCGGTATCGCGTTCGACGCGAGCACGCCCGACCGCTCGTGGTGGATGCTCGCCCCCGTCGCGCTCGTCGCGCTGTTCGCGGCGCTCGTCGGACGCGGCTTCTGGTCCGGGGCGCTCGTGGGACTCGTCGCGGGCGGCGCCTTCTGGCTCACGCACATCGAGTGGCTGACGCTCTACCTCGGGCCGCTCCCGTGGGCTGCGCTGGCCGGCGTGATGATGCTCTGGTGGGGGCTCGGGCTCGGCCTCACCGCGCTCGCCCTCGATCGCGGACCCCGGGCGTGGCCGACGCGGTTCGGCCGCCTCGTGCTCGTGCCCGCGGTCGTCGCGGGACTCTGGGTCGCCCGCGAGGGCATCCAGTCGACGTGGCCGTACGGCGGGTTCGCCTGGGGGCGCCTCGCCATTGCACAGGCGAACGGCGAGCTCGCGCAACTCGTCGCCTGGGTCGGCGCCGCCGGCGTCGGTTTCCTCCTGGCGTTCCTCGGTGCGTTCGCGCTGCAGCTCGGTCGCGAAGGCCTCGACCGGCAGCCCGCGTGGGCGCAGTCGCCGTTCGTGCAGCAGTCGTTCGGCCGGGTGCGCTCGAGCAGCCGGGTCGGCCGACTCTTCGACACGGGCCTCGGCAGGGTGACGGCCCTCGTCGGTGCGACGGCGATCCTGCTCGTCTTCCCGGCCTGGCCGGCCCCGACCGCCGACGAGCTGAAGGTGGCCGCGATCCAGGGCGGCGCCGATGCGTCGCTCTTCACCGAGGTCCGCCAGGGCGAGGTCATGCAGGCCCACATCGACGAGACCGTCCGCGCGCTCGAGGGCGACGGCGTGATCGAGGACGTCGACCTCGTGGTCTGGCCGGAGAACGGCGCCGACCTTGATCCGCTCCGCTCGGAAGCGTCGTCGCGCGTGCTGAACTCGCTCGCCGAGCGCTACGACGCGCCGTTCGTCGTCGGCACCATCACGGCCCGCGGCGACGACTTCTACAACACTTCGCTCGTCTGGGAGGCCGGCGTCGGCGTCACGGACTGGTACGACAAGGCGCATCCCGTGCCGTTCGCCGAGTACATGCCCGACCGGGCGTTCTGGCGGCCGTTCGCGCCCGACCTCATCGACCTCGTCAGCCGCGACTACACGGCGGGCACCCGCGACGCCGTCTTCGACGTCGCCGGCACGGTCGTGAGCTCGGCGATCTGCTTCGACATCAGCGACGACCAGCTCATGTACGAGATGATCGGCGACGGCTCGCAGCTCATCCTGGCGCAGACCAACAACGCCGACTTCGGGCACACGGACGAGAGTCTCCAGCAGCTCGCGATCGCGCGGATGCGCGCGGTGGAGACCGGCCGCACCGTCGTGAACATCTCGACGGTCGGCACGAGCGCGATCATCCTTCCGGACGGCACGATCGAGGATCAGGTGCCGACCTGGCGAGCCGAGTCCATGGTCGACTCCGTGCCGCTGGCCACGGCGATCACGCCGGCGTCGGCCGCGGGCCGTCAGCTCGAGTGGCTCGCCGCGGGCATCGGACTCGCGGGGCTCGGCGTCGCACTCTGGTTCGGCCGCCGCCCGAAGCGCTCCTGACGCCGACTCCGCCCCGTTCCGGGCGCACGAAAACGGCCGATGCGCCATGCGCGCTCTGGTCCAGGCCCGGGGATCCGGGGCGCACGAAATCGGCCGATGCGCCATGCGCACCGGCCGGGATCGTACAGGGGGACTTACGCGCTCTGCTTGGCAGTCTCGCCGCGGCGGGCGCGCAGGTACTGGAGTCGCTCCTCGAGGATCTCCTCGAGCTCGGCGCGCGTGCGGCGCTCGAGCAGCATGTCCCAGTGGGTGCGGGCGACCTTGTCGCCCGAGTGGTCCACGACCAGCGGTGCGTCGCCGACGACGAGGGAAGCGGTGCCGTTGCACTGCTTGCATTCCCAGGTCTCAGGAGTGTCCGCCTCGGTCGCGAAGACCAGGACCGTGTCCTTGCCGCAGTCCTCGCATCGGTAGGTGAACTGCGCGCGGTCGGCGAACACGACGCCGTCCTCGCTCTGCATGCTCTGTGCGCCGATGCGCATGCCTCGAAGGCTCCGCTCTGCCATTTCGCTCTCGCTCCTTCCGCTTTCGAACGTCACTCTGTATAACGGATCAAGCTGTGGGGATCCTTGCCGCAAGCCGAACGATTGGCGGGGATTTCTCAGTTTCGCGCGCGCCTCGGCAGCGGTGGAACTGCAGTCAGGCTCGCGGCGTGCGAAGCGGACGGACGTCGAGGACGCCGCTCAGCCGCCGTCGGATCGTCTGCCGCGTCGTGCGGCGACCAACGGTACCGCGAGATCGCAGCGGTCGGTGACGAGACCGTCGACGCCGAGGTCGAGCAGCCGCCGCATGTCCTCCGGGTCGTTGACGGTCCACACGTGGACCTCGGCGCCGGCGCGGTGCACGATGCGGAGGAACCGCGCGCTCACGATGCGCAGGAATCCCGCCCGCTCCGGCACTTGGAGCGCGCCCGCGCCGCGGAGCCCGGCACGGACGAGCGCGGTGCTCCCGAACCAGGAGCCGACGAGGCACAGGATGACCGCGCGCCGGCCGCCGGAGGTGGCGACGCCCGGGAGCCGCTCGGCGAGACGCATCCGACGGCCGTCGTCGAACGAGGTCAGCAGCACGCGATCGGCTGCATCAGCGGCCAGCACCGCCTCGATCGCCGGCCCGAGCGCGGCCTCCTGTTTGACGTCGATGTTGAAGCGCGCGTCGGGGAAGCGCACGAGGACGTCCTCGAGTCGCTCCGGATGCTCGCCGCCGCCGAGGTCGATGGACGCCAACTGGATGACCGTGAAGTCGCCGATGCGGCCGCGCCGACCGGCGACCCGCTCGAGGTCGGGGTCGTGGGAGACGATCGCGACGCCGTCGCGGCTCGCGTGGACGTCGGTCTCGAGGGAGTCGGCGCCGGCCGACAGCGCGGCCGCGAAGGCGCCGACCGTGTTCTCGGGGGACTCGAGCGCGAGGCCGCGATGGGCCAGCACGCGAGGAGTCGGTCCGTCGAAGTACCGCGAGCGCACGTCGCCGCTCACGCCGCCGGCGGCTTGGGGGTGAACGCCGAGCCGATGCCTTTGAGCGCCTCGGTGAGCTCGCTCGGGATGATCCAGAGCTTGTTCGCGTCGCCCTTCGCGAGCTCGGGCAGGGTCTGCAGGTACTGGTAGGCGAGCAACGGCGAGTCGGGACCGCCCTCGTGGATCGCGGCGAACACCGTCTGGATGGCTTCGGCCTCGCCCTGGGCGCGGAGCACGGCGGCCTTCGCGTCGCCCTCGGCGCGGAGGATCTCGGCCTGCCGGAGGCCTTCGGCCTGGAGGATCGCCGACTGCTTCGTGCCCTCGGCCGTGAGGATCGCCGCGCGGCGGTCTCGCTCGGCGCGCATCTGCTTCTCCATCGAGTCCTGGATGGAGACGGGCGGGTCGATCGCCTTGAGCTCGACGCGTCCGACGCGGATGCCCCACTTGCCGGTGGCTTCGTCGAGCACGATGCGGAGCTGCCCGTTGATGTTGTCGCGGCTCGTGAGCGCCTCTTCGAGGTTCATGCCGCCGACTACGTTTCGGAGCGTCGTGGTCGTGAGCTGCTCGACCGCCCCGAGGTAGTCGGCGATCTCGTACGTCGCGGCACGGGAGTCGGTGACCTGGAAGTAGACGACGGTGTCGATCGAGACGACGAGGTTGTCCTCGGTGATCACCGGCTGCGGCGGGAACGAGACGACCTGCTCGCGCATGTCGACGTGCGCACGGATGTGGTCGATGAACGGCACGAGGATGTTCAGTCCGGGCTGGAGGGTCTTGTGGTACCGGCCGAGCCGCTCGACGACGCCCGTCTGCGCCTGCGGGATGATGCGGATCGATCTCGAGATGACGACGATCACGAAGATGACGATCGCGACGACCGCGATGATGACGATGACAGTGCCGGCTTCCATTACGACGCACTCCGTTCGAGCGGGACGACGACGGCGGTCGCGCCGTCGATGGCGGTGACGAGCACGGCTTCGCCGACTGGGACGTCGCGCTGCTCGGTGATGGGGGAGAGGCGAGCGGTCCAGATGTCGCCGTTGCGCAGCTTCACCTGGCCGCCGGACGTGCCGATCGTGCGCACGACGCTGCCGGACTCGCCGACGAGCGCGTCGACGTTTGATTTCGTCGGATCACCGCTCTTCTGGAGGGCGCGCAAGAGCCTCGGGCGCAACGTGAAGATGAGGAGGAGGGCGAGCGCGGCGGCCACGACGACCTGCGCCCACCACGGGATGCCCGCGAGCCCGGAGAGGAGCCCGCCGACGCTGCCGATCGCGAGCATGAGGAACGTCATCTCGAGCGTGAAGATCTCGATCACGGCGAAGACGAGGATGAGGACCAGCCAACCGATCCAGGCGTACTGGGTCAAGACGTCCAACGCGACTCCTTCGTTCCGGGCTGCCTCGAACCTAGCAGTCGGCACCCCGGTGCCGGAGGCGCAACGGCGGCATATCCGGGCCGGTAATGTCGAAGCGGCGCCGGGGGCAGGCCCTCGCCGCCGACGACCTGCTCGAACCGTCTGGAGTTCCCACGTGACCAACCCCCTCGCCCCCGATTCCCTCGCCGGCCGTGTCGCCGTCGTCACCGGCTCCTCGCGCGGGATCGGTGCCGACACCGCGAAGTACCTGGCCGCCGCCGGTGCCGCGGTCGTCATCAACTACCGCAACAAGGAGGCGCGCGCGCTGAAAGTCGTCGGCGAGATCGAAGCGGCCGGCGGCCGGGCGATCGCCGTCGGCGCCGACCTCACCGATGCGGCATCCGTCGCGGCGATGTTCGAGGCCGCGGAGACCGCGTTCGGCCACGTCGACCTGCTGGTCCTGAACGCCTCGGGCGGCATGGAGACCGGCATGGGCGAGGACTACGCCATGCGGCTCAACCGCGACGCGCAGCTCAACGTGGTCGAGCAGGCACTGCCGCACCTCGGCGCCGGCTCGCGCATCGTCTTCGTGACGAGCCACCAGGCGCACTTCATCCGCACCACCCCGACCATGCCGGAGTACGAGCCGGTCGCCCTCTCCAAGCGGGCCGGCGAGGACGCGCTGCGCGAGAAGCTGCCCGAGTACGAGGCCGCCGGCGTCGAGTTCGTCGTGGTCTCGGGCGACATGATCGAGGGCACGATCACCGCGACGCTCCTCGAGCGGGCGAACCCGGGTGCCATCGCCCTCCGCAAGGAGGAGGCGGGCAAGCTCTTCAACGTCGCCGAGTTCGCCGCCGAGGTCGCGTTGGCAGCCGTCGACCCGATCCCGGCGGAGCACACCCGCTACGTCGGCGACGTCTCGGGATTCAGCCCCGCGACCCTCGACTAACTGGCCGACGTCCGAAGACGTCGAGCGGGGCGGATGCGATGCATCCGCCCCGCTCGTCTCGTCGGGCCGGTCGCGCGGCTCAGACCGTCGTCGCGCCGCGTCCGAACGTGAACGCGCGCACGATCTGGAAGATGCCGAACACGATCAGGCTGATGCCGGTGAAGATGAAGAGGAACGTGAAGCCCCAGATCGGGGAGAAGAGCAGCACGAGGCCGGCGAGGATGCCGAGGATGCCGAAGAAGATCGACCAGCCCTTGGATGCGGCATCGCCCGCGGTCGCGAGCGAGACGATTCCCTCCACGATCCAGAGGATGCCGACGAGGATACCGATGAAGGCGGCCAGGGCGACGGCCGAGGACTGCAGGTTCATGAAGACGACGATCGACCCGACGATGAAGAGCACGCCGAGCACGAGGTCGAGGGCTCTCGCACCGCCCGAGATCCCTCGGGCGAAGATGCCCATGCCGAGGTAGATCAGTCCCGCGATGATGAGGTAGAACGCGAGCAGCCAGGTGAAGACCGTGATCGCGCTCTTCGGCGCGAACGTCATCCAGATGCCGATGACGAGCATGAGCACGCCCGAGATGCCGAGCCCGATGCGGATCGAGTTGATCGCGGACTTCGCGAGACCCGCGGAATCGATGGCGAACCCCGAGAACGGGGACGATGAGGTGGACATGGCGCTCCTTCCAAGGGGGAGCGACCGGTCGCCCCCACGACACGGCGTTCCGGCGTCGCCGGTTCGCATCTCTGATTCTGGCCCTGATCGGGGTCGATGCGCGAGACCCGAGTGCTCGTGTCGCGAAGCCGGCCTCGGATCGTCGCCCGCCCCGCGATCGGCCCGGGCGCTGCAGCGCGTTCTGGCATTCTGGCCTGACGGGGCGGCGGGGCGCGGGGAGTGTCCGTGCCGTCCGGATCGGGGGAGACGTGCTCGGACTCGAAATGGTCGTCGTCGTCGGGATCGCGGTGCTCGCGGCGGCGGCGGGCGAACGCCGAACGCGCATCGCGTCGCCGGTGCTGCTCGTCGCGGTCGGCATCCTGCTCGCCTTCGCCCCGATGCTGGACGGCTTCCACCTCGATCCCGACGTCGTGCTGCTCTGGTTCCTGCCCGTGCTGCTCTACTGGGAGTCCCTCACGATCTCGCTGCGCGGCATCCGCCGCGATCTCTGGACCATCGTGCTCGCGAGCACGGTGCTCGTCGTGCTGAGCGCCGCGGTCGTTGCCGTCATCGCCCACGCGTTCGGTCTACCGTGGGGTCCGGCGTGGGTGCTCGGCGCCGCGGTCGCTCCGACCGACGCGACGGCGACTGCCGCCCTGGCCAAGGCGCTCCCGCAGCGCAACCTCACGCTGCTGCGCGCCGAGAGCCTCGTCAACGACGGCACGGCACTCGTGCTCTACGGCATCGCGATCGCCGCGACCGTGAGCGAGCACGCGCTCGGTCCGCTTGAGATCTCGGGGATGTTCGTGCTCGCGTATGCCGGCGGCGCGATCGTCGGCTTCGCGATCGGATGGGTGGGGCTGCGGGTGCGCAACCGCTTCGTCGATCCGTCGCTGAATACGGTCGCCCATGTGCTCGTGCCGTTCACGGCGTACCTGGTCGCCGAACTCATCAGCGCATCCGGCGTCATCGCCGTCGTGGTCGCCGGCATCTTCATGGGTCGGGCCGGCCCACGGCGCAACACCCCGGAGGCCCGGCAGCAGACCACGAGCGTCTTCGTGTTCGCGAGCCTCGTGATCAACGGGTCGCTGTTCGTGCTCGTCGGGCTCGAGATGAACGCCGACACCCGCGCAGTGCCCGCCGCCTCGCTCGGAACCGCGTGCTTGCTCGCCGTCGCCGTCTGGCTCGCGTTGGTACTCGTGCGGATGGCGTTCCAGTTCCTCAGCGGACTGCTCATCGGCGCCTTCGATCACGGCCCGCATCGCGAGGACCACCGGCTCGGTCCGCGTGCTCGCGTCGTCAGCGGACTGGCCGGGTTCCGGGGCGCGGTCTCCCTCGCGGCCGCCCTCGGCATCCCGATGGTGCTCGACGACGGCTCGGCCTTCCCCGATCGGGCCGTCATCGTGTTCGCGGCAGCGGGCGTCATCCTGCTCACGCTCGCCGTGCAGGCACCCCTGCTGCCGTGGCTCGTGCGCTGGGCTCGGTTCCCCGCCGACAACCTCGCGCTCGAGGAGCGCCGTCTTGCGCAGTCGACCGCGATCGCGGAGACCCTCGCCGCCCTCCCGGAACTCGTCGCCGGACTCGGGGTCGGCGACGCCGCTCGCGAGCGCGTGCAGCGAGAACTCGAGCGGCAACGGCGCGTGCTCGACGCGCAGGGCGTCGAGCGGCCCGCTGACGACGACGTCGAACTCGTCCGAGGTCATGAGGACTACCGCAGGCTCAAGCTCGCCGTGCTGGAGCAGCAGCGAGCCGTCGTGCTCCGACTCCGGGACCAGCAGACGATCGACGACACCGTGCTGCGGCGCATTCAGGCACAACTCGATGCCGAGGAGGTCCGCTTCACCGGACGCACCATCCTCGACTGACGTTGTCGGTGCGCACGTCGAGCCGGGGCCGCGGGCCCCGACGGCGGCGGCATCCGTCGATCCAGTCTTGAATCGCCTAGAAACCCCTGATCAGCGCGATATCTGGGCGCTGTGCCCTTTGATGGTTGCAGACCCGGAATGGGGCCGCAGAACGGCGCAGAGCGGCGCCCGGGGGAGTCGTCAGTCGAGGGCCTTGTGGAGGTTGATCGCCGTCGGTTCGAAGCCGAGCGAGCCGTACAGGGCGCGGGCGACGGCGTTGTCGCCGAAGACGTTGAGCGCGATGCCATGGCCCCCGGATGCGCGGATGCGCTCCTCGGCGAGCAGCATCGCCGCGCGGCCGAGGCCGCGACCGCGGTCGGCGGCGAAAATCTCGACGTCGTACACCCAGGTCACGCCCCGGACACCGTGCGGATGCGGACCCAGCCACAGCACGCCGACCGGATGCCCGTCGGCGACGACGTGGAAGACCTCGTGGCCGGGGCCCGGGCGGCCGTCCGGGAAGTGCTGCGCGGTCGACTCCGCAGCCGTACGGGCGGCGGTCTCCGCATCCTCGCCGGCCCGCTGGCGGGAAGCCGCGTACTCGCGCTGCTGCTCCGCGAGCCACGGGCCGAGTTCGTCGGGCGGCATGGGGGAGAGGGAGGCATCCATTCGAGCAGTATCGCAGTGCCGGTCGGATCCGGCGTCCGTCCCTGCCGGTGCCTGTCGACTGCGACCAAGCTCCCACCGTATGCAACAGAGACGCTACAGATGTTGCGGAGTGCGCCGAGGGGCGACCGAGCCGGGGGAGCGGGATTATGTCAGTTTCCATCCCGCGGTGAAGGGGGGCATCCTGAACGCATGACCGAGTGGATGCTCCGTGCCGCAGAACCTTCCGACCTCGCCGACGTCGTGGCGCTCAAGGCGGCGACGATGCGGGCCGATCTGGAGCGCCTCGGACGCTGGGACGACGAACGATCAGCTGCCCGGGTCGCCGGCGCGTTCGCGCCGGATCGGACGCGCGTCATTCAGATCGACGGCCGGACCGCCGGCAGCATCTCGCTGCGCCGCGACGGCGAGAGCGTCTGGCTCGAGCTGTTCTACGTCGATCCGGCGTTGCAGGGCCGCGGTATCGGCGCCGGCGTGCTGCGGAGCATCCTGACCGAGTTCGACGACCGCGAGCTGCGACTCGACGTGCTGCAGGGCAGTCGCGCGCGCGGTCTCTACGAGCGGCACGGATTCGTCTTCGAGTCCGAGGACGAGATCGACGTCATCCTGGTGCGCAGGCCGTCCCCGGCTGTTCTCGGTGAATGACCGATAATGCACATTATGTCAGTTCACTGAGCGGAGCACCTCGAGACCGCTCCCCGTCGGAACGTTGCCGAGCTTCCCCGCTGCGGTGCAACTCGGGCTGATCGGGCGTTACATCTGCGCGCATTCGCAGCCTCCGGACCGCTGCAACTCGCCTCGGCGCGCTGTGGACAACCATGTGGACGCAGCGGTGGACGCGAGTGGACAGCGCTGGACGTTCGGCACGCCCCGATCGGAGCCCTTCCGGCCCACCGCTCCCCCGGACGGCTCGGCCGGACGACCTAGCCCTCGACGCGCGCGCGGTGCAGGTCGGTGACCGCCGTCATGCGTTCGAACAGCGCCCCCATTGCGACGATCTGCTCGGTGTCGATGCCCTCGAGCAGGACCGCACCCTCCTCGACGAGCGGCCCGTAGGCCGCCCAGACCTGCGCCCGCCCCTCGGGCGTGAGCTCGACGAGCACCCGGCGCCGGTCCTCCGGTGACGTCCTCCGGCGCACGAGGCCCCGCTCGCTCAGGCGGTCCACGAGCGCGGTCGTCGCCGCCGGCCGTAGGCCCGTGGCGGCCGCGAGCTCCCCCGCGGTGCACGAGCCCTCGCTCAGTCGATCGAGACTGCGCATGTCGGCGGCGTTCACGCCGAGCGCCCGTCCGACCGCGTCGTCGAACCGCTGCACGCTCCGCTGGTAGCGCTGCAAGGCCGCGCCGGCCGCGCTGATCGCGGCTTGACGGGATTCCGTCATCGGCTTATCCTTTCGATATTCGAAAGATACGAGATTCGTAAGAACTGGAGACGATTCTATGCGCGCGATCGTGGTGGGCGGCGGTATTGCCGGACCGGCCCTCGGCATGGCCCTCGTCGCGGTCGGCGCCGAGCCGATCGTGCTCGAGGCGGCTTCCACCGACCGGGCGGCTGGATCGTGGTTCACGATCGCGCCGAACGGACTCGCCGCCCTCGACGAACTGGACGCCCTCGATCCGGTGCGCCGCTACGGCGTGCCGACGCGGGCCAACGTCATGGTCGGCGCGACCGGCTCCGTGCTCGGACGGCTCCCCCTCGGCCGCCCGCTCGACGACGGCACCCCGGCGCTCTCGTTCCGGCGCCCCGACCTCTCCGCCGCGCTCATGGCCGAGGCTGCGCATCGCGGCGTCGACGTGCGCCACGGCGCGCGCGCCGTCGCGGCGGAGACGGCGGACTCCGGGGCCGCCGTGGTGCTCGCCGACGGTACCCGCGTCGAGGGCGACATCGTGATCGGCGCCGACGGCATCCGCTCGATCGTGCGGACCGCGATCGACCCGCAGGCGGCCGCCGCGCGGTACGTCGGCCTGGCGAACTTCGGCGGCGTCACGCGCGGTGGGGCAGCGTCGGCGGGCCTCGACCTCGAGGCGTGGACGTTCGTATTCGGGCGGCGCGCGTTCTTCGGCGGACTGCCGACGCCCGACGGGGACGTGGTCTGGTTCGTCAACGAGCCGCGCGAGCCGGTCTCCCGTGAGGAACGCGCCGGCACGTCGTCCACGGAATGGCGCGATCACCTCGTCGACCTGGCGCGCCCCGACGCCGGACCGTTCGCCGACCTGATCGCCGCCGGCGAGCTCGACCTCGCCGGCGACAGCACCTACGACCTTCCGACGGTGCGCACCTGGCATCGCGGTCGGCTCGCCCTCATCGGCGACGCGCTGCACGCGCCGTCGCCGAGTTCCGGGCAGGGCGCGTCGATGGCGCTCGAGGACGCCGTCGTCCTCGCGGCGCGCCTCCGCGACGAGGCGACGCTGGCTGCCGCCTTCGCCTCGTTCGAGACCGCGCGACGGGCGCGCGTCGAGCGGATCGTGGCGGATGGCGCGCGGTCGAGCAGCTCGAAGACCGCGGGACCGATCGCCCGGATCTTCCAGGACGCGATGCTGCGTTGGGTGTTCCGCCACCTCGTGACCGAACGGTCGACGGCCGCGACCTACGACCACCGGGTATCGCTCGGCCGGGCCTGAGCCCGAGCCGCTCGACCGCGGCATCCCGGTCGCGCCTTCCGGCGGGAATGCGTTCCCGCTACCGTGAACCGTCCTTCGGTCTGCAACACCGAACTCAGAGGAGCCCGCCATGGACGGCGCCGCGCACCCGACACTGCTCGAATCGATCGCGGCGTGGGCGCTCACCGTCGCGTGCGTCTACTCGATCGCCTACGAGTTCTGGCGCTCGACCGCGAAGGCGGGCACCTCGCGCCACGACACGATGCGCGGCTTCGTCGCGCAACTGTGGCAGTACGCGCTCGGCGCGGTCGTGATCGTGCTGCTCTTCCTGGGTGTGCCGTTCGCGGCGTGGATCGGCCTCGGTTTCTCCGCGATCGTCATCGTCGTCTCGATCTTCTTCTACAACCCGACGATCATGCTCGAACGGCAACCGACGATCGCCGACTGGATCGAGGACCTCGTGTTCACCGGGCTCCAGTTCGTCGTCGTGACGCTCTTGGTGTTCGAAGTCTCGGGGCTCCTGTTGTCCTGAGGCTGCCGCCTCTGAGGGGCGTTGCGCTGCAAGCGGAACCGTCCGTTCGTCGATCCCGACGCGGTCTAGGTTGACCTCCATGTCGAATTCCGTCACCGGCGTGGGCGTGACCGCGGTGGCCGTCGCGGCCGCCCGAGCGCTCGAATCCGACCGCCCCGACTCCCTCGTCGCCGATCCATGGGCGGCACGGCTCGTCCGCGCCTCCGGAGTGGCGGTCCCGTTCCCGGAACGTTGGCCGGACCGGCTCGAGGACGTCCCCGAGATCGAGCGGTCGCTGCTCATCGGTGCCGGCTACATCGGATTGCGTACGCGATTCATCGACGACGAGCTCCGCTCCGGCGGTCTGACCCAGGCGGTCATCCTCGGCAGCGGCCTCGACACGCGCGCCTGGCGCCTCGATTGGCCGGCGGGCGCCCGGGTCTTCGAACTGGATGACGCGGAGGTCGTCGGTTTCCTCGAGGCGGCCATGGCCGCCGCCGGCGCCGTCCCGGCGTGCGAGCGAAGCGCAGTTCCGGGTGACGTGACACTGGCGTGGGCCGCGAAGCTCGTCACCGCGGGCTTCCGGCTCGGCGAGCCGACCCACTGGGTGCTCGAGGGCCTGCTCCCCTATCTCACCGCCCACGACCAGCGAGCGCTGCTCGACGATGTCATCGCGCTGTCCGGCCCCGGATCGCGGGCGGTGATCGAGCGCGCGCCGGCCCTCGTCGACACCCCGGAGACCCGGGAGCGTCTCGAGACGTATGCGCTGGCGACGGGCATCCCGCTCGACGAACTGCTCCAGCGCACCGATCCGCCCGACCCAGTCGAAGTGCTCGGCGATGCGGGCTGGCGGGCCGAAGAGGTCCAGGTCTCGGGTCTGGAGCGCCGCTACGGGCGAGCGCTCCGGATCGACGCAGCCGACGAGCCTGCGGACGGCGGCCGCGGCGGGTTCGTCACCGCGATCGCGCCGCCTCGACGGCCTCGGCCGTGATCCGGTTCGCCATGCCGGCGAAGATCACGCCGTGGAACGGGAGGATCGCCCACCGGTAGGCGCGCCCGGCCAGCCCGCGGGGGAAGAACACCGCGCGCTGCGCGTACCGCGAGCCGTCGGCCCAGTCCGGGTCGCTCGGCAGCGGGTCGCTCGGGGCGCCCGGCACTCCCCCGTCGCGCCAGCCCGTCTCGATCCGGCCCTCGCGCTCGCGGGTGAGGGCGAGTCGAACGGCCCGCCGGTAGGACGTCAGGCCCGCGATCGGCGGCGGGATGACCGCGTCCACCTCGTGATCGTGCACGACGCAGTCGAACTGCAGCGACTCGATGATCGGTACCGCGAGCCGACGCGGGATCGGCGTGACGAGATTCACCCACTGACCGGCGAGCCACGGCGTGAGCACGGGCAGCTGCGGCGGCCGACTGGTTCCCCTCGAACCCGTGGCGGCTGCGACCCGGCCCCTCGATGGTGGCCGTTCTCGAAGGCGCCGACGATTTCGGCACGGCGTCGACGGAGCTCTGGCTGCCGGTCGAGCGGGCGCAGTCGCCTCGCGCCGAGGCGGTGCGGACGAGGAAGATGGACCCATGCCCGCCGTCCACCGCCCAGGCCTCCGCGTCGACTCCAGGATCACGATCCCCGAGTCCGAGCTGTCGTGGCGCTTCTCCCGCTCGTCGGGGCCGGGCGGCCAGGGCGTGAACACGGCCGACTCGCGCGTCGAGCTGAGTTGGGACGTCGCGGGATCGGGCATCCTCCTGCCCGTCGATCGCGACCGCCTGCTCGGCCGTCTCGGCGATCGTCTCGTCGACGGCGTGCTGACGATCGCCGCTTCGGAGCATCGGGAGCAGCTGCGCAATCGCGAGGCGGCGCGCGACCGGCTCGCGGCCGTCGTGGCGGCGGCTCTGCGCCCCCCGGCGCCGCCGCGGAGGGCGACGAAGCCGACGAAGGGCTCGGCCGAGCGACGGCTGCGGGCGAAGACCCAGCGCTCCGACGTGAAGCAGTTGCGGCGTCGACCGATCGATTGATCGCCGCGGAGCGGCCGCGCTCACTGGATGGGCGCCCCGCCGTCCCTCCGCCCGTGCGCGAGGTCCCGCAGTGTCACGAGGCTCCGGCCGTGCGTGGAGACGCGGTCGACCTCACCCGTCTCGACGAAACCCAGCTTGGCGAGCACGCGCCGGGAGGCGGTGTTCCAGTCCCAGACGCTCGCCCGGAGGGTCGCGAGCGACGCGTCCTGCGCCCGGTCGAGCACAGCTCGGGCGGCCTCCGTGGCGTACCCCCGGCCGTGCACGGCGCGCAGCAGCTCGAACGCGATCTCCGGAGCTTCGTGCGCCCGCTCGGCGTCGGCGACGATCCCGCAGTATCCGAGGACCGCGCCGTCCTTCTTCCGAACCACGGTGCGCAGCCCCGACCGGCCGCTCCACGCGGGGTCCGCGAGCTCCGCGGCGATGTCGTCCTCGGTCGGCCGCCCGTCGGCGTCGATGCGGCGGTGCGGCGGGACGCGCGGGTCGCGCTCGGTCCAGAGTCGGCGGTAGACGGCCGCATCCTCGCTGCTCGGAGTGCGCAGGACGAGCCGCTCCGTCTCCAGCTCCTCGGGCAACGGCGGAATCGCGGTCATGGGTCCACCCTGCCCGACCCCGTGCGGATGCGTGCCGCCGATGCGAACCTGAGCGAATCCTGAACGGGGCCCGACCGCCCGCTCCTCCGCCGCTCGCGTGACCGCATGCGAGACCTCGACTGGGGCGGCAACCCGAACGTGCGCGACCTGGGCGGCCTGCCGACCGACCTCTCCCCGACGGGCGTTGCCGGATGCGCTGCGGCGGAGCATCCTGAACCCATGAGCGACGACGACGAGTTCCTCGGCTGGCTGGACACCGAGTACACGGAGGCGGAACGCGAGCTGCTCAGCGGCGACGCCCGCGCCCGTGCGGCCATCTGGTCGCGCACCGATCCCGTGAGCGTCCTCGGCGCGTGGCGCAATGGCCTCGGCCGCGCCGGCGTCGTCGAGGCCTTCGAGGAGATCGCGCGGAGTTTCACGGACTGCCGGGAGTTCGCGTTCGACCTGATCGCCCACGACGTCATCGGCGACATGGCGTACACGGTCGGGTACGAGCGCTTCACGACCTCGATCGACGGCTCGCCGCGCACCCTGACGCTCCGGGTGACGCAGGTGTACCGCCGGGAGGACGGCGCCTGGCGGGTCGCACATCGGCACGCAGACTCGACCTGAGCGCGCGTCAGCGCAGCGGCGTCCATCCCGGCGGCAGCGGCCCGTCGACGTCGGCGCGCTCGAGGTCGACGGCCGCCGACCAGCCCTGCGCAGCATCCTCGGCGTCGAACCCGCCGCGCGCGATGCGGAAGCCGACGTCCTCGTGGTGCATCCGCGGAGCACCGCCCCGGCGGGCCGACGCCCGGACGTTCCAGGCGTCGTCGGCGTATCCGCCGCCCCGGAACACGCGGTAGTCGCCGTAGCGGGCCGGGTCGAGCAGGTCCCAGCACCACTCCCACACGTTGCCGAGCGTGTCGAAGAGGCCGTTGAGGTTCGGATGCCTCCCGCCGACGTCCTGCGGATGGGTCACGCCGTCGGCGGCCGTCCAGGCGACCTCGTCGAGCGGGCCGTAGTGCGGGCCGGTCGAGCCGGCGCGGCAGGCGAACTCCCACTCGGCCTCGGTCGGCAGCCGGAACCCGTCCGCGTCGACGTGCCAGGTGACGACCTCGCCGTCGTACGCATACGCGGGCTCGAGCCCCTCCCATTCGGAGGCGGCGTTGCAGAAACGGATCGCGCGCAGCCAACTGACATCGGTCGCGGGCCGGCGCGGGTGGTGCGCGGTCTCGCCCAGCAGCTCGCCGACCTGCTCCTCGGTCACCGGGTACACCCCCAGCTCGAACGGCTCGAGTTCGACGGTGCGGCGAGCCTTCCGTCGCGCATCGTGCAGCACGACCGTGCCCCCTGGGATGACCGCGAGCTCGAGTTCCGTCACCGGGACAGCCTCCCACGGCGCCGTCGCGCGACGGGATGCCGGCGGCGGTCTCCTCGACTCGACTCCGGAGTCGGGCCGCCGGGTCCGCCGCTTCAGGCGGACGAGGACGCCTCGCCGTCGGCCGGCGACTCGGCGAGCCGCTTGATGAGCGCGAGCCGCCGCTCCCATTCCGCGCCGATCCGGTCGAGCTCCCGCGCAGTGCGTCCCAGCTCGCTCCCGAGGGCGCGGTAGCGCAGTTCGCGTCCGACGCGCACGGGTTCGACGAGGCCGGCCTCCTCGAGCACGGCGAGGTGCTTGGCGATGGCCTGCCGCGTCACGGGGAGGCGCCCGGCGAGGGCGGAGGCCGAGGCCTCGCCCTCGCCGAGCGCGATGAGGATGCGCCACCGGGTGTCGTCGCCGAGCGCGGCGAACACGGCGACGAGTCCGGGTTCGCTCACGCCGCGCCTTCGACGAGTGCGACGAGTTCGTCGAGTTCGCTCGTCCAGCCCTGGCGGTGGTCCTCGACGACCGCATCAGGACGTTCGTGGGACTCGAAGCCGGTCTCGACGACGGTGAGCCGGGTGCCGCCGGGCCGTTCCTCGAGGGTGAAGCGGAAGAGCGTGGAGTGCGCGTCGACGACCTGGAGGGGGTCGAGTGCGCCTGCGACGGCATTGCTCCAGCGATAGGCGATGGCGCGGGGCGGGTCGAACTCCTCGATGCGGAACGGGAAGTCCCCGGCGTCGTCCCAGCCGAACGCGCCGCCGGCGCCGACCTCGAGCGAGTCGAGCCGGCACCGATCGCCGAACCACTGCGCGATGAGGTCGGGTTGCGTGACGGCGGCCCAGACGCGATCGATCCCTGCGGCGATGTCGATCGAGCGCCGCACGACGAAGCCGTCGGCGACGGCGGGCGGGTTGTCGGTCATGGTCATGATGCTGCTCCCTTCGAGCATTGACTGCAACCTCACGGTTGCACTCGAAGACAGCAATTGCAACCGCGTGGTTGCAGTTCGTCCCGCGGGGCCAGCACCGCGCCGAGGTCCCCGGGCTCAGCCGGTCGTCGCGAGCTCCTGCTCGTAGCGTTCTCGGCGACGCCCGCTGAGCGGCATCCCGAACTCGTTGAGCGGCGAATGCGTCGAGGCCAACGGCAGGCGCTCCGACGTCGGGCACTCGAGCACCGTGTCGTATTCGGAACGCTCGATCGCGTGCTCCGTCATCGGATGCCCGCAGACGGGGCAGGGTGCGGCGCCGATGGGACCGACGTCGCGGTCCGCGTCGTGCAGCACGGGAGCCTCGAACACGGGCAGGAGAACCCGGTCCACACGCTCCCAGAAGTGCGTGAATCCATTGCCGGCGGGTCGGCCCGCCATCGTGCGTGCCATGGCGGCAACCTAACCCCGGCCCCCGGAGGCGGCCCGGCGAACGGGACGCGCGGCACGGCACGCGCCGCTGCCTAGGCTGTCGGGATGACCGACTCCCCCGCATCCCGGCCCGTCACGATCGTCACGGGAGGCAGTCGCGGCATCGGCGCGGCGATCGCCGAACGCCTCGCCTCCGACGGCCACGACCTGGTCCTCACCTACCGCGTCGCCGCCGACGAAGCGGCGATCGTCGCCGAGTCCTGCCGCGCCCGCGGCGCCCGGGTGCTCCTCGTGCGGGCCGACCTCGCGGATGCGGACGCCGCGCGATCCGTCGTCCCGGCCGCGCTCGCCGAGTTCGGCCGCATCACCGGCCTCGTGAACAACGCCGGCGTGACCATGCGCATCGGCGGCTACCTCGACCTCGACCTCGACGAGGTCGAGCGGATGCTCCGCATCAACGTCCTCGCCCCGATCGCCGTCACGCGCGACGCGCTCGAGGCCATGTCGACCGAGCGCGGTGGCGAGGGCGGGGTCGTCGTCAACATCTCCTCGGGCGCCGCGACCACCGGCTCGCCGGACACCTACGTGCCGTACGCCATGAGCAAGGCCGCGATCAACGCCATGACGATCGGCCTGTCCAAGGAGTTCGGGCCGCAGGGCGTGCGGATCAACACCGTGTCGCCGGGGACCGCGTACACCGACATCCACGCGGCGGGCGGCCGTCCGAACGCCCCGGCGGAACGCGCCCCCGGTATCCCGCTGCGCCGCGCGGCGCACCCGCACGAGATCGCCGACGCCGTCGCGTACTTCTTCGGAGCGGGCGCCGCGTTCACCACCGGCGCCGACCTCCGCGTCGCCGGAGGCAGTTGAGCCGCGACCGCGCACGCTGCGCCCGCACGACGTCGGGCGGCCGGATGCGGCGCATCCGACCGCCCGGCGCGTCGTCTCAGACCTCGCCGAATCCCGTCTCGATGAGATCCGCGAGCGCGTCCACGGCGTCGCGCCCTTCGGCGTCGACGCTCGCGACCTCGACCACGGCGCCCTTGACGAGCCCCATCGACATGATGCCGAGGAGGCTCTTCGCGTTCGTGCCGTTCACCGTCACGGCAGCCGGGAAGGTGCCCGCGAGCTTGACCAGCTCCGCCGCGGGACGCGCGTGCAGCCCCGTCTCGTTGATGAGCGTCACCGTGCGGCGGTAGCCGCCCTCGGCGGGTGCCGCCGGTGCCGCAACAGCCGATTCCGGCGGGGCGGCGCCCGAGTCCGGTCCGAGGGAGGCCGCGGCGTCCTCGGCGGCGCGCAGCACGACGTCGAGCGGATCGCCGGACTCCGCCGCCACTGCGGCGGCCACCCCGCCCTCGACGAACGGCGCCGACGCGATCCGCGTGCGAGCCCGCTCCTCGTCGCCCAGGAACTCGAGCGCCGTCTCCGAGGTGAGGATCGCCGAACCCAGGTCGCAGACCACGACGACGCCGGCACCCGAGTCCGCGCGGGCGATGGCGGCCCCGACCTTCTCGAAGCTCGTGCCGATCCGGCCGTCGTCGGTACCGCCGGCCGATTCGAGCGCGGTCGCCACCGCCATCTGGCCGGCGAGCTCCACGAGCCCGTCGGCGAGCTTCTCGGAGTGCGACACGAACACCAGCCCGACCTTGCCGGGCACACCGCCCACGATCAGGCCCCGGCCGCCGAGGCCGCGGCGTCGGCCGCCGCGCGCAGCAGCAGCGCGCTCGACTGCGCCCCCGGGTCGCGGTGGCCCACGGCGCGCTCGCCGAGGTAGCTCGCCCGGCCCTTGCGCGCCACGAGC
>NZ_WSTA01000129.1 GCF_009789225.1 Agromyces seonyuensis | reverse complement strand
CTTCGGACCCGCCGGCTCGCCGCCGCCCTCGCCGGGGCGCGGGGCCGTCACGCGCACGCGGGGCGACGGACCTGCCGGGGCGGTCGGGCCCGTCGCGTCGGGCGGCTCGATCGGCTCGCTCATGTCGCTGCCTCGGCTTCGGCTCAGTCGTCGCTGCGACGGATGGTGGCGGCCTCGAGCCGGTCGCGGAGCGCGGGGAGCAGACGCCGGCTCACCGGCAGCTGCACCTGGCCGATCGTCACGTTCGGCTGGTCGGCGCTCAGGCGCAGCCGCGTCACGTAGCCGAGCTGCACGAGGTACGAGCGGTGCACGCGCACGAAGCCGTCGCCCGCCCACTGCCGCTCGAGATCGCTGATCGGCACTCGCACGAGGTAACTGGCCTCCTCGGTGTGCAGACGCGTGTAGTCGCCCTGCGCCTGCGCGTACCGCACCTCGTCGCGCCGGATCATCCGCGTCGTGCCGCCGAGGGAGACGGCGATGGACTCCGGCCGCACGGGTCCCGCCGACGCGATCGCGCCGTCGGCCTCGCGGGCGCGGGACGCGCGCAGCGCCTCGATCACGCGGTTCATCGCCCGCTCCAGGCGCTCGGTGCGCACGGGCTTCAGGAGGTAGTCGACGGCCTCGAGGTCGAACGCCTCGAGCGCGCCGTCCTCGTCGGCCGTCACGAACACGAGGGCGGGCGGATGCTCGAACCGGCCGATCGCGCGAGCCAGGTCGAACCCGCTGAGCCCCGGCATGTGCACGTCGAGGAACGCCGCGTCGACCCGCTCGCCCGCGAGCAGGCGGATCGCCTCGGCGCCCGAGCCGGCCCGGTGGATGACGCCGACGCGCGGATCCTGGCCGAGCAGGAACGCGAGCTCGGCGACGGCGGGCGGCTCGTCGTCGGCGATGAGCACGGAGACGGTCATGGGGCTTCCTCCGAACGGTCGGCGGCGAGGCGGACGGGGATCGCGGGGGTGGATCCTGTCGCGGGGGCGGTGCTGCGCAGCGGCTGCGACTTCGGCACGCGCATCCGCACGAGGGTGCCGGCGCCGAGGGCGGTCTCGATGACGAGGCCGTGCTCGTCGCCGTAGACCTGGCGCAGCCGGGCATCCACATTGCGGACGCCGACGTGCTCGCCCGGAGTGCCGCCCGCGAGGATGCCGGCGAGGCGCTCCGGGTCGATGCCGACGCCGTCGTCCTCGACGGAGATCTCGGCGAAGCCCGCCTGGTCCTCGGCCGTGATGGTGATGCGCCCGCCGCCCTCCTTGCGCTCGAGGCCGTGCCGCACGGCGTTCTCGACGAGGGGCTGGATGCTCAGGAAGGGCACGATCGCCGGGAGCACCTCGGGCGCGATCTGCAGCGTGACCTGCAGCCGGTCGCCGAAGCGGGCGCGCTCGAGGCGCAGGTACGAGTCGATCGAGCGGAGCTCCTCGGCGACGGTCGTGAAATCGCCGTGGCGGCGGAAGGAGTAGCGCGTGAAATCGGCGAACTCGAGCACGAGCTCGCGCGCCCGCACGGGGTCGGTGTGGATGAACGACGCGATCGCGTTGAGGGAGTTGTAGATGAAGTGGGGGCTGATCTGCGAGCGCAGGGCCCGCACCTCGGCCTCGGCGAGCGCCGCGCGGCTCGCGTCGAGCTCGCCGAGCTCGAGCTGCGACGCCACCCAGTCGGCGACCTCGCCGGTCGCCCGCACGAGGCCGGCGCGGGCGCGGTCGGAGAACGCGACGAGGGCGCCCACGCGCCGCCCGTCCTGCACGATCGGCGCGACCACGGCATCCGTCTCGCCCGAGCGCGTCGCGACCCGGTGGTGCACGCGCACCTTCGTCGCGCCGCCCTTGTCGGGGCGGGCGAGCCGTTCGGCGAGCTCCGCGAGGGCGGCGTCGCCGTCGACGGCCAGCACGCCCGTCGCGTCGACGAGGGCGAGCGAGTCGGCGCCGAGCAGCGCCCGCAAGTGGCGGGCGGCGCGCGCCGAGTCGCCGACGCCGAATCCGCCGCGCAGGTGCGCGGCCGCGCGCGACGCGAGGTGGAGCGTCTCGTAGGTGGCCTGCTCGACGTCGGTGCCGAGTTCGGCGGAGTTGCGGACGATGCGCCGCAGCACGAGGACGAGGCCGACCGCGAGCACGCCGGCGACGACGCCGACGGCAGCGGCGAGCAGCATCGACTCGGGCATGACCGAAACCCTAACCGCTCGGCCCGCCGCCCGGCAGCGGCGAGCGGCGCTCGGGGGAACCGCTCGCCGCAGCCCGACCGCCGTTCGTCGCAGACGAGCGGCAGGCCCTGTTCGCCGGAGCGCGGGGGCGGCAGCATGTGCGGGATCGAACCACCGGCGGGCGAGGATGCCCGTCGGCACCCCCTCTCCGAAGGAGCCACCATGGGCAACGAAGCCCCGAGCGCGGAGGCGACGACCGACGTCGACTTCCCCGCGGTGCAGCAGTCGGCCGAGTTCCAGCAGCTGCGGCGCAAGCACCGATCGTTCGTGTTCCCCGTCCTCGGCGCGTGCCTCGTCTGGTACCTCGCCTACGTCCTGCTCGCCAGCTACGCCCACGACTTCATGTCGATCAAGGTCGCCGGCAGCTTCAACGTCGCCATGCTCCTCGGCCTCCTCCAGGTGGTCACGACGTTCGCCGTGACCATGTGGTACGTCGCCTACGCGAACAAGGAGCTCGACCCGATCGCCTCCGACATCCGCACCAAGATCGAGCGCGGGGAGGAGGTCAAGTGAGCGCGACCCTGCTCCACGCCGCGGCCGCCTCGTCGGCGCCCGGCAACCCGTGGCTGAACATCGGCATCTTCGGCGCGTTCGTCGCCGTCACCCTCGTCATCGTGTTCCGGGCCAGCCGGAACAACAAGACGGCCTCCGACTACTACGCCGCCGGCCGCTCGTTCACGGGCGGGCAGAACGGCTCCGCGATCGCGGGCGACTACCTCTCGGCGGCGTCGTTCCTCGGCATCGTCGGGGCCATCGCCATGACGGGCTACGACGGGTTCCTCTACTCGATCGGCTTCCTCGTGGCCTGGCTCGTCGCGCTGCTGCTGGTCGCCGAGCTGCTCCGCAACACGGGCAAGTTCACGATGGCGGACGTGCTCTCGTTCCGCCTGCAGCAGGTGCCCGTGCGCATCGCCGCGGCGATCACGACCCTCGTCGTCTGCTTCTTCTACCTGCTCGCGCAGATGGCGGGCGCGGGCGGTCTCGTGTCCCTGCTGCTCGGCATCAGCGACACGCTCGGCCAGTCGCTCGTCATCACCGTCGTCGGCGCGCTCATGATCCTCTACGTGCTCATCGGCGGCATGAAGGGCACCACCTGGGTGCAGATCATCAAGGCCGTGCTGCTCATCGCCGGTGCCGGCGTCATGACGGTCTGGGTGCTCGCGGTCAACGGCTTCGACTTCTCGCGCCTGCTCGACTCGGCCGTCGCCGCGTCCGGCGGCAATGCCGCGATCCTCGAGCCGGGCCTGAAGTACGGCGTCAGCGACATCTCGAAGATCGACTTCATCTCGCTCGGCCTCGCGCTCGTGCTCGGCACCGCGGCCCTGCCGCACGTGCTCATGCGCTTCTACACGGTGCCGACCGCGAATGAGGCCCGTAAGTCGGTCGTCTGGGCGATCTGGCTCATCGGCATCTTCTACGTGTTCACCCTCGTGCTCGGCTACGGCGCCGCGGCGCTCGTCGGTCCCGAGGCCATCGCGGCCGCTCCGGGCGGTCCGAACTCGGCGGCTCCGCTGCTCGCGTTCGCGCTCGGCGGCCCGTTCCTGCTCGGCCTCATCTCGGCGATCGCGTTCGCGACGATCCTCGCGGTCGTCGCCGGCCTCACGATCACCGCGGCCGCCTCGTTCGCGCACGACATCTACGCGTCGGTCGTGAAGAAGGGCAAGCCGGACGCCGGCGCCGAGGTCAAGGTCGCCCGTCGCACGGTCGTCGTCATCGGCATCATCGCGATCCTCGGCGGCATCGGCGCCAACGGCCAGAACGTCGCGTTCCTCGTGGCGCTCGCGTTCGCCGTCGCGGCCTCGGCCAACCTGCCGACGATCATCTACTCGCTCTTCTGGAAGCGCTTCAACACCCAGGGCGCGCTGTGGAGCATGTACGGCGGTCTGATCTCGGCGATCGTGCTCATCGCGCTCTCGCCGGTGGTCTCGGGTTCGGAGACGTCGATGCTGAAGTCGGAGTCGATCGATTTCGCCATCTTCCCGCTCTCGAACCCGGGCATCGTCTCGATCCCGCTCGCGTTCCTCCTCGGCTGGATCGTCACGCTCGTCTCGAACAAGCGCGAGGACGCCCGCAAGCAGTCGGAGATGGAGGTGCGCTCCCTCACCGGCATCGGTGCGGAGCCGCCCTCGGCCCACTGATCCTCGGGCGACCCGAACGGCGGGGGTCGGATGCCTCGGGCATCCGGCCCCCGTTCGCGCGCGGTCGCCGGGTCGCGGCGGGCGAGCCCCGGGTCGGGGCCGGAGGCGGCGCCGGGCCGCGTCAGACGCTCGCGCGCCGCGGGATGCGCCGATCGGCGAGCACGAGCGCGAGCACGAGCGCGCCGAGTCCGGCGATGAGGAGCGCGACGGTGTGCAGGCCGGCGTCCGACGCCGCGGACGTGAAGACGAACCCGAGCGCGGCCGAGGAGGCGATGGCGCCGAGGTTCGTGGACGTGCGGAGCAGTCCCGCGGCGACGCCGATGCCGGCGGCATCCGTCTGGGCGTACATCGCGGCCTGGTTCGCGACGCCGGTGAGGCCGGTGACGAGGCCGAAGAGCAGGCTCAGCGCGACGAGCGCCCAGAGCGGCGTGGTGCCGTCCACGGCGAGCAGCACGAGGCCGCCCGCGAGCACGACGAGCGCGCTCGCGACGAGCGGCCCCCGCACGAGCGCCTTGCGCGAGACCAGCGCCGAGCCGATCGCACCGACCGCGGTCATCGGCAGCAGTACGAGCCCGGCGGCGCTCGCGGCGAGGCCGCGGCCCTGCTCGAGCCACTGCACGTAGCCGTACAGCACGAGGTACATCGCGGTCTGCGTCAGGAACTGGCGGGTGTACGTGCGCACGAGCGGGCCGTTGCGGGCGAGCATCCGCACGTCGAGGAAGGGGTCGGGACTGCGCCGTTCCCAGACGACGAGCGCGGCCGCGCAGACGATCGACAGTCCCAGCAACCACCACGTCGGATTCCGCACGTCCTGGAGGAACACGATGAGCGCGACGATCGTGCCGGCGAAGAGCGCGATGCCGGCCGGGTCGAGGGCGCGTGCGAGGGCGCCCGGCTCGCGAAGGCCCGCCGGGATCGGCTCGTCGCGCGGCACCCAGGCGAGCGCGAGCAGGATGCCGATGACGCCGAGCGGGAGGTTGACGGCGAAGACCGCGCGCCAGCCCCAGAGCCCGACGAGCACGCCGCCGAGCGGGAGGCCGAGCGCCGCGGTGACCTGGGCGGCGATCGACATCGCGCCGAGCACCGGCCCCGGGACGCCGGTGCCGAGGCGATCGGCCCGGCGTCGGATGAGCATCATGGCGGTCGGGTTGCCGACCGCGGTGCCGAGCCCGATGAGCACGCGGGACACGATGAGCCAGCCGAACGCGGGCGCGAGCGCGCCGATGACGCCGGCGACCGTGACGACGCCGAGGCCTGCGAGGAACACCCGGCGCGGGCCGAAGGCCACGGCGAGCTTGCCCGCGGCCGGCTGGGCGACGGCGCTCGTGACGTAGACGGCCGCGACGAGCGTCGCCGTGCGGCCGGGGGGCACGTCGAACGCGGTCGCGATCGCGACGAGCGACGTCGCCAGGATCGACGAGTTGATGGGGTTGAGCGCCGCACCCCACACGAGCGGGGCGACGAAGCGCGCGGGGAAGGCCCGACCGCCCGGTTCCGGCGCGCTCGCGTCGGAACCGGGGGCGATGGGGCGGGTCACTCGACGGCGGCGGCCTGGGACCCGGTCGTCGGGGCGATCGCGTCGAGCAGCGCGAGCAGCTCGTCGGTCGTGGTGGTCTCGCCGATCTCGGGGAAGACGGTGGCGACGGCGGCGTCGTGCGCGGCGAGCGTGCCGTCGGTCATGGCGTCGACGGGGAGGGCGACGTGGTAGCCGTGCTCGTGGGCGGCGCGGGCGGTCGACTCGACGCCCTTGCTCGTCGCGATGCCGACGACGACGACCTGCGTGACGCCCTCGGCCCGCAGGCGCTCATCGAGGTCGGTGCCGTGGAAGGCGCCCCACGTGCGCTTGACGACGGGGATGCCCGGACCCGCGAGCTCGGCGCGGAGGTCGGCGAAGCCCTCGGGGAGCGACGTCGGGGCGGCGGTGCCGGCGGCCGCGAGCGCGGCGGCCTGGGCGAGGGAGCGCTCGGTTCGGCCGGGGGCGCGGCCGACGGCGGTCACGAGCACGACGGGCAGGGC
>NZ_WSTA01000128.1 GCF_009789225.1 Agromyces seonyuensis | reverse complement strand
CGTCGCCGTCGACCGCGATCCGGGGCCGCCGCGGGCGGCGTCGCCGCGCCGTGCCGCTCGCGACGGCGCCGGCGCCGTCGGCGGGGTCGACGTCGATCCACGCCGGGTCGAGCGCGCCGCGGACGTCCTCGAGCAGCCGGTCCACGGTGCCGGTCGCGGCGCCGAGCGCCCCGGCGATGCCCTCGAGCGCGGGACGCGAGGCACCCGCGCGCAGGGCGCTCAGCAGCCCCTGCACGGCGTCGTCGGCGCATCCGATGACCGCGGCCGCCGGCACGGACCCGAGTTGGAGTTCATCGGGACTGCGCCAGACGAGCGGGAAGCGGGGGTCGATGCGCGGGGCCATGCCCGGCAGCGTCGTCGTTCGAACCCCGCGGCCGCGCAACCGGTCCACCGACCGTCCGCCGTTCCTCCACATCCCCGCGCCGTCGGCGAGGGGTCGCCGCCTCAGCGGACGGGGCCGTCGCCCCCCGGGGCGTCGTCCTCGTCGTCCTCGCCGTCGACGTCCTCGCCGTCGCGCAGGTCGATCTCGAACTCGTCGACCTCGACGTCATCGCCGGCCGCGGCAGCCTGCTCGTCGAGGGTGGGCGTCTCGCCGCGCAGCAGCGCCTCGAGCGCCTGGTCGAACTCGTCGTCGGCGCTCGTCGTGAGCGTGTCGGACCCGGTGAGCCGTGCCACGAGGCGCGCGGGCTCGTCGAGGTCGTCGGCGGTCGGCAGCAGGTCGGGGTGCGCCCAGAGCCCGTCGCGGGCGGTGACGCCGACGGCCTCGGTCACGGCCGTCCACATCGCGGCGGCTTCGCGGAGTCGTCGCGGCCGCAGTTCGAGACCGACGAGCGTCGCGAGGGCCGATTCGGCGGGGCCGCCCGACGCGCGACGGCGTCGGATGGTCTCGGCGATCGCATCGCGGTGCGGCAGTCGGCTCGTTGCGGCGGCGGTCGCGACATCCACCCAGCCCTCGATGAGCGCGAGGAGCGTCTCGATGCGATCGAGCGCGCGCTGTTGCGAGTCGCTGCGGGGGAGGATGAGGGTGCCGCTGGAGACGGCGTCGCGGAGCGCCTCGGGGTTGCTCGGGTCGAAGTCCGACGCGAGCTCTTCGAGGCGCGACGTGTCGACGGCGATGCCCTGGGCGAACTCCGTGACGGCCGTCAGGAAGCGCAGCCGCAGCCAGCGGGCGTGTTTGAAGAGCCGCGCATGGGCGAGCTCGCGCACGGCGAGATAGAGCTCGACTTCCGAGGTCGGGATGTCGAGGCCGTCGCCGAACTCGGCGACGTTCTGCGGCAGCAGCGCCGCGCGGCCGTCTTCGAGCACGGGGATGCCGATGTCGCCGCCGGAGACCACCTCGGTGGCGAGCTCCCCGACGACCTGGCCGAGCTGCATCGCGAAGAGCGTGCCGCCGACGGCGCGGATCATGCGGCCCGCGCCCTGGAGCATCGATTGCAGCTCCTCGGGCGCCTGCTCCTGCATGACCCCGGTGAGGGCGTCCGCGATCGAGCCGGCGACCGGTTCGGCGAGCTGCGTCCACACCGGCATCGACGCGGCGACCCACGAGCGACGCGTGAGCAGTTCGGGCGTCGTGGCGAGCGGACCGAGCTCGACGGCCTCGTCGAGCCAGAGCCCGGCGAGTCCGAGGGCCTGATCGAGCCTGGCGCGCTCGTCGTCGGAGAGCTGACGCTGCTCGGCCGCGGCGCGTTGCTCGCCCTGGCGGAGTGCGGTGGACCAGTCGATCCCGTCGTCGGCCCGGTTCATCGCCCCCTGGAGCTGCGAGAAGATCGCCGCGATCGAGGCCGGGTCCCCGGGCAGGCCGGCAGCGCCGGCGAGCTGCGAGGGATCGATGCCGCCCTGCCCCGAGAGGAGGTTGCGCAGCAGTTCGCGCAGCTCGTCGTCGGGGTTGGAGCCGTTGTCCGGATCGCTGGCCACCTCAGCCACCTCCAAGTCCTTTCCCCCTACGCTAATCGAGTCGATCGGCGACGCACCCGTCGAAGCGGCACTGCAACCGAACTCGCGTCCGCCGGTCGCGAACAGCCCTCCAGGAGGACACCCGATGGCGCTCTTCAGCGAGGATCCGGCACCGACCGAGTCGAAGCCGATCCCGAAGCGCCGGCTGGCGGGCTGGTGGCTGTTCGCCATCGCGGCCGCCGTCGCGCTCGTCTTCGTCGTGACCCCGTCGCCGTACGTCATCGAGCAGCCGGGGCCGACGTTCGACACGCTCGGCACCGCGCCGCACGTCGACGACGACGGCGAGGAGAGCGAGGTGCCGCTCATCTCGATCGAGGGCGCCGACACGTACCCGACGGAGGGCGAGCTGCGTCTCCTGACGGTCTCGGTCGTCGGCCGTCCGGGCAACACTCCGAACTGGCTCGATCTCCTCGGCGCCTGGGTCGACCCCGAGCGCACGATCGTGCCCCTCGAGTCGGTCTATCCCTCCGACGTCGACCCCGACGAGCAGGATGCCGCGAACCAGGCCGCGATGGTCGATTCGCAGCAGGACGCCATCGCGGCGGCGCTCGTGGCGCTCGACCTCGACGTGGTGCGGGACGTCACCGTCGCCGGCGTGCTCGACGACTCGCCCGCGACGGGCCTCCTGCAGGAGGGCGATGTCATCCGCAGCGTCGACGGCACCGAGGTGCACGACATCAGCGCGCTGCGGGCGGCGGTCGCCGCCCACGGCACCGACGCGCCCGCCGACCTCGGCATCGTGCGTGACGGCACGGAGCAGACCGTGCAGGTGACCCCGGTCGAGCAGGACGGCGTCGTCGTCCTCGGCGTGGGCGTGACGATGCACTACGAGTTCCCGATCGACGTCGAACTGCGCCTCGACGACGTCGGCGGCCCGAGCGCCGGGCAGATGTTCGCGCTCGGCATCATCGACGAGCTCACTCCGGGCGCGATGACCGGCGGCGAGAACTGGGCCGGCACCGGCACGATCGACTCCTCCGGCAACGTCGGCCCGATCGGGGGCATCCGCCAGAAGATGTTCGGCGCGCTGAACGCCGGCGCCGAGTGGTTCCTCGCGCCCGAGTCCAACTGCGACGAGGTCGTCGGCCATGTGCCCGACGGGCTGCGGGTGTTCTCCGTCGACACCCTCGACGACGCGCAGGCGGCGATCGAGGCGGTCGCGGACGGCGGCGACCTCGACGCGCTGCCGACCTGCACCGCGGGCTGAGCGCCGAGCCGCCGCTCGCCTCCTGAGCGTCGGCGAAGCCGAACCGTGACCGAACCCCCGGCGGACGCACAGGCTCGCCGGCCGTGCGGACCACGGGCGGCCATAGGATGAATGGGCACTCCGCCCCCGAGCTGAAGGACGACGTTGACCGACCAGACGCAGGATCCCAGCCCGAGACGACGCCGCGCGCCGCTCGCCATCACGATCGCGGTCGTCGCCGTGCTCGTGATCGCGTTCTTCGCGTTCGCCGGCGTCTACGCCGACTGGCTGTGGTACGACCAACTCGGCTTCCTGCCGGTGCTCACCACCGAGTGGATCACGCGCATCGTGCTGTTCCTCATCGGGTTCGTCGCCATGGCGCTGCCGATCTGGGGAGCCATCCAGATCGCGTACCGCACGCGACCGGTCTACGCGAAGCTCAACTCGCAGCTCGACCGCTATCAGGAGGTCTTCGAGCCTCTCCGCCGCCTGGCGATGTACGGCATCCCGGTCGTGCTCGGCATCTTCGGCGGTGTGACGGCCCAGTCCAACTGGCAGGGCGTCCTCATGTGGCTGAACCGCACGCCGTTCGGCGAGGCCGACCCGCAGTTCGGCTTCGACCTCGGGTTCTACGTCTTCGACCTGCCGTTCTGGCGCGGCGTCATCGGCTTCACCTCCGCGGTGCTGCTGCTCGCGACGCTCCTCGTCGCGGCCACGAACTACCTCTACGGCGCCATCCGCATCTCGGGCCGCGAGGTCATCGTCGCCAAGGCGGCGCGCATCCAGCTCGCGATCATGGCGGGCCTCTACCTGCTCGTGCAGGCGGTCTCGATCTGGTTCGATCAGTACGCCACGCTCACGCAGACGGGCGACCTCATCACCGGTGCCGCCTACACCGACGTCCACGCGGTCATCCCGGGCCGGCAGATCCTCGCGGGCATCGCCGCGATCGTCGCGCTCGCGTTCTTCCTGACGGCGATCATGGGCCGCTGGCGTCTCCCGGTCATCGGCACGGTGCTCCTCGTCATCTCCGCGCTCATCATCGGCACGCTCTACCCGTGGGTCGTGCAGCGCTTCCAGGTCGTGCCGTCCGAGCCGCAGCTCGAGCGCGAGTACGTCCAGCGCAACATCGACGGCACGAGAGAGGCGTACGGGGTCGCCGATCTCGAGGAGATCCCCTACGACGCGAAGACCGTCGCGGAGCCGGGCGCGCTGCGCGCCGACGCCGAGACCACGGCGAGCATCCGCCTCATGGACCCGCAGATCATCAGCCCGGCGTTCCAGCAGCTCCAGCAGTTCCGCCAGTACTACCAGTTCGAGAACGACCTCGACGTCGACCGCTACACGATCGACGGCCAGTCGCAGGACACGATCGTCGCGGTCCGCGACCTCGATCTCTCGAACCTCGGCGACGCGCAGAGCTGGGTGAACACCCACATCGTCTACACGCACGGCTACGGCCTCGTCGCGGCGGCCGGCAACCAGCGCCAGAGCAACGGGCAGCCGGTCTTCCTCCAGTCGGGCATCCCGCAGGCGGGATCGCTCGGCGACTTCGAGCCGCGCGTGTACTTCGGCGAGTCCTCGCCGGACTACTCGATCGTCGGCGCCCCCGAAGGCACCGAGGCGGTCGAACTCGACTACCCGTCCTCGGGCGGCGGCGACGACCAGGCGCAGCAGACTACGACGTTCTCGGGCGAAGGCGGGCCGACGCTCGGCAACGTGTTCACGAAGCTCGTCTACGCGCTGAAGTTCCAGTCCGAGCAGATCCTGCTCTCGGATGCCGTCAACGACGAGTCGCAGATCCTCTACGATCGCGACCCCATCGAGCGGGTGCAGAAGGTCGCGCCGTACCTCACGACGGACTCCGACGCGTACCCGTCGGTCGTCGACGGCCGCATCGTCTGGATCGTCGACGCCTACACGACGACCGACCAGTACCCGTACTCGCGCCAGCTCTCGATGTCGGAGACCATCTCCGACAGCCAGGGCGTCGCGCCGGCGCTCGCGTTCGACGAGGTCAACTACATCCGCAACTCCGTCAAGGCGACCGTCGACGCCTACGACGGCAGCGTCAAGCTGTACGCCTGGGACGACGAGGACCCGCTGCTCAAGACGTGGCAGAAGGTGTTCCCGACGAGCATCCAGCCCCTCAGCGAGATGAGCGGCGACCTCATGGCGCACGTGCGCTACCCGGAGGACCTCTTCAAGATGCAGCGCGCGATCCTCGGGCGCTACCACGTCGACCAGGCCGGTCCGTTCTACGCCCGCGAGGACGCCTGGACGACCCCCGACGACCCGACGGCCTCCACCGCCGAGTCGACGCTGCAGCCGCCGTACTACCTCACGATGCAGATGCCGGGTCAGGAGACCCCGTCCTACTCCATCTACTCGACGTTCATCCCCGAGGAGGCGAGTGACGGCTCGAGCCGCAACGTCCTCCGCGGGTACCTCGCGGTCGACTCGGATGCGGGATCCGCCGACGGTGAACGGGCCGACGGCTACGGCAAGCTCAGGCTGCTCACGCTGCCCGAAGAGGACAACATCCCGGGCCCCGGCCAGGTGCAGAACACGTTCGACTCCGACCCCGTCGTCGGCGATCAGTTGAACATCCTGCAGCAGGGCCAGTCGCAGGTCATCAACGGCAACCTGCTCACGCTGCCGGTCGGCGGCGGTCTGCTCTACGTCCAGCCGGTCTACGTGCAGTCCTCGGGCGGCACGGCGTTCCCGCTGCTCCAGAAGGTGCTCGTCGCGTTCGGCGACGACATCGCGTTCGAGGACACGCTCGACGAAGCGCTCAACGTGCTCTTCGGCGGCGAGTCCGGCGCTGCGGCCGGTGACAACGAGGTCGACCCGACGACGCCGCCCGCCGATGGCGGGACCGGCGACGGGAGCACCGGCGACGGTGGGACCGACGTTCCGAAGACCGAGCTGCAGACGCTGCTCGACCAGGCGCAGGTCGCGATCCAGGCGAAGGCCGACGCGCTTGCGGCCGGCGACTTCGCCGCCTACGGCGAGGCCGACGACCAGCTCAACCAGATCGTGCAGCAGCTCGTGGAGCTCAGCGAGTAGCACGCGGCGCGAAGAGCGGGGCGGTCCGGGTTTCCGGGCCGCCCCGCTCTCATCGTGCGGGATCCCGCGCGGACACGCACGGGATCCCGGCCCCGATTCGACGGCCCCCGATTCCCGTGGTAGAGTTTCCTCTTGTGCCGCGGGGTGGAGCAGTTCGGTAGCTCGCTGGGCTCATAACCCAGAGGTCGTAGGTTCAAATCCTGCCCCCGCAACCAATACCGAAGAAACCCGGTCCCGAATGGGACCGGGTTTCTTGCATTTCCGGGCCGGTCAGGCGCGCTCCACGGGTTATCGGCCAGAAAGAGTGGATGTCTCGGGCGTGTCAGCTGCGTCCGGCCCAGCCTTTCCTGGTCCAGAGGCCTTCTTCGTCGCTGAGTCCGGTG
>NZ_WSTA01000127.1 GCF_009789225.1 Agromyces seonyuensis | reverse complement strand
CCCTACCCAGCTGGCTCCACTTCTACAATCAGCACAGGCGCCACTCCGCGATCGGAGCCCCACCCATCAGCAGACTCAACAACCTGCCTGGACATCACATCTAGCGCGTCTCGCCGCTGCCGCGCAAGGGGCAGGGCGGTTTTCGCGGGCGGTGGTTCGCTGGATGCATTCCGACCGGCTCGGAGCGGCCCCTGACGGCACGAGATCCACCGGTCCTGACGAAACGAGCACGATATGGGCTTCCTCGCGTTCCTCCTCCTCGGTCTCATCGCCGGCGCTCTCGCCAAGCTGATCCTGCCCGGCAAGCAGGGCGGCGGCTGGTTCATCACGCTGCTGCTCGGCGTCGTCGGCGCCCTGCTCGGCGGCTGGCTCGGCAGCGTGCTGTTCGGTGTCGGCCTCGAAGAGTTCTGGGACCTCAGCACCTGGCTGCTCGCCATCGGCGGCGCGATCATCGTGCTGCTGATCTACGGCCTCATCACGCGCAACAGCCGCCGCACCGCCTGACGCGGCCGGCCGGCCGGCCCGTCGAAGCGCGCATCGCGATCTACTGGGGGGATCTCGATGCGCGCTTCGCGCGTCTCACCGGCGCGACGCGAGGTCCTGCGTGCCGATGACCGTGAGCAGGCGGAGGCGGTCGGCGCTCTCACTGCCGGGGGCGGCGGTGAGCACGAGGAGCGTCTGGCCCTGCTCGGGGTCGATGAGGAACTGGCACTGCAGGTGCATGATGCCGACCTCGGGATGCTGGAGGCGCTTCTCGCGCGGGTGGACGCTGCGCACCTCGTGCTCCGCCCAGAGCTCGGCGAACTCGGGGCTCTCCGCGAGGAGGGCGTCGACGATCGCGGCGGCGCGCGAGTCCGGCCCCTGCGTCGCCAGGTACGAGCGGATGTCGGCGGTGAACGCCCGCGAGTGCAGCGGGTGGTCCTCGGCCGGGTAGACGTCGCGCGCCGAGGCATCCGTGAACCAGCGGTAGCCGACGCTGCGCGCGAACCCCTCGAAGCGGGTTTCGTCGCCGAAGAGGGCGCGGGCCGCGGCGGTCTGCGCGAGCGTCTCGCCGAGGCCCGTCATGACCTGGGCGGGCGTGTCCGCGAGGCGGTCGAGGATGCGCATGAGGCCGGGGGAGACGTGGTCGCTGCGCAGCGCGGTGCGGGCGGGCGCCGTGTGGCCGGCCAGCCGGAACAGGTGGTCGCGCTCCTCGAGGGTGAGCCGCAGGCCGCGGGCGATCGCGGCGAGCATCTGCTCCGACGGCTGCGGCCCGCGACGCTGCTCGAGCCGGCCGTAGTAGTCGACCGACATGTCGCACAGCGCGGCGACCTCCTCGCGGCGGAGCCCGCTCGTGCGGCGACGGGGTCCGCGTCGGAGGCCGACGTCCTCCGGCTGCAGCGCCTCGCGGCGGCGCCGGAGGAAGTCCGCCAGCTGTTCCCGATCCATGCACCGAGTCTCCGAGACGCGGCCGGGCGCAACAAGGGAGCGCGGATCCCCGTCTGCGGGAGAAGTTCCTCGCACCGAGCCCGTCAGACCGCCGCCCGCACCCCGGTCAGCCGCTCCGAGAGCTCCCACACGCGGCGGGCGTCGTCTGCGCTGCGCAGGCGCGAGTACACGGGCTGCTCGGCGGGCGGGCCGCCGAGGTGCCGGAAGCCGCTCGGTCCGTAGAGCCGGCCGCCCGAGGCATCCGGGCTCGTCGCGGCGTACACGGCCGAGAGCGCGGCCGAGGCGGGCGTGCCGACGAGGATGCCCCGGCGCGAGAGCGCGCGGATGACCTTCACCGCCGTGGTGTCGCGGCTGCGGCCCATGCCGGGCTGCGCCGCGAGCAGGTTGGTCGGCGTGATGCCGGGGTGCGAGAGGTTGCTGCGGATGCCCCACCCGGCGGCCGCGGCCCGGCGATCGAGCTCCATCGCGAAGAGGCCGAACGCGATCTTCGAGGAGCTGTACGCCCGCATCGCGTCGTAGCCGCGGGACCAGTCGAGGTCGTCCCACGCGACCGCGCCCTGGTCCGCGGCGACGCTCACCTGGCTCGTGACGTGCCCGCCCGCGGCGGCGAGGAGCGGCAGCAGCCGCGTGGTCAGGGCGAAGTGGCCGAGGTGGTTGGTGCCGAACTGCAGCTCGAAACCGTCGGCCGTGAGCCGTCGCTCGGGCGGCGTCATCACCCCGGCGTTGTTGACGAGCAGGTCGAGCGGCCGGCCCTCCTCGAGCAGCCCGCCGGCGAGGGCGGCGATCGATTCCAGCGACGCGAGATCGAGTTCGCGGACGTCGAGGCGCGCACCCGGGGTGCGCGAGCGGATGCGGCTCGCGGCATCCTCGCCCTTCGCGCGGGTGCGCACGGGCATGATCACCTCGGCGCCGGCGCGCGCGAGACGGGCGGCGATCTCGACGCCGACGCCGTCGCTGGCGCCCGTGACGAGCGCGAGTCGCCCGGTGAGATCGGGGACGTGGATGTCGAGCTGCTTCGGCATGTCGGATGCTCCGTTCGATCGCTTTCCCTCCATGCTCGGCGCCGCGGACGGCGGTGTGCAGGGCCCCTCGAGGCGGGGACCGGCGATCCCACCCAGGGCGCGGCCGAGCCGCCTGGGGAGGAGTGGACGCGGGAGGCATCCGGGGGACCTACCCTGTTGGCATGGCACCCGTTCCGCGGCGCACGGCCGCACTCTCCCGCATCCCGTCGACGACGCGCCGGGGGGCGAAGACCGGGTTCGCCCTGACGATCGCCGCCGCCGTGACGATCGGGCTCGGGGCGTGCACGCCCGGCGACGGCGGGGACTTCGGGGACGGCGGCGACTTCGCCGACGACGGCTGCACGAGCGTCGTCGTCGCGACCTCCTCCGAGAAGGTCAACATGCTCGACGCCCTCGCCAAGGCGTTCAAGGAGTCGCCCGAGCACGAGGCGCTCGCCGAGTGCGCGACCGTGCGGCCCGTCAACGTCTCCTCGGGCGACGCGACGCGCTTCCTCACCGCGGGCGGCGACTGGCCCGAGGAGGACACGCGCCGCTGGCCGACCCTCTGGTCGCCCGCCTCCACGGTGTGGACCGAGCGCGTGGCCGCCGCGGCCTCCCCGGCGCTCGTCGGCGAGCCCGTCTCCTTCACCCACACGCCCGTCGTCTTCGGCATGCCGGAGACCATGGCGAAGGCCCTCGGCTGGCCCGACGCCGAGATCGGCATCTCCGACCTCGAGGCCCTGTGCCAGGACCCCGCCGGCTGGGGCAGCGTCGGCAAGCCCATCTGGGGCTCGTTCAAGATCTCCAAGACGAACCCGAACACCTCGACCACCGGGCTCTCGGCGATCCTCATGCAGTCGTACGAGGCATCCGGCAAGACGGCCGATCTCACCGCTGAGGACGTCGCCGCGGCCGAGGAGTTCTCGCGGGTGTTCGAGGAGTGCGTCATCCACTACGGCGACACGACCGGCAAGGTGCTGACGACGCTCTACGACGAGACGCAGAACGGCGCCGGCGGCTCCGGTTACGTATCGGCCGTCGCGCTCGAGGAGACCTCGCTCCTCAACTACAACCAGGGCAACCCCGACTCGCACACCGTGCAGCCCGGCGAGACGCTCACCCCGCCCCAGGAGAAGCTCGTCGCGATCTACCCCTCGGGCGGATCGATGTGGTCGGACAACCCCGTGACCGTGCTCGGCGCGGACTGGGTGACCCCCGAGCAGCACACCGCCGGCGAGGCGTTCGTCGAGTTCCTCCAGACGGCGCAGGCGCAGGCGATCCTGCCCGAGTACGGCTTCCGCCCGCTCGACGCCTCGGTGCCGCTCGGCGACCTCTTCACCGAAGAGTACGGCGTCGACCCCGCCGGCCCCGCCGTCACGCTGCCTCGGCCGGACGTCGCCGTCGTCTCCGCGGCGATCGACCAGTGGACGCAGATCCGCAAGCCCTCCTCGGTGCTCGAGGTCATCGACATCTCCGGCTCGATGGACGAGCAGATCGGCGACGGCCGCACCCGGCTCGACGGCGCCATCGAGGGCGCGCAGTCGACGCTCGGCCACTTCCGCTCCACCGACGAGGTCGGCATGTGGGCGTTCACGACCGACGTCGAGTCGTCGGCGGGCAAGAACCTCCTCGTGCTGCGCGACGTCTCGCCGCTCGGCTCCGAGGGCGAGGCGCTCGCGACCTCGGTCGACGACCTCCGCTACGCGACCCGCGGGGGCACGCCGCTCTACGACGCGATCGCCGTCGCCTACGACGAGATGGTCGAGCGCGCCGAGCCGGGCCGCATCAACGCGATCGTCGTGCTCTCCGACGGCGAGGACACCGACTCGACGATCTCGATCGACTCGCTCATCGCGAAGATCAGCGGCAGCGCGGGGGAGGGCGGCGGCGATTCGCCCGTGCGCATCTTCCCGATCGCCTACGGCGAGGGCGCCGACACGACCGCCCTCCAGCGCATCGCCGAGGCGACGGGCGGCCAGTGGTTCGACGCCTCCGACGCCGCGAAGATCGACCTCGTGTTCGCCTCGGTCATCAACAACTTCTAGGGGGCGCGAATGGAAGCCGGACTCTCCGCCGCCGCCGCCGAGGGGTACGTCGACGACGCCGCGCAGGCGCTGCAGGGCTCGCACGTCTTCGTCTCGGCGGAGGTGAGCGGAGCGTCGGAACTGCAGGGCGACCTCACGGTGCAGATCGGCGACGACTCGATCGCGGTCGCGGTCTTCTCGGACAACGCGGCGCTCGAGGCATCCGGCCCCGACATCGTGGCTCAGCTCGCCGAGCAGACCTCGTACGACACGATCATCGTCGCGGTCGGCGACGATCTGTCGGCGGGATCGCGGGTGCTCGAAGCCGGCGAGGCGATGCGGATCGCGAACCAGGCGGAGTCGGGCGCCGACGGCGTCGACGCCGCGCTCGCCCAGACCGTGCAAGGCGTGCAGGCCGCCGAACCGGCCTCGTCGTCGGGCGGCGATGCGGGGATCGGCGTGGGCCTGGCGATCGGTGCCGCCGTCCTCGTGGCGGCCGCCGGTGCGGCGTTCGGCGTCATCCGCTCGCGCCGCAAGCGGAGCGCCGAGACGGGCGGACGCATCCCCGACCCGATCCGCCGGGATGTCGCCGCGCTGCGGCACCTCAGCGACGCCTACTGGCAGGTCGGCCGCACGGGCAACGCGATCGCCGCCCAGACGGCGCGCGATGCGTCGACGATCGCGGAGAACGTCGAGGAGTTGTTCACCCGGCTCGCCCGCAGCGGCGCCGAGCAGCAGGGCATCGCGGCGATCGAGTACGACGCGACGCTGCGCAAGCTCACGGCGGCCCTCGACCGCGACTACCTGCTCGATATCCTCACCCACCCGCACCTCTGGGACGACCCGGAAGAGCGGGTGAACGAGGTGCGCGGCGCCGTCGAAGCGGTGTCGGCCGAGATCGTGCAGAACATCAAGCAGGTCAACGCCCGGCGCGGCCTGCACTTCCAGGTCTCGCTCGACGGCCTCATCGGCGGTCGCAAGGAGCTGCAGGAGTGGGAGCGGGAATTCGAGCGCGCCGCGGGCGACGAGGACGCCCCGCCGGAGCCGCCGCGCTGAGACCGCGGACGCGTGCCTAGGCGCGGGCGGGCGCCTTAGCAGGATGCTCGACGACGAGGTTCTCGGATGCCCAATCGCCGAGTTGCGCGAGCACGGGGATGAGCCGCTCGCCGGCGGTCGTGAGCGTGTAGGTCACGGTCACGGGCGGGCCGGGGTGCACGTCGCGGATCACGAGGCCGATGCCGCAGAGTTCGCCGAGCCGGTCGGAGAGCATCGCGTCGCTGATGCCGGCGACCGCCTTGCGGATGGTGACGAACGAGCTCGCACCCTGGCTCAGCGCATCGAGGATGACGCCGTTCCAGCGCTTGCCGAGCACCGAGAAAGCGAGCGTGATCGCCGCGTCGCACCGGGGTGCGACGAGGGCGGGATCGCTCGCTCGTTCGGTCATCCCCCGATCATACTGTGCTAGCGTCCTCCGAGTCGCTCAATTTTCCAGAGCGCCTCGGAAAACGATCGGAGTCACATGTCCACCCTGTTCCGCCTGGACGCGAGCATCCTCCCCGGCACGAGCGCCTCCCGCGCGCTCGGCGACCTCGTCGAAGCCGAATGGACCGGCGCCCGCCCCGAGTCGGCGATCGTCCGCCGCGACCTCGCCGCCGACCCGGTGCCCGCGACCGCCTGGCAGAACGCCGTGACCGGCGGCTTCGTCGCCGAGGGCGACCGCACCGAGGCGCAGGTCGAGGCGCAGGCCCTCGCGACTGCCTTCGCCGACGAGCTCATCGACGCCGACGCGCTGCTCTTCACCGTGCCGCTCTACAACTACGGCGTCTCGCAGCACTTCAAGACCTGGTTCGACCTCGCGTACACCGACCCGCGCATCGACCCGACCGGAACGGCGCTCCGCGGCAAGCCCGCGACCCTCGTCACCGTGCTCGGGGGCAACTACAACCCCGGTTCGCCCAAGGAGGGCTGGAACCACTCCACCGAGTGGCTGCGCCGCGTGCTCGGCGACGTCTGGGGCCTCGACCTCCGCGTGGTCGAGCGCGCGTTCACCCTCGTCGGAGTGAACCCGGCCCTCGACTCCTTCACCGACGTCGCGAACGAGCTGAAGGATGCCGCCGAGCAGGCCGCGCGCGAGGCCGGGCGCGAGCTCGCCGCGCCGGCCGCCCGGGCCGCCTGAGGCATCCGCATCGCCGGGCGCGAGCTCGCCGCG
>NZ_WSTA01000126.1 GCF_009789225.1 Agromyces seonyuensis | reverse complement strand
CGCCCGCCTACGCCGCCGCGGCCGCCGCACGGGACGCCGCCCGAGCCGCCGTCGCGGGCGCCGCCCGCACCCGCCGCTGGGGCGCCTGGTACGTCGCCGAGCACCGGTTCCGGGTCATGCGCAGCTACCTCGGCACCATGCTCGCCACGGGCATCGGCTCGCCGTTCATCTACCTCTACGCCATGGGCGTGGGCCTCGCGGCGGTCGTCGACGCCGGCGCCGGCGACATCGACGGGGTCGGCTACCTGCAATTCGTCGCGCCCGCGCTCCTCGCGAGCGCCGCCCTGCAGATCTCGGCCGAGGAGTTCAGCTATCCGATCATGCAGGGCTTCAAGTGGAACCCCACCTTCATCGGGATGCGGGCGGCGCCGCTCAGCGCGGGCCAGATCATCGACGGCGTCGTCCTCTCCGTCACGGGCCGGGTGCTCGCCACGAGCGCCGTCTACTACGTCTTCATGCTCTGCTTCGGCGCGGTCACCGGACCGCTCGGCTGGCTCGCGGCGGTCGCCGGCACGGCGGCCGGACTCGCCTTCGGCCTGCCGCTGCTCGCCTACGTCATCACGATCCGGCGGGACACCGGGCAGATCGCCGCCGTCATGCGCTTCCTCGTGCTGCCGCTCACGCTCTTCTCCGGCACGTTCTTCCCGCTGTCGCAGCTGCCCGGCTTCCTGCAGTGGATCGGCTGGCTCAGCCCGCTCTGGCACGGCACCGAGCTCGGCCGCGCCGTGGCCTACGGCGCGGAGGAGCCGAACTGGCTGACCGCGGTGCACGTGCTCGTCCTCGTCGGGTACTCCCTCGCCGGGTGGCTCCTCGCCCGGCGCTTCGCCGCCCGGAGGCTCGAAGCATGAGCGCACCGATCGCTCCCACCGCCCCGGCGGCCGTCGCCTCCGGCGCGGGCCGCCGACGCCCCCTCGGCTCGCTCTACGCGGGCAACGCGCGCGCGGTCATGTACCGCGGCTGGCGCGCGACGGCCTCGACCAACTGGCTCGTCGTGCTCTCCGGGTTCTTCGAGCCCGTCTTCTACCTGCTCTCGCTCGGCCTGGGCCTCGGGGCGCTCGTCGGCGCCGTCGACTCGGGCGGCGAGGAGATCCCCTACGCGGCGTTCATCGCGCCCGCCCTGCTCGCGACCGCGGCGATGAACGGCGCGATCTACGACTCGACCTGGAACGTCTTCTTCAAGATGCAGTTCGCGAAGCTCTACCAGGGCATGCTCGCGACCTCGCTCGGCCCGCTCGACGTCGCGCTCGGCGAGATCTCGCTCGCATTGCTGCGCGGCGGCGTCTACGCGGGCGGCTTCCTCATCGTCATGCAGGTGCTCGGGCTCAACCTCTCGTGGTGGGCGCTCGCCGCGCTGCCGGCGGTGCTGCTCATCGCCTTCGGGTTCGCGAGCCTCGGCATGGCGATCACGAGCTACCTGAAGACGTTCCAGCAGATGGACTGGATCAACTTCGTGCTCCTGCCGATGTTCCTGTTCTCGGCGACCTTCTACCCGCTCTCGGTCTACCCCGAGGCCGTGCAGTGGGTCATTCAGGCGCTGCCGCTCTGGCACGGCGTCGAGCTCGTCCGCGGCCTCACGACGGGGGCAGTCGGCTGGGGGATGCTCTGGCACGTCGGGTACTACGCGGTGCTCGCCGCGGTGGGCATGGTCTTCACGACCCGTCGGCTCCGCGCGCTGTTCCTCGACTGATCTGGCGACGCGTCGCCGGCGCGGTCGGAGACGGCGCGCGACGGCGCCGGGCTGCGGGAGCGAAGCGGTCAGCGCTCCATCGCGTCCGCGGGGAAGGCGCCGGCGTCGTCCAGGAGCATCCGCTCGACGGGCGCGGCCGCCCAGAAGTCGACCGGTGCGTCCCACCAGAGCTTGAAGACCTCGGGGGAGCGGCGCTCCCAGTGCGCACGGGACTCCCACATGCTCATGCCGACGACCTTGGTGCCGTCGTCCGACTCGGTCCACGGGCCGATCTCCTTCAGCCCGGGCGTGCCGAGCGCTTCGAGCCGCACCCGGTTCATCGCCGCGATGAGCTCGTGCCGGTACTCCGGCTTGGGACGATGCACCTCGACGTAGATGAACATGCGGTCAGCGTAGCGCCGAGGCATCCTCGGATTCGGACCACGGCGCGGACGCGCCCGGAAACGGCGACGGCCGGCGCCCCCGAAAGAGCGCCGGCCGAGCCGGATGGTGCGGATGCGCGTCAGAGCACGGCGGACGAACCGATGCCCGCGTCCTCGTAGTCGACGTCCTTGGTCTCCTTCGAGACGATGAGCGCGATGAGCGTGAGGATGCCCATCGCCGAGAGGTAGACGCCGACGAGCCAGGGCCCGGCCACCTCCCAGAGCACGAGCGCGATGAGCGGGGCCACTGCCGCGCCGAGGATCGACGACACGTTGTAGGCGATCGCCGAGCCGGTGTAGCGCACGTTGGTCGGGAACAGCTCGGGCAGCAGCGCACCCATCGGGCCGAACGTCGAGCCCATGAGCATGAAACCGAAGACCAGGAAGGCCTGCACGAGCGCGCCCGAGAACTTCGGGTCGGCCTGCGGCAGCAGGAACACGTTGAACGCGAGGCCGAAGACGATGATCGCGGCCGTCACCCAGATGAGCAGGCGGCGGCGACCGATCGCGTCGGCGATGGGGCCGGAGAGCAGCGTGAAGATGCCGAAGAACACGACGCCGATGATCTGCATGAGCACGAAGTCGTGGTACGCGAACCCGCCGCCCGGATAGAACGTCGATGCGTCGAACGCGACGCCCTTGGCGTCGGCGGCGGCCTGGGCCGCCTCCACCGTCGCGGGCTTCGTGCCCCAGGTGAGCGTGAAGTTCGTCATCAGGTAGAAGAGCACGTAGGTGGCCAGCATGAAGAAGGTGCCGAGGATGAGCTGCTTCCAGTGGTGGCGGAACACCGTGCCGATGGGGGCCTTGCGGATCGCGCCCTCCTTGGCGGCCTTCTCGAAGGCGGTCGACTCGACGAGCTTCAGGCGCACCCAGAGGCCGATGATCACCATGACGGCGGAGAAGAGGAACGGCACGCGCCAGCCCCACTCGAGGAACGCGCCCTCGGAGCCGCCCGTCGCGGTGTTGATGACGAGGAACAGCGAGTTGGCGATGATGAAGCCGATCGGCGCGCCGAGCTGCGGGAACGTGCCGTACCAGGCGCGCTTGCCCGCGGGGGCGTTCTCGGTCGCGACGAGCGCCGCGCCCGACCACTCGCCGCCGAGTGCGAAGCCCTGCGCGAGCCGGAGGATCAGCAGGAACAGCGCCGCGAGCCAGCCGACCTGGTCGTGCGTGGGCAGGACGCCGATGAGGAACGTCGCGATGCCCATGGTGAGGAGGGAGGCGACGAGCGTCGCCTTGCGGCCGTACTTGTCGCCGAAGTGCCCGAAGACGAGGGCGCCGACGGGGCGCGCGAGCATCGCCGCGCCGAACGTGGCGAACGAGGCGAGGAGGGCCGTCGTGTCGTTGCCCGTCGGGAAGAAGAGGATCGGGAAGACGAGGACGGCCGCGGTGGCGTACGCGTAGAAGTCGTAGAACTCGATCGTCGTGCCGATGAGCGACGCCGTGATGACGCGGGCGCGCGAGTTCGCGGGCTTCGAGGTAGGGGAGGGAGCGGGTGCGGCGCTGGGCGTCGCGGTGGTGCTGGTCATGCGAACAGGACTTCCGGTGAAGGTCGGATGCCTCGCGCGAGCGAACCGGGTGGGATTGCGGAGCGGGGTCGTGCGTCGCACGCGGCCCGGGCGAATGAGCCGGGCGGGGACGCGGAAGGGTGCAGGTGCTGCTTGTGGCAACCCGACAATGCTACGCGTGTTTCAGAGCGGTTTCCCCATCGGGCCGGGGCGCAGGCGTCGAGCGGCGGGATCCGTGCGGTGAACGGCGCCGGTTCGACGCGTGCAGCGGGCGGGCATCGGGAAGCGCCGAACGGGCGGCGCCCCACGAGGGAGCGCCGCCCGTTCGGCGTGCGAGGCGCGGTCAGTTCCCGCGCAGCTCGCGCAGCAGCACCGCGGTCGCGATCGCGGCCGTCGCCGCCTCATGGCCCTTGTCCTCCTTCGAGCCGGGCAGCCCGGCGCGATCGAGGCCCTGCTGCTCGTCGTCGAGGGTGAGCACGCCGAAGCCGACGGGCTTGCCGGTCTCGATCGCGACGGTCGTGAGGCCGTCGGTCGCCGCCGAGGAGACGTACTCGAAGTGCGGCGTGCCGCCGCGGATGATGACGCCGAGGGCGACGACGGCGTCCGCGCCGGCGTCGAGGGCCGCCTTCGCCGCGACCGGGAGCTCGAAGGAGCCCGGCACCCGCACGACGCGGTAGTCCGCGCCGGCTTCGCCGAGGGCTCGCTCGGCCCCGGCGATGAGGCCGTCGGTGATGACGTCGTGCCACCGTCCGGCGATGACGACGACGTCCAATCCGGTCGCGTCGACCTCGACGACGGGTGAACCGGCTCCGCTCATGATGCGTGTCCTTCCAGGATGGATTCGGGGGAGGCATCCTCGAGCGAGTCGATCTGATGCCCCATGCGGTCGCGCTTGGCGGCCAGGTAGCCGGCGTTGAGCGAGCCCACGCCGACGACGAGCGGCACGCGCTCGTCGACCCGGATGCCCTGCCGTTCGAGCTGGCGGAGCTTCTCTGGGTTGTTCGTGAGCAGGCGCACCGAGCCGATGCCGAGGTCGGCCAGGATCTCGGCGGCCGCGGTGTAGTCGCGGGCGTCGGCGGGCAGGCCGAGCGCGAGGTTGGCGTCGAGGGTGTCGAGGCCGTCCTCCTGCAGGCGATAGGCGCGCAGCTTGTTGATGAGACCGATGCCACGGCCCTCGTGGCCCCGGAGGTACACGACGACGCCGCCCTCGTTCGCGATCGTGTCGAGCGCGGCCTGCAGCTGCGGACCGCACTCGCACTTCAGCGAACCGAAGGCCTCGCCCGTCAGGCACTCCGAGTGGAGGCGCACGAGCGCGCCGTCGGCGGGCTCGCCGGCGATGATCGCGAGGTGGTCGGCGCCCGAGACGTGGTCGCGGTACGCGCGCACCCGGAACGTGCCGTGCACGGTGGGCAGGTGGGTCTCGACCTCGAAGCCGATGCGCGGCGTCTCGGCGCGGGGACCGACGGCGGCGAGACCGGCATCGGATGCCTCCGCCGCCTCGGCCCCGCCCTGCTCGAGCCAGTCGATGAGGGCGGCGATCGTCGTGACGGGCAGGTTCTCCTCCTCGCCGAACGCGATGAGCCGCGGCAGGCGCATCATCTCGCCGTCGTCGTCGATGAGCTCGCCGATGACGCCGACGGGGGCGAGCCCGGCCGCGCGCATGAACTCGACGGCCGCCTCGGTGTGGCCGGCCCGCTCGCGCACCCCGCCGGGCACGGCGCGCAGCGGCAGGATGTGGCCGGGGCGGATGAGGTCGGCGGGCACCGACTCGGGGTTCGCGAGCACGCGCAGGGTGTGCGCCCGGTCGGCGGCCGAGATGCCGGTCGTCACGCCCTGGGCCGCGTCGACCGACACGGTGTACGCGGTGCCGCGGGCGTCCTGGCTGCGCTCGACCATGATCGGCAGGTCGAGGCGGTCGGCGAGCTCGGGCGGCATGGGCGCGCACAGGTAGCCGCTCGTGTGCCGCACCATCCACGCGATGGTCTCGCGGGTGGCGAACTCGGCGGCCATGATCGCGTCGCCCTCGTTCTCGCGGCCCTCGTCGTCGGCGACGATGATCGGCTTGCCGGCGCGCAGCGCGGCGAGCGCCTCGGGGATGCTGGAGAGGCTCATGCGCGGATCCCTTCGTCGTCGCTGCGCAGCGAGAATCCGACGGACTGCGCGGGTGCGCCCGCGTCGGAGGAGGGCAGTTCGTCGGAGCGGCCGAACTGGGCGAGCCGGCGCACCTGGCGCGCGAGGATGTCGGTCTCGACGTTGACGAGCTCGCCGACCTCGCGCTCGCCGAGGGTCGTCGCGGCGAGGGTCTCCGGGATGAGGGAGACCTCGAACCAGGAGCCGTCGGCTTCGTCGCCCAGGTCGCTCACGGTGAGGGAGACGCCGTCCACGGCGATCGAGCCCTTGTCGACGACGAGCGGCGCGTGCTCGGGGTCGAGCGAGAAGCGCAGCACGCGCCAGGCGCCGCCGGGGCGGATCGACAGCAGGCGCGCGGTGCCGTCGATGTGGCCCTGCACGATGTGCCCGCCGATGCGGTCGCCGACCTTCGCGGCGCGCTCGAGGTTGACGGGGCGGCCGACCTCGGCGCCCTCGAGCGTCGACATCTTGAGCGTCTGCGCCATCACGTCGGCCGTGAAGCGCTCCGCGTCGAACTCGATCACGGTCAGGCAGACGCCGGAGACGGAGATCGAGTCGCCGTGCTTCGCGTCTCCGACCACGAGCGGGCCGTTGACGGTGAGCCGCACGGCGTCGGCGGTGCGCTCGACGCGTTCGATGCGGCCGATCTCCTCGATGATCCCGGTGAACATCAGTCGGTTTCCTCCTGTCCGACGCGCTCGGGCGCGTCGTCGGTGCCGTCCTGGGCCGGACGGGCGATGAGCCGGACGTCGTCGCCGAGGCGGTCGACGTCCGAGAAGACGTAGCGGCGGGCGTCGGCGATCGTGCCGATGCCGAGGTCGCCGGTGGCGAGCCGCGGCCCGCCGAGCAGAGCGGGTGCGACGTAGACGAGCAGTTCGTCGGCGAGGCCGTCCGCCAGGAACGCGCTCGCGAGCGTGGGGCCGCCCTCGACGAAGAGCGAGCGGATGCCCCGATCGGCGAGCGTGCCGAGCTCGGCCGCGAGGTCGTCGCCCGGCAGCGTCAGCAGGGGCTGCGGGTGAGCGGCGACGCGGGCGCCCGCGGGGACGTCCCGGTGCCCGAACACGACGGGCACGGGCTGGTCGGGCAGGAGGGCGCCGTCGGCGTCGCGCGCGGTGAGCGAGGGGTCGTCGGCGAGCAGGGTGCCGGTGCCGACGGCGATCGCGTCGGCCGCGGCGCGGCGCAGGTGCACGTCCGCGCGGGCCTCGGCCCCCGTGATCCAGCGGCTCGACCCGTCGGCGGCCGCGGTACGGGCATCCAGGGTCGCCGCCCATTTGACCGTCACGAACGGACGGTCGTGGCGGGCGACGAAGAGCCAGTCGGCGAGGAACGCCTCGGCCTCGTCGGCCAGCAGGCCGCCCTCGACGTCGACGCCCGCGGCGGCGAGCGTTGCCGCGCCGCCCGCGGAGTGGTCGCCCGGGTCCGACACGGCGTAGACGACCCGGGCGACCCCGGCGTCGATGAGGGCCTGCGAGCAGGGGCCGGTGCGGCCGGTGTGGTTGCAGGGCTCGAGCGTGACGACGGCCGTGGCGCCGGATGCGGCACCCGGAGCGAGCTTGCCGAGCGCGTCGACCTCGGCGTGCGGGGTGCCGGCGCCGCGGTGCCAGCCGACGGCGAGGACGCCGCCGTCGGGGCCGAGCAGCACGCAGCCGACGCGCGGGTTCACGCCCCGCGCGGGTCCGTGCGCGG
>NZ_WSTA01000125.1 GCF_009789225.1 Agromyces seonyuensis | reverse complement strand
ACGGCTACCGCCCCCCGGGGAACGCCCCGGGGGGCGCGCGCGCCCCCCCCACGACGTTACCTCCCGATCAGCCGGCGTACGTCTCGAACTCCGCGATCCGCGGAGTGCCCGAGGCGCCGAGGATCTCGAAGTTCAGCTTCTTCAGCGACGTCGAGGCGAACGAGACGGTGCCGGGCGTGCCCGTGCCGGAAGCGAGGACCGCACCCGTGTCGTTGTTCACGACGCGCCACGAGGAGATCGTGCCGCCGCCGGATGCGACCTTGATGACCGCCGACTTCACGGTGGTCGCGGCATCCCACTTCACCGAGACGCGGCCCGTCGAGCCGTTCGGCGACCAGTACGTCGAGGTGCTGCCGTCGATGGCGTTGCCGTAGCTCGTGCCGCTCGCCTTGCTCGAGCCGTCGGTGCCGGCACCGAGGCTGAGGTTCGTACCGGTCGGCGGCGTCGTCGGCGGCGTCGTGGGCGGCGTGGTCGGCGGGGTCGTGGGCGGAGTCGTCGGGGGCGTCGTCGGCGGCGTCGTCGGGGTGCACTGGCCGTTCGAGACCGCGAGGCCCTTGCCGGCGCCCGCGGTGGCGGCGACGACGCTCGGGACGCAGCTCGCGGCATCCGCGGTGAAGGAGTACGGCAGGTTCACCGTCGTCGTCGAGACGGGGTTCGGACCGGCCGGGTTGTTGTCCTCCCCGGGCGCCGACCACGTCACGTTGTCGAAGAGGTTGCCGCTGACCTGCCAGTATCCGGGCAGGTCGGTGTAGAAGGTGCCGAGCACGTCCTTCGAGTCCTCGAAGTAGTTCGAGTCGACCCGGGCCTTGCCGCCGGCGCGGGCGTTGATGCCCGACTCGTTGATGCTGCGGTAGTGGTTGTTGTAGATGTGGGCCGTCGCGCCGCGCAGCAGCGGCACGCGCGAGTCGAGGTTGTCGTAGAGGTTGTGGTGGTACGTGATGGGGCCGTTCGCGAGGTCGCTGTCGCTCGAGCCGACGAGGCCGCCGCGGCCCGAGTTGCGCAGGATGCTGTACGAGAGGGTCACGTACTTCGTGTCGGCCTTCATGTCGAACAGGCCGTCGTAGCCGGCCGACTCGCCGCCGGACGCGATGAGCGTGACGTGGTCGACCCACACGTTGCTGACGCCGCTCTCCATCGAGATCGCGTCGCCGCCGTTGGAGGTGGGCGAGCCCGACTTCTTGACGTTCTGCACCGTGACGTTGCGCACGACGATGTTGCTCGCCTCGCGCAAGTGGATGCCCACCTGGTCGAACGTCGCGCCGGAGCCGACGCCGATGAGCGTCACGTTGCTGATCTGCTTGAGCTCGATGACGCCGGCGGCCGTGTTGCAGGAGTCGCCGGAGACCTTCGCGGTGTTGCCGTGGTTGATGGTGCCCTCGACCTCGATGATGATCGGGGTGTCGTCGGCGGCGCGGTTGCACAGCGCCTCGTGGATCTGCGTGCCGGTCGTCGCCCGGACGGTCGTGCCGCCCGCGCCGCCGGTCGTGCCGCCGTTCTGCGCGGCGTAGCCGTCGGCCGTGCCGGTCGCCGCTTGCGCGGGGACGGCCAGCGCGATGATGCCGCCTGCGGCGGCGAGCGCCAGTGCGGCGCCGCCCGCTGCGAGGCGGGATGCGGTTCGTCGTTGCATGGGATGTCACCTTTCGTCGTTGAGTCGGTGCAGTGCCGCGGCGCCAGGCGTGTTCGGCGACGTCGTCGTCGCCCGGTCCGTCCCCCGGTGGTCGTCTTCCTCGTCGACCCGCATGACCCCCCATTTGGGGGTAACCGCTTTCCCGATCTTAGGGAAGCGCTTTCCCATTAAGCAACCGGTTCATCGAAAACTCATCGAGTGCGACGCAGGCGGCACGTCACCCGCCGCGCGTGCGCCGGGCGAGGATCGCGCCGTGGGGGCGATGCTCGCGGTTCGTGCGGGTGTGCGTCTCGAGGACGTCGAAGCCCGCGGAGGCGAGTTCCGCCGCGAGCTCGTCGAGGTTCCAGCGGTGCGCGCGGACCACCGCGTGGTCGAAGGGCTCGGTCGTCGGCCCGACGAAGCAGCCGATCAGCAGCCCGCCTCCGGGTCGGAGCACTCGCGCGAACTCCGAGAGCGGCCGGCCGATCTCGCCGGGCTCGTGATGGATGAGGGAGTACCAGGACAGGATGCCGGCGAGCGCGCCGTCGGCCCCGGGCAGCGCGTCGAGGTCGCCGAGTTCGTAGCGGATGCCGGGATGGCGCGCACGCGCGTGCGCGAGGAACTCCGGCACCTGGTCGAGTCCGCGCGCGTCGGCGCCCTGGTCGACGAGGAAGCGGGTCCAGTGCCCCGGCCCGCATCCGGCATCGAGCACGGTGCCGTCGAGCTGCGCAGCCCACGACGCGACGAGGACGCGATCGAGCTCGTGCACCGCGTCGATCGAACCGATGAGTTCGGTGTACTCGTCGGAGCGTCGGGCGTAGGCGTCGCGGACGGCGGTGGTCATGGCCGCCAGGGTACGAGCCCGCGGGGACACCCCTCCCGGCAGCCGGTCCAGCTCAGACGAACCCGGTCAGGGCGCGTCGATAGGCGGCGTGGTCGGCGCGCGTCTCGTCGGTGACGAGGAGCCCGCTCGCTCCGAGCCGTCGGTCGTGCTCGCCCTGGCAGGGGATCGTCACGATCTTGGTCAGCCCCGCGCGCCACGCGGGGACGAGGGCGTCGAGGTTGCGGCGCTCCGGGTCATCCTCGACGGCGCGGTTCGCCGCCTGGAAGCCGCCGGACCCGAGCTGGTTCCAGGAGCGGTACGACGCATCCTCGAACGCGTCGCGGCCGAACTCGTCGGCCCAGCTCGGGCCGACGAGCCGGCGCAGGAGGCTCGCGCGCTCCGGCGACCCGTTCTCGGTCTCGACGAGCCGGTCGAAGATCGCGGGGTCGTCGGGAGTGCCGGCGTGCTCGGCGACGTCCTGCCAGATCACCGGCCAGGCCTGCGCCCAGCGCGATCGCACCGACTCGGCGACGCCCTGCTCCGCGGGCATCGGCGGCACGTGCAGGAGCGGCGGCAGGTCGTCGGCGTGCGGCTCGAGACCGTACGCCTCGCGCAGCCAGAGCAGCTCGAGGAGGGCCTGGGGCCGATCCTCCACCGTGATGCGCATGTCGTGGGGCCACGGATCGCTGCGGAACGGGCGCTTCCATCGCATGGGGCCAGTCCATCGGAAATCCGGACCCGGCGGAACCCCTCGCGCCCGGAGCCCGTCGCCGATAAAGTGATATCACTTTTCCAAGGATGCGAGGACCCATGAGCAGCGAGAACCCCCCGACCGCCGTCGAAACAGTACCGGTCGGCCACGACGGCGTCCGCGTGGACATCTCCGAGCGGCCCGCGATGACCTTCCCCGGCGGCGTCGGGCTCGTCGCCTTCTTCGCGCTGCTGGCGCTCGGGGTGTGGATGCTCGTCGCGCTCCCGGGCACCGCGAAGACCTTCTCCCTCCTCGTGTTCGCGCTCTCGATCGTGGCGCTGAGCGCCCTCGTCATCGTGCAGCCCGGGCAGACGAAGGTCGTGCAGTTCTTCGGCCGCTACACCGGCACGGTGCGCACACCCGGTCTCTCGACGCTCGTCCCGTTCTCGACGCGACGCAGCGTCAGCGTGCGGGTGCGCAACTTCGAGACCAACCGCCTGAAGGTCAACGACGCCGACGGCAGTCCCGTCGAGATCGCGGCGATCGTCGTGTGGCAGGTCGCCGACACGTCGAAGGCGACCTATGCGGTCGACAACTACATCGACTTCGTGACCGTGCAGGCCGAATCGGCGCTGCGGCACATCGCGACGACGCATCCCTACGACGGATCCGAGGGCGTCGGCACCTCGCTCCGCGGTTCGACCGATCAGGTCGCCGACGAGCTCGCGCACGAGGTCGCCGAGCGCATCTCGCTGGCCGGCGTCGAGATCATCGAGGTGCGGATCAGCCACCTCGCCTACGCCGCCGAGGTCGCCCAGGCGATGCTCCGCCGTCAGCAGGCGAACGCGGTCGTCGCGGCGCGCACCCGCATCGTCGAGGGCGCGGTCGGCATGGTCGACCTCGCACTGCGCAAGCTCAGCGAGGAGGAGATCGTGGAACTCGACGACGAGCGCAAGGCCGCGATGGTGAGCAACCTCATGGTCGTGCTCTGCAGCGACCAGCCGGCCTCGCCGATCGTCAACACCGGGACGCTCTACGCGTCGTGACCGCCGAGCGGAAGCAACTCCTGCTTCGCATCGATCCCGCGCTGCACGATGCGCTGGCCCGGTGGGCTTCCGACGAGCTCCGCAGCACCAACGCCCAGATCGAGCTCATCCTGACGCAGGCGCTCGCCCGGGCCGGGCGGAAGCCCGCCGGCGTCAAGCCCACGAAGCCCCGGGGCCGGCCGCGGAAGGACGCCGATGAGTCGGACGTTCGGGATGCACGAGGATGAGTCGATGACCACTGGGATGACCGCCGTCGTCGCGGGCGCGAGCGGGTTCGTCGGCACCGCGCTGATCGCCGCGCTCGAAGCGGACGGGTACGAGGTGCGGCGCATCGGCCGCACCGGGGCGGTGACTTGGGACGACCCGGCGTCGATCCGTCGCGCCGTCGAGGGCGCCGACCTCGTCGTCAATCTCGCCGGCAAGTCGGTGAACTGCCGCTACACCGAGGCGAACCGCGACGAGATCCTGCGATCCCGCGTCGCGACCACACGATCGCTGAGCGAGGCGATCGGCGGCGTGGCGAATCCGCCGCGCGTCTGGATGAACGCCTCGACGGCGACGATCTACCGCCACGAAACGGAGCGGCCGAACCGCGAGCAGGGCGGCATCCTCGGCTCCGGCTTCTCGGTCGACGTGGCGCGCGCCTGGGAGCGCGAGTTCTTCGCGGGCGACCTGCCCGGCACGCGTCGGGTCGCCCTCCGCATGGCGATCGTGCTCGGAGACGGTCCGGCGACGAACACGTTGTTCCGGCTGGCACGCATCGGACTCGGCGGCCCGCAGTACGACGGATGGTGGTTCCCGCACCGCCGGTACCGCGGCATCGGGGTCGAACCGACGGGCGAGGCTCGCGCGAGCGGTCATCCAACGCACGGCCACCAGCGCTTCAGCTGGATCCACCTCGACGACGCCATCGGCGCGATCCGCTTCCTCCGCGATCGCGACGACCTCGCGGGACCGGTGAACCTCGCGAGCCCGAACCCCGTCGACAACGCCTCGCTCATGCGTTCGCTCCGATCCGCCGTCGGCGCACCTATCGGACTCCCGGCACGGCGATGGATGCTCGAGCCGGCGATGCTGGTGCTCCGCACGGAACCCGAGCTCGTGCTGAAGAGCCGCTGGGTCGTTCCGGGCGTGCTCGCGGACGCGGGGTACCGCTTCGAGTTCGACGACCTCGACGACGCGCTCGCCGATCTCTCGGGTCGGTCGGCGAGGATGCCCGGATGACCGCGCACCGCCCCCGCCGCCCCGATGTCACGACGGTCGAGATCGTCGGCGGCGCCGAAGCCGTCCGGGTCTCGTTGCACGAGTACGACGCGCGGTGGCCGGCCGTCTTCGACGAGCATCGAGGGCGCATCCGGGAGGCGCTCGCCGATGCCGACGTCCTCATCGAGCACATCGGGTCGACCTCCGTGCCGGGGCTCGCCGCGAAGCCGATCGTCGACATCGCGGTCGGCGTCGCCGACATCACGGCCGAGGAGGACTACCTCGGGCCGCTGCTCGCCGGCGGATACGAGCTGCGCGTGCGGGAGCCCGGCCATCGCCTGGTGCGCACGCCCGAACGCGACGTGCACGTGCACGTCTACGGGCGCGACGCCCCCGCGATCGCGGAGTACCTGCTGCTCCGCGACCACCTGCGCGCCGACGCCGACGACCGCGCGCTCTACGAGCGCACCAAGCGCGAACTGCTCGAGCGGCGATGGGACGACATGAACGACTACGCCGACGCGAAGACCGAGGTCATCGACGCCATCAAGGGCCGGGCCCGGGCGGCGCGCGGCAGGCCCTGACGCCCCGCTGTGCGGCTCAGCCGCCCAGCACCCGCCGCGTGAACGCGTTCGCGAAGACGCCGCGAGGGTCGTGCTCCGCGCGGAGCTCGGCGAAGTCGCGCCAGTGGGAGTAGCGGCCTTCGAGGGCGGATGCGTCGGCCGCGAAGCGCTTGCCCCAGTGCGGCCGCGCCCCGAGCGGCAGGAGTTCCGCCTCGATCGCGGGCAGCAGGGCGTCGACCTCGGCCTGGCGCGGTTGCCAGGTGAAGTGGAAGGCGACGACGTCGGTCTCGAACGAGCCGCTCAGCCAGAGCGCGTCGGCCGCGACCTCGCGGATCTCGTTCACGAGCAGCAGCGGAGCGATGCGCGGGGCAAGCCGCCGCAACGCGGCGAGGGCGTCGAGCGCCCGGGCGCGGGGCACGAGGTACTCGCTCTGCAGCTCGTCGCCGTTCGAGGGTCGGAACTCGAGCAGGAAGTGCGGGAGGCGCTGGAACCACGGCCCGGGCACGCCGAGCTGCGGGGTGCAGTGCACCGCCGAGACGCCGGGGATCGGATGCTGAGGCGCGTCGGCGGGCCGGGCGCCGAAGAGCTCCGCGGGCGCCGCCGGGTCGCGGTCGACGCGGCGCTTCAGCCACACCTGGTCGGCGACGCCCTCGCGCTGCCACGTCGAGAAGACGCTCACGCTGTAGCCCGCACCGACGATCTCGTCGAAGTGCGCCACGAGGGCCTCGAGCGGCAGCTCGCGGTAGACGTGCTGCGCGAGCTCGAACGACGGCTCGACGTCGAGTTCGAGGCGGGTCGTGATGCCGAGCACGCCGAGCGAGACGACCGCGCCGTCGAAGCCGGCGTCGCCGCGGGCGAGCCGAACGTGCTCGCCGCGGCCGTCGACGAACTCCACGGCGGCGACCGCCGCGGCGAGGGAGCCGTTGCGCTCGCCGGAGCCGTGGGTGCCCGTCGCCACCGCGCCGCCGACGGAGATGTGGGGCAGCGAGGCGAGATTGCCGAGCGCGAGCCCGGCCGCGTCGAGTTCGAGGGCGAGTTCGCCGTAGCGCACGCCCGATGCGACGGCGACGACGCCGCGGTCCGCATCGATCGCGACCGCCGGTCCATCCTGCAGCGACGCCGTCGACACGGCCGTGCCGTCGGTGTCGGCGACGTCGTTGAACGAGTGCCGCGTGCCGAGTGCCTTCAGCGAACCGGGCTCCGCCGACGCGATGAGCTCCTGCAGCTCGGGGATGGATCGCGGCGCCGCGAGCATCCTCGCCGAGTAGTCGAGGTTGCCCGCCCAGTTCGAACCCGCTGCGCCCATCGTCGTTCCTTTCCGCCGGCGCACCCGCGCCGTCGCTCGTGTCAGTCCCAGTCCACCACGGGCCAGCCCTCCGCATCCCACCGGAGCGGGATGAGGGCGAGCTGGAACGCGCCGTCGAGCCGGGCGTCGTAGTAGTGCAGCGCGAGCATGCCGCCCGCGACCGATTGGCCGCCCGGGCCGATGCGGTCGCCCTCGGCCGCGAGCAGGGTCGTCTGCCCGTCGAGCAGCAGCGGGGTGCCGTCGCGCCCGAGATAGGGGCCGGTGATCTCGTCGGCGCGGCCGACCGCGATCGAGTAGGTGGAGTCGAGGCCCTGGCAGCATGCGTCGACCGAGACGAAGAGGAACCAGTCGCCGTCGTGCTGCACGAGGTACGGCGCCTCGATCGCGTTCGGCGGGGTGCCCCGGTCGGCGAGCCGCAGCGGCTCCTCGTCGTCGGCACGGAGGCCGTCGGGCCACGCGAGCCGCACCATCCGGATGCCGCTCCAGAACGAGCCGAAGGCCAGCCAGGGGGTGCCGTCGTCGTCGACCGCGACGCCCGGGTCGATCGCGTTGAAGTCGTCTCCGGAGGCCGACTCGACCACCGGCCCCCGATCGACCCAGTCGTAGCGCGGGTCGTCGGGGTCGAGGGTCGTGTTCGTGGCGAGCGCGATGACGGAGCGGTTCTTCCCGAACGTCGATGCCGAGTAGTACAGGTACCAGGTGCCGTCGTGCTCGATCAGCTCGGGCGCCCACAGGTTCGAGACGCCCGGCACGGCGTCGGCGAGCCACTCGGGCTGCTCCTCCCACACCGCGCCGCGCGAGACCCAGTGCTCACCGTCGGACGACGAGCGGATCTGCACGTTGCCGTCGGCGACGCCGGCCGAACCGGTCGAGTAGACGAACCAGGTGTCCCCGTCCTGCGCGAGCGCGGGGTCGTGCACCGAGAGGTCGCCCGTGAGGTCCCGGGCGCCGGTCGGGGCGCAGGCGGTCAGGCCGAGCGCCGAGACGGCGACCAGCGCCGCGAGCGCCGCGACGGAGCGTCGCGGGCGGCGGCCGCCGGCACGAGGCATCCGCCGCGCACCGTC
>NZ_WSTA01000124.1 GCF_009789225.1 Agromyces seonyuensis | reverse complement strand
GCCGGGGCGCCCTGCTGCTGCCGGCTCCGCTGCGCCTGCTCGCCCGCGACGCGCTGCGCCCGTGCGGTCGCCGCCTGCTGGAGCTGCCCGCGCTGGTTGCGCACCTCGACGCCGCCGGCGTCGCTCGGCGCCGTGTAGCTCAGCTTCTCCTGCGGGGCGCCGGCCTGCGAGAGGCCGCGGGCCTGGACCGTCGGGGTGCCCGCACTCGGCGCCTGCACCTCGACCTCGAGGTTGAACAGGAAGCCGACCGTCTCCTCGCGGATCGAGCCCATCATCTGCTGGAACATCGCGAAACCCTCGCGCTGGTACTCGACCAGCGGGTCGCGCTGCGCCATGGCGCGCAGGCCGATGCCGTCCTTGAGGTAGTCCATCTCGTAGAGGTGGTCGCGCCAGCGACGGTCGATGACCGAGAGCACGACGCGACGCTCGAGCTCGCGCATCGCCGGGCTGCCGAGCTGCTCTTCGCGGCGGGCGTAGGCGAGCTTCGCGTCGGAGAGGACCTCGCGGTGCAGGACCTCCCGCGTGAGCCGGCCCTTGCCGTCGGTCTCCGCGACGACCTCGTCGATCGTGATGTCGACCGGGTAGAGGGTCTTGAGCTCGGCCCACAGGGCGTCGAAGTCCCACTCGTCGGCCGTGCCCTCGGCGGTGTGCTGGTCGAGCACCTCGTCGATGACGTCCTCGAGGAAGCGCTGCACGCGGTCGTGCAGGTCGTCGCCCTCGAGGATCGCGCGGCGGTCGCCGTAGATGGCCTCGCGCTGGCGGCTGAGGACGTCGTCGTACTTGAGGACATTCTTGCGGATCTCCGCGTTGCGGGCCTCGACCTGCGCCTGCGCGGAGCGGATCGCGCGCGTGACGACCTTCGACTCGATCGCGACGTCGTCGGGCACGCCGCGGGACATGAGCGTCTCGGCGGCGCCCGCGTTGAAGAGGCGCATCAGGTCGTCGGTGAGCGAGAGGTAGAACCGGCTCTCGCCGGGGTCGCCCTGACGGCCGGAGCGGCCGCGGAGCTGGTTGTCGATGCGGCGCGACTCGTGGCGCTCAGTGCCGAGCACGTAGAGGCCGCCGGCGTCGCGGACCTTCTCGGCCTCGACCTCGACCTCGGCCTTGACCTGCTCGAAGACGCCGTCCCAGGCGGCTTCGTACTCGTCCGGCGTCTCGGTGGGGTTCAGGCCCTGCTCGTGCATGCGCTGCACGGCGATGAACTCCGCGTTGCCGCCGAGCATGATGTCGGTGCCTCGACCGGCCATGTTCGTCGCGACGGTGACGGCGCCGTGCCGGCCGGCCTGGGCGACGATCGCGGCCTCGCGCGCGTGGTTCTTGGCGTTGAGCACCTCATGCCGCACGCCCTTCTTGGCGAGCAGACGCGAGAGGTACTCGCTCTTCTCGACGCTCGTCGTGCCCACGAGGACCGGCTGGCCCGCCTTGTGGCGGTCGACGATGTCCTCGACGACCTGCGCGAACTTGACCTCTTCGTTCTTGTAGACGAGGTCGGCCTGGTCGATGCGCTGCATCGGCCGGTTCGTCGGGATGGCGACGACGCCGAGCTTGTAGGTCGACATGAACTCGGCCGCCTCGGTCTCGGCGGTGCCCGTCATGCCCGAGAGCTTGTCGTAGAGGCGGAAGTAGTTCTGGAGCGTGACCGTGGCGAGGGTCTGGTTCTCGGCCTTGACCTGCACGCCCTCCTTGGCCTCGATGGCCTGGTGGATGCCCTCGTTGTAGCGGCGCCCCATGAGGATGCGGCCGGTGTGCTCGTCGACGATGAGCACCTCGCCGTTCATGACGACGTAGTCCTTGTCGCGCTTGAACAGGGCGTTGGCCTTGATCGCATTGTTGAGGAAGGAGATGAGCGGGGTGTTGGCCGACTCGTAGAGGTTGTCGATGCCGAGGTAGTCCTCGACCTTCGCGATGCCGCCCTCGAGCACGCCGACGGTGCGCTTCTTCTCGTCGACCTCGTAGTCCTCGCCGGCGACGAGCCGCTTGGCGAGGTTGGCGAACTCGGTGAACCAGCGGTTCGCCTCGCCCGACGCGGGGCCGGAGATGATCAGCGGCGTGCGTGCCTCGTCGATGAGGATCGAGTCGACCTCGTCGACGATGGCGAAGTAGTGGCCTCGCTGCACCATGTCCGAGGCCTGCCAGGCCATGTTGTCGCGCAGGTAGTCGAAGCCGAACTCGTTGTTCGTGCCGTAGGTGATGTCGGCCGCGTACTGCTCGCGACGCTCGGCCGGGGACTGGCCGGCCACGATGCAGCCCGTGGTCATGCCGAGGGCGCGGAACACGCGGCCCATGAGCTCCGACTGATAGCCCGCGAGGAAGTCGTTGACGGTGATGACGTGGACGCCGCGGCTCGTGAGGGCGTTGAGGTAGGCGGCGGTCGTCGCGACGAGGGTCTTGCCCTCGCCGGTGCGCATCTCGGCGATGTTGCCGAGGTGGAGGGCCGCACCGCCCATGAGCTGCACGTCGAAGTGGCGCAGGCCGATGGTGCGGCGGCTCGCCTCGCGGACGGCGGCGAACGCTTCAGGCAGGAGGTCGTCGAGGCTCTCGCCGGACGCGTAGCGCTCGCGCAGTTCGACGGTCTCGTGCTTGAGCTCCTCGTCGGTGAGGGTCTCGAAGTCCTCTTCGAGGGCGTTGATCGCCTTGGCGTAGTTCTCGAGCCGCTTGAGCGTGCGGCCTTCGCCGACGCGGAGGACCTTTTCCAGAATCGAAGCCACGAATGCTCTCCCGTAGTCGTCGGGCGCGATACCCCAGCGGGGTGTTCGGGCGCGCCCGAAGCCGCCTTGCAGACGGCAATCATATCCATGCTACCGGCGTGCGACCTGGGCGTGCCCGCCCCGGCGGACGTGGCCGGGGACGGCATCCGACTCCCCGCAGCACGGCGCCCGGACCGTTCGGAACGGTCCGGGCGCCGTGCGCTCCGCGTGCGGCGATGCCGCAGCGGCGACCTCAGTCGGCCGCGGGCGTCGTATCGAGTCCGATCACGCCGTAGTCCCAGCCCTTGCGGCGGTAGACCACCGAGGGCCGAGCCGTCTCGGCGTCGACGAACAGATAGAAGTCGTGCCCGACGAGCTCCATGTAGTAGAGCGCGTCGTCGACGCTCATGGGCGTCGCGGCGAAGACCTTCTGCCGGATCACCACAGGGCTGTACTCGTCGGTCTCGTCCGTCTCGAGCTCGTCGATCGCGGGGATCGATCCGGTGCGGACCTGCTCGAGGACCTCGACGGTCGCCGCCTGCACGGCGACGTCGGCGAAGCCGCTCTCGGCCTGACGGCCGAGCGACACGCTGCCGTGGTGCGGGCGGTGCGCCTTGCGGCGGTCCTTCGCACGGCGGCACTGCTCGAGCAGCCGCGCGAGCGCGGCATCGAAGGCGGCGTACTTGTCGACCCCGTCCGATTCCGCTCGGATCACGGGCCCCTTGCCGACGAGCGTCAGCTCGACGCGGTCGGGGACCGCGGCGTTGTTGCGCTCGTTGTGGCGAGTGGCCTTGATGTGGAGCGTGTCCGCTTTCCCGTCGAGGCTGCCGATCTTCTCGGCCTTCTCCTCGACGTAGTCGCGGAATCGATCGGTGACCTCCAGGTTGCGTCCGACGATGTGCAGTTCCATGACGACCTCGCTCTCCCGGCCGGCTCCCGCCTGGGTTCTGAGGCGGGTCAACCGCGCCGTACTTCACGCTAACGCCGACCGCCCGCAATGTCACGGGGATTACCTCCGCGTTCGCTCCGAACCGGCGAACGCCGCGGGGTGCGTGCGGCGAAGGCGGCGCCCACGACCCGGCCGCCGGCCGCGCGCAGCGCCCGGATCGCCTCGCCGGCGCTCGCCCCGGTCGTCACCACGTCGTCCACGACGAGGAATACGCGACCGTCGAGCCGGCTCCGGGCGCTCAACGCGCCCGCGACGTTGCGGGCGCGGTCCTCGAGGGAGAGCCCGGCCTGGTCGGCCCGCTCGCGATCCGAGCGCAGCACCGGCGAGGCCGCGAGCCCGGCGCCCGCGAGCATCCGGTCGACGTGCCGGTACCCCCGGGACGCCCCGGCCGCCGACGACGACGGCACGCTCGCGAGCTCGACGACGCCGGGGCGGATGCCCGCGCCCCGCACCTCCTCGTCGCGAAGCGCCGCGGCGACGGCGGCCGCCAGGAGCGGCCCGAGCGCGCGCAGGGCGTCGGTGCGCCCTTCCTCCTTCCCCGCGTGCAGGATGCGCGCGATCGGAGCGTCGTAGTCCGTCGCGGCGAAGGCGAGCACGTCGCCGAGGACGAATCGGAACGGGTGCGCGGCGAGGGCGCCGCTGCAGTCGGCGCAGAGCGTCGCGCCGTCGGCCCCGCAGCCTGCGCAAGCGACGGGCAGGAGAACGGCCAGGGCGTCGAGCAGCAGGCGGTGGAATCGAGGGGTGGGCATCCCCGGATGCTCCGCGCATGCCGTCCTCCGCACCTGCCGGTCGACGCCGACCGGGACCCGGGGGCGCGAACCGGTGACCGGGAGGAGAGGCTACTGCGGCTGCAACTGCGTCGCGACGAGCCGGATGCCCTCCGCGCGCACCTGCCAGCCGACCCCGCTCGACCCGTCGAGCTCGCCGGAGGAGCGCAGCACGCGCGTGTCGCGGGCCGAGTTGCCGGCATCGAGCGCGACGCCACCCTCCGGTCCGCTGCGGATCGCCGAGGCGCCGCCGACCTCGATCGTCGTCAGCGTGGTCGCCGACGACCCGCTCAGCGCGACGACGGTGCCGGAGTCCGCCCAGACGACGTCGGCCCCGCCGCCTTCGACGCTCCCGATCCGGATCGGATCGCCGATCGCGACCGGCACACCGGACTCGTCGAGCATGATCGCGGCGGCGAAGAGCTGCGAGCGGCCGCCGACCTCCACGAGCGCGACGAGACGGGTGCCGTCCCGGGAGATCGCGAAGCCGTCGAGGGCGGATCCCGGCCACGCGGTGGCCAGGTCTCCCCGCTCGCCGTCGATCGAGGACCACCGCATCGACCCGGGGTGCGTGGACTGCGCGGTCCAGATGAGCCCTCGGGAGTCCACAGCGGGCTCGACGAGTCCGCCGCGTTCGTCGATCACGACCGAGGGGCTCCCGCGCGGCACGGCGTGCACGGTGCCGTCGGCGGCGCGCACCGCGACCACGTCGAAGCCCGGTCCGGCGCTCGCCGCCGTCGGCGAAAGCGCGACGACCTGGTCGGAGATCCCGGCGAGCGGTTGGATCTCGCCGTCGTCGAGGTGGCCGAAGACCGTGCCGTCGAAGACGAGCGAACGCGGGTCGATGCGGATGACGTCGTCGGGCTCAGGGTCGAGTTCCTCGGGCTCGACCGTCTCCCCGTTCACCACGAACCGCACGCTCGAGATACTCGGCACCCCGGCGAGGCTCGTCGTCAACTGCAGCCGCATGCGTTGCAGGGTCGTGGCGTCCGTCGGCGGCGTCCCCGTCAGCTCGACCTGCGCGACGCGGCCGGTCACGGGCACCGCATCCGGCGAGAGCCGCAGGTCGGCCGGGAACGCGTTCTCGACGCCGCCCTCGAGCCAATCGGCAGGACCGGCGAGCAGCATCCGGACGATGCTCGTCTGCACGGACGCGCGGTCGGCGAACCAGCGGATGTCGGGGACCAGGTCGCTCCAGCCCGGAGAATAGAAGTAGAGGGTGTGCGAAGCGTAGACGAGGTCGAAGTTCGACGAGTCGATGAGCACGCCCTGCGGCGCGCTCGAGATGCGCACCTCGCCGTCGACCTCCTCGAACCTGTAGTCGAGCGGGATGGCCGCGGACGACTCGGCCGCCTCGTACACGCCTGCTCCGTCGAGCGCGGCGATCGGGCTCGCCTGGACGCGCCACGCGTCCGCGGCGACCTCCTCGTACTCGCGGTCGGCGAGCAGATCGATCGTCGCGCTCGACTGCGGCAGCCACTCGTCCGCGAACGTCGGGGTGAGGAACTGGCGGGCGACCTGGTAGTTGCCGGTCGGGCTCGTCGCCGCGTCGATGAAGCCGCGGAGGATCGCCTCCGGCTCCGCACCCGGTGCGGGGCCGTCCGGAAGCAGCGCGAGGTTGCCGCGGCCGGACGAGGTGTCGGGGTCGAAGGCCTGCACCGGACCGGAGTCCGGGATCGACGCGCATCCGGTGAGGAGCGCGAGCGCGGCGAGCAGAGCGAGCGAGGTGCGTGCGAGACGTCGGCGGATCATGCGGCTCCCCCTCGTGGCAGCCGGATCGGCTCGCCCTCGTCGTCCGGGCCGAGCAGCAGCGGCGGCCGCACCTCCTCGAGCCCCGCGCGTCGGGGGATGGTGAGGCGGAACACCGACCCCTCCCCCGGCGACGACCAGACGTCGAGCAGGCCGCCGTGGGCGACGGCGTCCTCCATGGAGATCGCCAGTCCGAGGCCCGAACCGCCGATCCGGCGGGTACGCGACGGGTCGGCGCGCCAGAATCGGTCGAAGACGCGCGCGGCGTCCTCCGGCGTCATCCCGATGCCGTGATCGCGCACCGAGAGCGCGACCGCCTCCGACGTGCTGTCGACGGAGACGAGGATCGGGCGGCCCTCGCCATGCTCGATGGCGTTGCCGAGCAGGTTCCGCACGATGCGGCGCACCCGTCGGGGATCGACCTCCGCGTCGAGGTGGCCGCCGGGCGCGCGCAGTTCGATCTCGCTGCCGTGCTCCGCGGCGAGCGTGCGCATCGACTCGATGGCGTCGCCGGCGAGGTGGACGAGGTTCGTCGGCTCGCTCGCGAGCTCGACCGATCCGGCGTCGTAGCGGGAGATCTCGAGGAGGTCGGCCAGCAGCAGTTCGAAGCGTTCCGTCTGCGTGTGCAGGAGCTCGACCGTGCGCGCCGTCGTCGGGTCGAACTCGTCGACCTTGCCGTGCAGCACATCGCCCGCGAGGCGGATCGTCGTGAGCGGCGTGCGCAGCTCGTGCGAGACGTCCGACACGAAGCGCTGCTGCATCGTCGAGAGGTGGGCGAGTTCGCCGATGCGGTCCTGCAGGGACTCGGCCATGTCGTTGAACGAGCGTGCGAGCGTCGACAGCTCGTCTTCCCCCCGCTCGGGCAGACGCACGTCGAGCTCGCCGGCCGCGAGCCGGCGGCTCGTGTCGGCCGCCGTGCGGATGGGGTCGATCACGAAGCGCACGACGACGAGGGTGATGGCGCCGAGGATGAGGATCAGCGCGATCGCGCCGAAGCCGCCGACGAGCTGCATGAACGAGAGCGTCTCCTGCGCCTCGGCGAGCGAGTAGCCGATGTAGAGCTCGTAGCGGGTGCTGCCCGAGACGACGAGGTCGGAGGCGACGATCACGCCCGGCTCAGGGCCGTCGACGCCCGCGAGGCTCACCGACTGCGAGAAGCTCTCCCCCGGGTTCTGCTGGACGGCTTCGCGCAGCTCCGGGGTGATCGCCTCGGAGACGACCGGGCTCTCGCGATCGAGCGGGAGCGAGAACGAGCTCGATTCGCCGGGCACGCGCCGCAGCGCGACGTCGCTCGTGCCGGCCGTCGCGATGACGGCGTCGACGGCGGCGCTGAAGGCCGACTGCACCGCGGCCCGGTCGGTGGCATCCGACGCCTCGAGGATCGCCTGCGCGTTCGCCCGCGCCGCCTCCGACGTCGCCCGCGCCTGTGCGATGCCCGACTGCGTCAGGTTCTGCGAGACCGAGTAGAGCAGCGAGAGCCCGATGATGAGGATCGCGAGGGTCGAGAGCGCGAGCGTGACGGCGACCGTGCGGAACTGGAGCGAGTGCCGCCACAGCGCGCGCAGCCGATCGACGGCCGACCGCAGCGATCGGCCGGCTGCGGCGGTCGTCCCGGACACCGGCCGCCTACGCGCTCGCGCCGGCCCGGTACCCGACGCCGCGCACGGTCATGACGATCCGCGGGTTGTCGGGGTCGTGCTCGATCTTCGAGCGGAGGCGCTGCACGTGGACGTTCACGAGGCGGGTGTCGGCTTTGTAGTGGTAGCCCCACACCTGCTCGAGCAGCATCTCGCGCGTGAAGACCTGCTGCGGCTTCGATGCGAGCGTCAGCAGGAGGTCGAACTCGAGCGGCGTGAGGCCGATGCGCTCGTCGCCCCGGCGCACCTCGTGCCCGGCCGCGTCGATCTCGAGATCGCCCACGCGGATGGACTCGGAGCCGGCGTCGGCGCTCGGCCGCAGCCGCGTGCGCACTCGGGCGATGAGCTCCTTCGGGTTGAAGGGCTTCACGATGTAGTCGTCGGCACCGGACTCGAGGCCGCGGACCACGTCGGCCGTGTCGGACTTCGCCGTCAGCATGATGATCGGGGTGCCCGACTCGGCGCGGATGCGGCTGCACACCTCGATGCCGTCGAGGCCGGGGAGCATGAGGTCGAGGAGCACGAGATCGGGCTTCGCGTCGCGGAACGCGCCGAGCGCGCCGGAGCCGTCGCCCCAGAACACGGGCTCGAAGCCCTCGGAGCGCAGCACGATGCCGATCATCTCGGCGAGGGCGATGTCGTCGTCGACGACGAGGACGCGTTGGGTCATGCGGGGTTCCAGTCGAGTCGGCCGGGACGCCACGGTCCCGTTCGGGACAGCCTAGCCGTTCGCGGCCCGCCGGAGCCCGGCGGCCGCGCCCGCGCGGCCGCCGGTCCTGGCCGCCTGTGCGGGCGCGGTGTGGACGGCGGCGGCC